>NZ_LRRB01000223.1 GCF_001646865.1 Aldersonia kunmingensis | reverse complement strand
CTCACGCTGCGGCAGACCCGCGAGACCCGATGCCGGCTGCCGGGATACCCGGCGTCGCACCTGGGGTACGCGGCGGGAGATCCGTTGCGCCCTGGTCACGCTTCGGGAGACCCGCAAGACCGGTCTCGCGCGTGGACCGGCCGGCCTCGGTCACCGAGGAGCCCTGCGGACGAGAAACCGGCGGTTCGGTCGGACGCTGCGGCTGAGTCGGCGTTGACTGACCATTCGACCCACGCGGCAGCGCGGCGTTGGCGCCCGCGAGAGCTCCAAGGCCTTCACGCGGCGGGATCGGTGCCATCGGACGGGCCGCATACGTCGGCTCGAACGGCTGCTGGACTGCACCCGACTCGTCGATGAGACGCTTCGGGAAATAGACCATGACGGTCAGGCCCGGGTCGGCAGCGCTTTCGAACGTGGCACGCAGCCGCACCTTCAGACCGTGACGCTCGGCGAGTCGCCCGACCACGAACAGACCCATTCGGCGAGCGGTCTCGGGACCAACCTCGGCGGAACGGGCAAGCCGCTCGTTCATCTCGAACATTTCGGCGGGGGTGATACCGACACCACGGTCGGACACCTCGATCACCAGGCCGCCATCCTGCGACCGGGCGAAGTTGAACGTCACGTCGCTGGCCGGCGGAGAGGCGCGCACCGCGTTGTCGAGCAGCTCGGAGAGGAGGTGCACGATGTCGCTTGCCGCCGAACCGACAATCGCCAGATCCGGTGTCGCACCGAGCTTCACCCGGCGGTAGTCCTCAACCTCGGACACCGCGGCGCGCAGCACGTCCACCACGGCAACCGGGGTGGCACGGCCCTTGCGCGCGGCAGTACCGGCGAGAATCAGCAGGTTGTCGCCGTTACGGCGCATACGAGTGGCGAGGTGGTCGAGACGGAAGAGCCGCTCGAGCAGACGCGGGTCCTTCTCCTCGTACTCCATCGACTCGATGAGCGAGAGCTGATGATCGACGAGCGACTTGCTTCGCCGGGCCAGCGTCTCGAACATCTCGTTGACCTGGAGACGAAGGTCGGCCTGTTCACCGGCCAGGCGCAGCGCCTGGTCGTGGATCTCGTCGACGGCGCGAGCGAGCTGGCCGATCTCTTCCTTGGTATGGACGGGGACCGGCTCGGGCACCACGTCGAGGGCGTTTTCACCGGCCTTGATCCGGTCCACCTCGGCGGGTAGATCGCGTTCGGCGATACCGATCGCGCTCACGCGCAGGCGGCGAATCGGCGCGATGAGCGAACGCGCGATCATCAGACCGACGACGACCGCGAGCAACAGACCGCCGAGGACGATCGCGGCGTCACGGATCGCGCGGTCGCGCGCGTTGTCCGCAAGTTCCTGCACGCCACTGGTGATCGTCTTCGCGGAATTCTGAACCAGGGTCGTGTAGGTGCCGAGGCTGTCGATCAGCGATTCACGGGTTTCGAACAGCGGCCAGATCTGGGTCTTGCGGCCCTGGTTGACCAGACCGAAGCGGTTCTCGATGCCCTTGTAGAGGTCGGCGATCCGACGGTCATCGTCCGGGTAGTACCGGGCGAGCACGTCGACCATCGCGTTCTCGGCCATGATGTTGAGCTCTTCCTCAACATCGTGTCCGCCGTTCGGGTCACGCAGAATCGCGACGCCGCCGGCCACCTCGTCGAACAGGCGACGCTGGCCGCCGAGGGCCGCGACCAACTGGTTCTTCGCGGCGGTAACGGTGGAGTCTTCGACCGACTGCAGCGACAACTCGACGATGTCGAGTGTGTTGGCCTGCACGCGATGTGCTCGAGCCTTCATCTCCTCGAGGTCGATCTCGGTCGTCGGACCCTCGCCGAACACCGTCTGAGCGACATCCATCACGTCGGCCAGTGCGGCGGCCACCTCGGGTGCGAGCTTGCCGCGGTCGAGGACCGCCTGGCCGTGCCCGATCGCTTCGTCGAGGTGGTCGAGTTCGCCGTCGGCAACGGTTGCGGTTGCCTGACCACCCATCACCTGGTTCGTGCGGGCCTCCAGCTCGATCGCCGCGGTAACCACGTCGACGCTGTCGGCTGCTTCATTCAGCCGCTGCGAAGTCTGCAATTCGTCGGAGATGCGGAGTCCGCCGAGCAGAAGGGCGACCGACAGCGGGACCGCGAGGACGGCGCCGACCTTCCAGCGGAGCCGCCAAGTTTCCGGGTTCCAAGCGCGTACGCCGGACCGCGACCCGTCCCTCATTCACAACTCACTTCCCAACCCCACGGACACGCACAGCGCATTCGCTCAGGACCGTTGACTACGTCAGCGCTCCCCCATTCGGGCGACCGAATGAGAGACATTGCCGCGTAGGATTTCAGATCACGAGGGCATAACACAACCCGGCTGCGATTGTATCGATTCGTGATCGCTCGGTTAGACCGCCGTAATATTTGACTACCTAACGTGACATATGTCACTTTCACCGATCGGTCAATCTCCACCGCAGCATCCGCCCGAACCTGCGGATTCCGTACGCACAGCACGGGTTTCGGCGTTGCGCTCGGCGAGCAGCGCATAGTCCGGATAGTCCACCGCCACCAGGCTCAGCCCACGTGCAGGGGCCACAGTAACGCCACTCGACCGCGCCCGCTCATTTAGCAAATTCTTAGTCCATTCGACGCTGCGACGCCCCTCCCCCACGGCGAGGACCGCGCCGACGAGGCTGCGCACCATCGACCAGCAGAACGCATCCGCGCTGACATGCGCGGTCAGCCGGTTGCCGTCGATCACCCAATCGAACCGCTGCAGCTCCCGCACGGTCGTCGCGCCGTCACGGCGCCGACAGAACGCCGCGAAGTCGTTCAGGCCCAGCAGCGCCTGAGAAGCCGCACGCATCGCCTCCAGATCCACCGGGCGGCTCCACCCGACCATGCCGCGCGACTCCAGCGGCGGGACACCGTAATCCGAGGTGAACAGCCGGTAGCTGTAGTGGCGCCGCAGCGCAGAGAAGCGGGCATCGAACTCGGGCGGCACGTCCGTGAGCCGCATGATCCGCACATCCGAGGGCAGAAACCGCGCCATCCGCCGGACCAGCTTCGGCAGGTCGTCGCCATCCCAGGCGACGTCCATATGCGCCACTTGGCCCTCGGCATGCACGCCGGCATCGGTGCGCCCCGCGACCGTCAGTTCGACCGGCTCGCGTAGGACGGTACCCAGCGATTCCTCGAGCACGCCGCACACCGTGCGCAGGTCGGGCTGGCGTGCCCAGCCGCGGAAATCGGTGCCGTCATACGAGATATCGAGCCGCAAGCGCCTCGAAGCGGAGCGACCCGACGTCACCGGCGCCGCGCGACCCTCCTGGAATGGAACGGGCCCGCCGTCCCCGGAGGGAACGGCGGGCCCATCAGCTAGTGCCACGTCAGGACTCTTTGGAGTCCTTGGCCTCGTCGGCGACCTCGGCTGCGGCGACGGTGCTCGACTCGTCGGTCACGGCCTCGGCGACCGCGTCCGCGTTGGCGACCTCGGCCTCGGTGGCCTCGGCCTCAACCTCGGCGACGACGTTCTCGTCGGCAGCGGCCTCGGCGGCAGCGGCCTTCTTCGAAGCCGCAGCGCGGGTGGCGCGGGACGCCTCCGAGCTCGCGGTCTTCTCACGAACGAGCTCGATGATCGCCATCGGCGCGTTGTCACCCTTGCGGGGCACCGTCTTGATGATGCGGGTGTAGCCGCCATCGCGATCGGCGAAGGACGGACCGATCTCCGCGAACAGGGTGTGCACGACATCCTTGTTGCGGATGACCTTCAGCACCTCGCGACGATGCGCGAGGGTGCCGGCCTTGGCGTGGGTGACGAGCTTCTCCGCGTACGGGCGAAGACGCTTGGCCTTGGTCTCCGTGGTGGTGATCCGGCCGTGCTCGAAGAGGGCGGTGGCGAGATTCGCCAGGATCGCCTTCTGGTGGCTGGCCGACCCGCCGAGGCGGGCACCCTTGGTGGGCTTGGGCATTGTTTGTTTCTCCTGTCAGGGACCCAGCAGCGCGCGGTGGCTCAGAGCTGCTCGGTCTCGGCGTAATCCTGGTCGCTACCGTCGGCCTCGCTGAACGCACCGCCGTCGGTGTCACTCCAGGTACCGGTGGCAGCGTCGTAGCCGGCAACACTCGACGGATCGAACGAAGCCGGGCTGTCCTTGAGCGCGAGGCCCAGCGAATGCAGCTTGACCTTGACCTCGTCGATCGACTTCTGCCCGAAGTTGCGGATGTCCAGCAGATCGGACTCCGTGCGCGCGACGAGCTCACCGACGGTGTGCACGCCCTCGCGCTTGAGGCAGTTGTAGGAACGAACGGTCAGGTCGAGATCCTCGATCGGCAGGCCGAACGACGCGATGTGGTCGGCCTCGGCCGGCGACGGCCCGATCTCGATGCCCTCGGCCTCGATGTTGAGTTCGCGGGCGAGACCGAACAGCTCCACCAGGGTCTTGCCGGCCGAAGCCAGCGCGTCCCGGGAGGTGATGGAGTTCTTGGTCTCGACGTCGAGGATCAGCTTGTCGAAGTCGGTGCGCTGCTCAACACGAGTCGCCTCAACCTTGTAGGTCACCTTGAGCACCGGCGAGTAGATCGAGTCGACCGGGATCCGGCCGATCTCGGCGCCAGTGGCCTTGTTCTGCACCGCCGGCACATAGCCGCGGCCGCGCTCGACGACGAGCTCGATCTCGAGCTTGCCCTTGTCGTTCAGGGTCGCGATGTGCATATCCGGGTTGTGCACCGTGACGCCGGCCGGCGGAACGATGTCAGCCGCGGTGACGGTGCCCGGGCCCTGCTTGCGCACGTACATCGTGACGGGCTCGTCCTCCTCGGAGGAGACGACGAGGCCCTTCAAGTTCAGGATGATGTCGGTGACATCTTCCTTCACGCCGGGAACGGTGGTGAACTCGTGCAGCACGCCGTCGATGCGGATGCTGGTCACCGCCGCGCCGGGGATGGACGACAGCAGGGTGCGCCGGAGCGAGTTGCCCAGGGTGTAGCCGAAGCCCGGCTCGAGGGGCTCGATAACGAACTTCGAGCGGTTGTCGGCCAGGACCTCTTCGGTGAGAGTCGGTCGCTGCGAAATGAGCATTGTTTCTTCTTCCTCTACGGACGCCCACTATTTGACGCCCACGTGTGGATTTCGGTGAGTGCGCACCCGGGGCGGGTGCGCCCTCACCTGCGCATGACGCTTACTTCGAGTAGTACTCGACGATCAGCTGTTCCTGCAGCGGGACATCGATCTGCGCGCGCTCCGGCGCCTGGTGAACCAGGATCCGCAGCCGGCCGGGGATGACCTGCAGCCAGCCCGGAACCGGGCGATCGCCGACGGTCTCGCGAGCAACCTGGAAGGGCAGCGTCGGCAGCGACTTCTCCTTGACATCGATGATGTCGTACTGGGAGACGCGGTAGCTGGGGACGTTGACCTTCTTGTTGTTCACCAGGAAGTGGCCATGGCTGACCAGCTGGCGAGCCTGACGACGGGTGCGCGCCAGGCCGGCGCGGTACACGACGTTGTCGAGACGGGTCTCGAGCAGGACCAGCAGGTTCTCGCCGGTCTTGCCCTTGAGCCGGTTGGCTTCCTTGTAGTAGCGCGAGAACTGCTTCTCCATGACGCCGTAGGTGAAGCGAGCCTTCTGCTTCTCCTGCAGCTGGAGCAGGTACTCGCTCTCCTTGATCCGCGCGCGGCCGTGCTGGCCGGGCGGGTAGGGACGACGCTCGAACGCCTGGTCGCCTCCAACGAGGTCAACACGCAGACGACGCGACTTGCGGGTGATGGGTCCGGTATAACGAGCCATTTTCTAAACCTTCCTTCCCGCTAGACCCGACGCCGCTTGGGCGGACGGCAGCCGTTGTGGGGCTGAGGAGTGACATCGGAGATGGTGCCGACCTCGAGCCCTGCAGCCTGCAGCGAACGGATCGCGGTCTCGCGGCCGGAGCCGGGACCCTTCACGAAAACGTCGACCTTCTTGACGCCGTGCTCCTGCGCCTTGCGGGCAGCGTTCTCGGCGGCGAGCTGCGCGGCGAACGGAGTCGACTTGCGCGAGCCCTTGAAACCGACGTGACCGGACGACGCCCACGAGATGACGTTGCCGTTCGGGTCGGTGATCGACACGATCGTGTTGTTGAACGTGCTCTTGATGTGCGCGTTGCCGTGCGGGATGTTCTTCTTTTCCCTACGACGCGACTTCTGGGTCTTCTTCGGACCGCTGGTACGTGACTTCGGAGGCATTACTTCTTCTTCCCTGCGACGGTGCGCTTCGGACCCTTACGAGTGCGCGCGTTGGTCTTGGTGCGCTGCCCGCGGACAGGCAGGCCACGACGGTGGCGCAGGCCCTGGTAGCAGCCGATCTCGATCTTGCGGCGGATGTCGGCCTGCACCTCGCGGCGCAGATCGCCCTCCACCTTGAGCTCGGAGCCCTCGATGTAGTCACGCAGCTTGGTCAGATCGTCATCCGACAGATCCTTCGTGCGCAGATCCGGGCTGACGCCGGTCGCGTCCAGGATCTCCTTCGAGCGGGTACGGCCGATGCCGTAGATGTAGGTCAGTGCGATCTCCATACGCTTCTCGCGCGGAAGATCGACACCCATGAGACGTGCCATGTGGCGATTCCTTCACTTGTCGGAGGTCTGCTCCCTGTCCATCCCCACGTCTGTCGGGGCCCCGGCCTCCGTGCCGGGGGTAGGCCGTCGCTCGTATGCGGCGGCTGGTGCTGGGAGGTCTTCTTTTCGACTGCCAATCCGATCGTCGATCGGTGCGTGGCGTTCTGGCGTTGACGCCTGCTTCAGCTGAAGGGCGTCAGCCCTGGCGCTGCTTGTGACGCAGGTTGTCGCAGATCACCATGACCCGACCGTTGCGGCGGATCACCTTGCACTTTTCGCAGATCGGCTTGACGCTCGGCTGAACCTTCACGTCCGTCCAATCTCTCTTCGGTCGGCCCACTGATGCGGGCAGACTTGTACCCGGCCAGGACCGGCCGGGTAGGTCTTACTTGTAGCGGTAGACGATGCGACCCCGCGACAGGTCGTAGGGCGAAAGCTCAACGACCACACGGTCTTCCGGAAGGATGCGGATGTAGTGCTGCCGCATCTTCCCGCTGATGTGCGCGAGAACCTTGTGACCATTCTCGAGCTCGATGCGAAACATCGCATTGGGCAGCGGTTCGACAACCCGCCCCTCGACCTCGATGGCCCCGTCTTTCTTCGCCATATCCTCCGCGATCCCGGCCTCAAGGCCTGGTTGCTAGTTCACACCGTCGGTTACCGTGGTGCGGACTGGCCACCGGCACCCTTCGCGCTCGTTCGGTTCCGTCGAGATAACTCGCGGCAGGTCCGGGCACGCAGACAACCGGCACGCAGAGCGCACCGTTAGCCGAGTCTACCGAAGGTTGCCCACCAGGCCAAATGGGCCCGGAGCGGAGCCTGCGGAGCGACCACAAACTCCGGATTGACGTTCACCGCGATCAGCGGGGCGCGGATAGCCCCAGTTCCTTGGCGAGCACCCGCAGCGCGGGCATCGCGTCGTCGAACATCGGCAGCACCTGAATGCAGACGTGGTCGGCGCCGGCGTCGACGTGCGCGCGTAGGCCGGCAGCGACCGCCGCCGCATCACCGTGCACGACCAGGGCGTCGATCAGCGCGTCACTGCCGCCGTTGTCGATATCGGCATCGGCGTAACCGAGCCGGTTCAGGTTCGCGCGGTAGTTCTTCAGCTGCAGGTATATCTCCGCAGTTTCGCGGCCGACCGCGCGGGCGCTTTCCGAATCGGTGTCGAGGACGACCTTCTGTTCGGGGGCGAGCAGTGCGTCCGGTCCGAGGATTTCGCGCGCGAAGCGGGTGTGCTCGGGCGAGGTGAGATAGGGGTGCGCGCCTGCGGTGCGATCCGCCGACAGTTTCAACACGCGCGGGCCCAGCGCGGCGAGCGCGAGACGCTCCTTCGGCACACCCTCGCCATCGAGCACGTCCAGATAGTCGACGAGCGTCTGGAACGGCTTGGTGTAGTCCTGGCTCGCCTCGGGATGCCCGATACCGATGCCGAGCAGAAACCGGCCCGGGAAGTGCTGCTCGACGCGATGGAACGAGGCGGCGAGTTCCTTGGGCGGATTACTCCAGACATCCGCGATGCCGGTCGCGACGGTGATGGTGCTGGTCGCCTCGAGCAACGGCTCGACGAACTTCAGCGACGGTTTCCGCGAGCTGCCGATCCAGATCGCGCCATAGCCGAGCTGCTCGATCTCCACCGCGTTCTCCGGAGTCACACTGCGTGTTCCGCCGCGCCACACACCGAACTGTCCCAAGCCGTGATCGCCCATGCCGTGCGCAACTCCTTGCTACACCGAATGATTCCCGCGTGGGCGGCAGCGTACATGGCACGATCGACCACCATGCGAGTTCTCGTGCAGCGCGTCGCGAAGGCGTCCGTCACCGTAGCTGGCGAGGTGGTCGGAGCGATCTCTCCGGAACCCGGCCAGGGCCTGCTCGCACTCGTGGGCGCCACACATTCCGATACGCCGCAGATCGCCGCGGGACTGGCGAACAAGTTGTGGTCGCTTCGCATCCTCGAGGGGGAACGGTCGGCCTCGGACGTGAACGCGCCGATCCTTGTGGTCAGCCAGTTCACGCTCTACGCCGACACCGCGAAGGGCCGGCGGCCCTCGTGGTCGAAGGCCGCGCCGGGTCCGGTAGCCGAACCGCTGGTCGATGCGTTCGCCGATGCCCTGCGCGCGCTCGGTGCCACCGTCGAAACAGGGAAGTTCGGCGCACATATGCATGTGGACCTCGTCAACGACGGCCCAGTGACGATCCTGCTCGAGTCCTGAATCGTGGCTGAATGCCACGAGTTGCTGAGAGGATCCCGGTCATGTCTGGAATCAGCCCCTTCCGCATCGCAGTCACCGATGACGAACTCGAGGATCTGCGGATCCGGCTGGAAGTGACACGCTGGCCGGAGGCCGAATGCGTTGACGATTGGAGCCAGGGGATTCCCCTGGCCTACACCCAGGAACTCGCCGATTACTGGGCCACCACCTATGACTGGCGCGCCCGCGAGCAGGCGCTCAACCGCTTCGATCACTTCACCACCGAAATCGACGGGCTCGACATCCATTTCATCCACCAGCGGTCCTCGCGGCCCGACGCCTTTCCGCTGCTGATCACCCACGGCTGGCCGGGCTCGATCGTCGAGTTCCACAAGGTGATCGAGCCGTTGACCGAGCGTGGATTCGACGTGGTGTGCCCATCGCTACCGGGCTACGGCTTCTCCGGTAAACCGACGCGAACCGGGTGGAGCGTGGAGCGGATCGCCGCGGCGTGGGACACGTTGATGGGCAGGCTGGGTTACGAGCGGTACGGCGCACAGGGTGGCGACTGGGGCGCCTCGATCACCGCGCAGATCGGGCGAAATGGCGGCGGTTGCACCGGGATTCACCTGAACATGCCCCTCGGATTTCCTCCGGGACCGCTCGACAATCCGACCGACGACGAGAAGCGGGCGCTCGAGCGGATGAAGTATTACCGCAAGTGGGACAACGCCTACGCCAAACAGCAGTCCACGCGTCCGCAGACAATCGGCTACGGATTGGTCGACTCCCCTGTCGCCCAGCTGGCCTGGATCGTCGAGAAGTTCTGGTCGTGGACCGACTGCGACGGGCACCCCGAGAACGCGCTGACCCGAGACGAAATGCTCGACAACGTGATGCTGTACTGGCTCACCGCTTCTGGCGCATCGTCGGCACGTCTGTACTGGGAGAGCTTCCGCACGTTCAATACGGGCCGCGTCGAACTTCCCACCGGCATCGCGTCGTTCCCGAAGGAAATCCTGCAGTCACCGCGCAGTTGGTGCGAGGCCGGCTTCAACATCACCCACTGGACCGATATGCCGCGCGGCGGTCACTTCGCCGCATTCGAGCAGCCCGAACTCTATGTCGACGACGTCGCAACATTCTTCGACAGCGTCCGGTAGCGGCTAGGTCAGGCAAAACTCGTTGCCCTCGGGGTCCGTCAGGGTGATCCATTTGAACGGCCCCTGCTCGGCGTGATGCAGGACGGTGGCACCGCGTTCGACGAGCGCGTCCGCGATCGCCTGCCGGTCCTCCCCGGCCCGAACGTCCAGGTGCATCCGGTTCTTGACGGTCTTGTCCTCGGGCACCAGCTGGAACAGAACCCGCGGACGCTCGGGGTGCTCGGGGTCTCGGATCGCGGCGCCGACCCGCCACACCAGGACACCGTCGTAGACCTGGGTGTCCTCCTCACGGGCCCGTCCGGCAGCGACGAGACCGCGGATCATGTCCTCGTCGCTGGGTTCGACCTGCCAGCCGAGCGTCTGCGCCCACCACTTCGCCTGATCGTGCGGGCGCTGCGAATCCACCACCACCTGAAATTCGTAGCTCATGACCGGACCATACGAGGCCCCTCGGACATCCACCGGTGATCCGCAACACCGAGACCTTGACCCTGACACAGTGTCAAGGAGTGGAGTTGTCGGCGAAGGAGGTGGTTGTCATGTACACGACCCACCACGGCGAGCCGGATGCTCGCCTCGTCGACGCCCTGACCGGGGCCCAGTCCTCCGTGCGACTGCGGGCGGCGCTCTCCGCAGGGACCATTGGAGATCCGAACCTCGTCGAAGCCCTGGTCGCCCGGTGTGCGGTCGAGCCGGACTTCTTCGTCCGGGACATGCTGACGTGGGCGCTGGTTCGCCTGCCCGCCGAGATCACGGTGCCGCGGCTGATCGTGGAGCTCGGCTCGAACATCCCGCAGGCGCGCAGCCAGGCGCTGCACACCCTGTCGAAGATCGGGGACGGAGCGGCCTGGCCGGCGGTGTCGGCGCTGCTGCACGACGCGCACGACGAGGTCGCCCGCAGCGCGTGGCGGGCCGCCCTCGTCCTCGTCCCGACGGGCCACGAGGCCACGCTCGCAACCGATCTCGCGTCGGCGCTCGGGCGCGGCGACCGGGACACGATGCTGAGCCTGAGCCGCACGCTGGTGGGTCTCGGCGACGCCGTCCTGCCCGTTCTGGAGACCGCCCGGGCGAGCAACGATCCGCGCGTGCGGGCGCACGCCGAGGCCACCGAGCAGCTCCACCGTGACCCCGACAGCGGTTTCTCGATGGCGGTCGAGATGGCGAAGCGGGTCGCGGTCGGCCGCGAATCGTGACGAAAGAGGTCCGCGGATGTTGATCGGTGAGGTCGCGCGACTGTCCGGCGTCAGCACCCGAATGCTGCGGCATTACGACGCGCTGGGACTGGTGGAGCCGACCGGCCGAAGCTCGGGCGGTTACCGCGAGTACTCCCCCGACGACATCCGGCGGCTCTTCCACGTCGAGAGCCTTCGGACCCTCGGCCTGTCTCTGGCCGACGCGAAGCGGGCACTGGACGAACCCGGATTCGCACCGGCCGATTTGGTGAGCGAGCTCATCCGGCACACGCGGGCGCGGATCGCCGCCGAGGAGGAACTGCTCACCAAACTCGAGCGGGTCGACGCGGCGGCTCCCGCGCAGTGGGGCGACGTCCTGAGCATCGTCCCGCTGCTGCGGGCGCTCGAGTCCGATTCCTCTGGCAGACGTCAGCAGGCCGTGCTCACCGCCGACGGGAGTGCGGCGCTGCCCGGGCCGACGCTGGCTGCGGCGGCCCTCGCCGAGGACAACCTCAACGTGGCAGGGGCTCTGCAGTGGTCGCTGGCCCGCGCGGCCGGGCGCGGGCTCGCGGAGCTGGCCGCAGGCCTGGAGTCGGACGACGCCATCGTCCGGCTCCGGGCGACGTCCGCGATTGCGAAGGTGCCCGCGGCGGAGGCGACGACGCTGCTGCGGCAAGCGCTCGACGACGACGACGCCACCGTCCGCGGGCGAGCCGCCCTCGCCCTCGGCGCGCGGGGCAGCGCCGACGCCGTGCCTGCCCTGCTCGAGCTGGTCGTCGAGGGGCAACGCGACGTCGAGGCGGCCGAGGCCTTGGGACTGCTCACCGAGGTCGCCACCACCGGCGAGGACATCGTCGGCGCCCTAACCGACCGACTCGGCGGCGCGGCGGACCCGGCTGTGCGCCTGCGGATCACGCAAGCGTTGGCGGAGATTCCGGGACCAGCAGCACAGGCGGCACTGGTCGTGCTGACGGACGACGGCGACCGGACGATCGCGGCCACGGCCGCGGCAATCCTGCACAGCCGGGACCACGACTGACAGTTCGGATGCCCGACACTTCGCCGCGCACCTTTTGCAGCGCTTGCGCACGCCCAGGCATGCGCGGTGGCGTGAATTGGTGCGCGTCGCAGACGATCCGATGGAGTGCGCGCTACCTGCGCAGCGTCTCGGACGGCGCGACACCGAACCGGCGCCGATACGCGGCGGCGAACCGTCCGGTGTGGGTAATCCCCCACCGCAGTGCGACATCGGTAACCGAGGTGACGACGGGATCCCCGGTGGCGAGCTCCTCGTGAATCCGGTCGAGGCGCACATCGAGCAGGTATTCGCGCGGCGCGACCCCGACGTACTCCCGGAACGCTTCCTGCAGCCGGCGCACGCTCACCCCCGCGACCTCGGCCATGTCGGCCGCGGTCCATGGCTGCGCCGGATCCTCGTGGATCCGGTCGAGCACGCGCTTGACGATCCGCGGCCGGATCGGCCCACCGCTGTCGTCCTCGGGTAGCACCGCAAGCAGGAATGCCGTCGTCACCGCGCCGGCTAGCTGGTCGGCCACCAGCGGGTTCTGCAGCAGTGACCCTTCACCGCGCAGCTGAGTGTTCACCGATTCCAGCAGCGCAAGCCAGCTGCGACCCTCGGGCGTGCTGAGGTCCACCTGCGCAGGTAGCTGCACGCCGGGCCGACCGGCGACGCGGGACAACTCGCGATGCAGATAGTCGCGGTCGAGCTTCACGCCGACGATTTCGCAGTTCTCCGTCCACCGGGTGATCACCGCCTCGGTGTCGGGCGCGAACACCGACGCCTTGCCCGGTTCGGAGTAAACCTGGTGGCCGCCGCTGATCGACTCGATGTGTCCGCGCATCGGGATATTGATCGCGTATGCGCCGGGATGCTGGGTGACAACGGATACCTCTGCACCCCAGCCGATTCGGGCGAGCCGCAACGCTCCGAGCTGGGTGGATGCGACGTTCAGCTCCGGATGCGAGCCCGCCGCCGCGGGCCGCAGGACGTGCGGGAAGTAGGCGTCGGAGACGGCGTGTTCGGCCGCTTCCCAATCCTGGTCATCACGTTTCGACTCGTCCCGCGCGCTGTCGCGCATCCGTGCGTCCTCCACTCCTCACCCGCGTCGCCAGTGTGATGCGCGCCACGAAAGTTGGCAAATACGACTCGTCGCGCAAAGCGGATCGCGACCGCGCAGAGCGGATCGCAGGTGCATCAATTCCGGACCTATGGTCTGCGTCACATCAATCGAAAACCGACTCGAGGAGTCGTCCGCATGACGCCCTTCATGCTGGCCGTTTCGGCCAAACTCGACGGTGAACCTGCCGCAGGCGCGGAGCCTGCGGAGTGCCCATTTGACACCGCACCCGCTACCGAACCCAGTCGCACACGGTCCATCGCCGCGGCCGCCGACGTGCAGGTCATCGTCCGCTCGCTCGCCGAACAGCTGGTCAGTGAGGCCAACGCCGTACTGCGTGAGCGCGGCGACGTCTTCGAACTCGTCGACGGCACCGGACCCGGCGCGTTCACGTTCACCATCCGCTACCGCGATCGCGAAGCGCGCATCGCGACTGTGGTCAGCGGCCACACCGCCACAGCGAGTCTGTCCGCCCCTGGCCTCGACGAGACCGAAACTCGCGAGCTGTCCGGCGCGGACGAACTGCAGTCGCTGCTACTCACCCTGCTCGCCGACCCGGCGCACGCGTAAAGGAGAAACCCGTGCAATACGAACTTCGCTACCAGGTCGTCGAGGCGAAACGCCACACGTACCAGAACATCATCGATCGCATCGGTGACGAGCCGGCCAGCCGCTACCTCGAAGGCACGCTCGACATCGAGCCGCGCGATATCTTCCACTACCGCCCCACCTGGGACTCGGAGCGCGAGCTGTACGACCCCCGGTTCAGCGCCCTGCGCCTTACCGATTCGTATTCGTTCCTGGACCCGCGGCAGTACTACTACACGCCGTACGTCACCAACCGCGCCGCACATCACGAGGAGTTCGGCAAAACGCTGAGCTACCTGGAAAGCCGCGACATACTGGTGAAGCTGCCCGACACGTGGCGAGCCATCGTTCGCGCGGCCGTGATTCCGTTGCGGCACTATGAATCCGGCGGCCAGCTGATCAGCGTGGCAGGGTCGCGGTTCGCCTACGGCACCTCGCTCGCGCAGTGCTGCAGCTTTGCCTCGTTCGACCGAATCGGCAACGCGCAGATGATCTCCCGGGTCGGACTTGCAGTCGGTGACGGCACAGCCGAGGCGCTCGAATCGGCCAAGCTCGACTGGATGTCGGCAACACATCTCCAGCCCCTGCGTTCGCTTGTCGAACACATCATGGTGGCCGACGACTGGGCCGAGGCCCTGCTCGCGCTCGATATGGCCGATTCACTCATCTACCCGTTGATCTTCCGTGGCCTGGACGAGTCGGCCCTACTGACCGGGGGCGGCGCGTACAGCCTGGTCGCGCAGTACTTCACCGCGTGGTTCGCCGATCAGCGCAAGTGGGTCGACGCATTGCTCGCGTCGTGGACGGCCGATCCCGAGACCGCCGCCACGAACGTCGAAGTGCTGACCCGCATCCGCGACGAATGGCGCCCGCGGGCCCTCGACGCCGTCCGACCGATCGCCGCGTTCATCGACGAGAACCTGCCCGAGGCACATGCCGGCGTATTGCTCGCCGATATCGACGCCGCCGAAACCGCCAAGTGGACCGCACTTTTGGGAGAACAAGCATGAGCACCGGAACTGCCCGCCTGGTGGGCATCGACCTGCAGGAGTCCGAGGAGAACCGGCCGCTGATCGAGGCGATCCGCAGCGACAACCCGGATATGACCGTGCGGCACCTGCCCGGACTGGTGAAGCTGCAGTCCCCCGGCCAGATCGTGATCAACCGCGAGACGGTCGAAGACCGCCTCGGCCGCGAGTGGGAGACCGGCGAATTCCAGCTGGCGATCGTGTCGTACGCCGGCAATTTCTCCGAGTGGGACGACGACCAAATCATCGTGAAGTGGGAGCACTGATATGACAATCGAAGCCACCGGAGCCAAGGCCGCGAAGGCCGCACCGCGCAAGAAGAAGCTTCCACTCAAGCAGCGCTACTCGCTGCTCACCCGCGATCTCGATTGGGACGCAACCTATGTCGAGCGGGAGAAGCTCTTCCCCTACACCGACTACGAGGGCATCAAGGTGCACGACTGGGACGGCTGGGAAGACCCGTTCCGCCTGACCGTCGACGCCTACTACAAGTACCAGGCCGAGAAGGACAAGCGGCTCTACGCGGTTCTCGACGGATTCGCCCAGAGCCAAGGCCATCTCACCCTTGCCGACGCCAGCTACCTGAACGCCATCAAGCTGTTCATCCAGGGCGTCACTCCGCTCGAGTA
Organism: Aldersonia kunmingensis; assembly: GCF_001646865.1. Lineage (GTDB taxonomy): Bacteria > Actinomycetota > Actinomycetes > Mycobacteriales > Mycobacteriaceae > Aldersonia > Aldersonia kunmingensis. The sequence goes on along the minus strand of NZ_LRRB01000223.1, from coordinate 29,239 downwards.
CGCCGCGCATCGGCACTTCGCCTACCTGGGCCGCTATCTCGAAGGCCCGGCACCGCGGTTCGCCGCGCTGTGCCAGAGCGTGGACGAGCTGCGGCACTGCCAGACGCAGATCCACACGATCAGCAACTACAACAAGTACTACGGCGGCTTCCACAGCTGGACGAAGCAGAAGGACCGTGTCTGGTACCTATCGGTGCCGAAGTCGTTCTTCGACGACGCCATGACGGCCGGGCCGTTCGAGTTCCTCATCGCGATCTCGTTCAGCTTCGAATATCTGCTCACAAACCTGCTTTTCGTGCCGTTCATGAGCGGCGCGAGCTTCAACGGCGATATGCCGACAATGTCGTTCGGCTTCTCCGCGCAGTCCGATGAGAGCCGGCACATGACCCTCGGGCTCGAGGCGATCAAGTTCCTGCTCGAGCAGGACGAGGCGAACGTGCCGATCATCCAGGGCTGGATCGACAAGTGGTTCTGGCGGGCGTACCGGGTGGCCGCGCTGGTCGCCGCGATGATGGACTACATGCTCCCCCGCGAGGTGATGAGCTGGAAGGAAGCCTTCGAGCTGTACTTCGAGGATCAGATGATGAACGGGCTGTTCCCCGACCTCGAGTACTACGGGATCAAGCCGCCACGGCATGTCGACCTGGCCATCGCCGAGAAGGATCACCTGTCGCATCAGGCGTACAAGATCCTGCACAACTTCTCCTTCGCCGCCGCGTTCACGACGCAGACGCCGACCGACGAGAAGATGGCGTGGCTGTCCGAGCAGTACCCGGACAGCTTCGCCGAGATCTACAAGCCCACCTGGGAGAAGCACAAGCGGATCGAGGCGGACGGCGGCCGGATGTTCGTGCAGGGCCTGCCTCAGCTGTGCCAGGTCTGCCAGATCCCGATGGCCTTTACCGAGGTCGATGATCCGACGCGGATTTCTTTCCGGCACAGCGAGTTCCGTGGCGAGACGTTCCATACCTGCAGCGACGGCTGCCAGTGGATCTTCGACAGGGAGCCGGAGAAGTACATCCAGGCGTGGTTGCCGGTGCACCAGATCTACCAAGGCAATTGCGGAGGGCCGAGCGTGCCGGAGGTCCTCGACTGGTACGGCATCCAACCCGGCGACAACGGCGATTACCGCGGCTCGACCGACGAGGCGTCCTGGGCAGCGTGGCACGACGATTCGAAGAGCAAGGAGAAGTGAGATGACCGTCAAGGCGCTCTACGACTACGACTACCCATCGGCCGATCGCGTGGAGTTGTTCGGTGACGACGAACTGGTTTACGTGCACTGGCGCGGGAACCTGCTGTTCTCTTCGGCCGGCTGCTTCCGCGCACCGAAGGCCATGACCTTCGGCGAATTCCGCAGCGCCATCGTGGATGCCTGGGCGGAGTCCGACCCGGAGTACGACTCGGCATCGGTGCACGACTGGCAGTTGTTCGACGAGCCGCTCGAGGCCGACCCGGGCAGGACGCTCGCCGACCTCGGCATCGGGCACAAGGCCCTGCTGTCCTTCGCCACCTAGGAGCTCTGCGATGACCAGCTACACGGTGTCGATCGAACCGATCGGCGTGGAGATCGAATGCCGCGAGGATCAGGCCGTGCTCGACGCATGCCTACGCGAGGGGATCTGGTTGCCGCACGCCTGCACCCATGGCACGTGCGGAACCTGCAAGGCCGAGATCCTCGATGGCGAAGTCGATTTCGGCGACGCGTCGCCATATGCGCTGCTGGAGAGCGAACGCGACGAGGGCGCCGCACTGATCTGCGTCGCCAAGCCGCGCAGCGATCTGACCATCGAGGGTGACGTCGACGTCGAGGAGGGCGTCGACGTGCACCCGGTGCGCGACTACACCGGCACGATCGAATCGGTGGAGGCTGTCACGCCGACCGTCCGGCGGGTGGTCATCGCGGTGGACGAGCCGGTGGCGTTCAACCCAGGTCAGTACCTGCTACTGAGGACACCCAACGGCGACGAGCGACCGTATTCGATCGCCAGCACCCCGGCAGATCCGAAGCGAATCGAGTTGCACATCAAGCTCTCCGCCGGGGGTGCATGTACCGACGGCTGGGTGTTCAAGTCGATGGCGCCCGGTGACGCCGTCGCGTTCTCCGGTCCGTACGGCAGGTTCTCGTTCCGGCCGCTGCGCGACGAGCCGATCCTGCTGCTCGCGAGCGGCACTGGGCTCGCGCCGATGAAGGCGATGATCCGGCACATCGCCGAGACCGATTCCGAGCACGAAGTGGTGCTCTACCACGGTGTCGCGAAGGTTGAGGAGCTCTACGACCGGGAGTTCTTCGAGGCGTTCGAGGCCGAGCACGATTGGTTCAGCTACCGGCCTGCGGTGTCGCGGGAGGAGTTCGGCGGCCGGACGGGCCGGGTGCCGGCACTGCTCGCCGAGGACTTCCCGAAGGCCTCGGGGAACGTGGCATACATCTGCGGCAGCCCGAACATGGTTGCCGACACCATGAAGGCGCTGATGAAGGCACGACTGTTCCCGCGCAATATCTATCGGGAGGACTTCTTCGACTCGGCAGACCGCGCCAACGGCAATCATGTTGTGCGCAGCCCGCTGATCAAGCGGTAGGTGCCTCGACCCGCTCAGCCGCACAGCTATTCGCGATCCGCAAAAGGTGTGCGGCTGAGGGTCGTTTACTCCGGGCGCAGCGTCAGAATGCGCGGGCCGTCCTCGGTCACCGCGACAGTGTGTTCCCAGTGGGCGGCACGGCTGCCGTCGGTGGTGACGACGGTCCAATCGTCGTCGAGCACCACGGTCTGGGTGGTGCCGAGGGTGAGCATCGGCTCGATCGCCAGGGTCGAACCGACCACCAGCTCGGGGCCCTTACCGGGCGCGCCCTCGTTCGCGAGGAACGGTTCGAGATGCATCGAGCGGCCGATGCCATGGCCGCCGTAGCCATCGACGATGCCGTAGCTGCGGCCGTGTGCCTGCTCGGCAGCGCGGGTGCCCAGCTCGATCGCATGCGACACGTCGGTGAGCCGGTTGCCCGGCAACATCGCGGCGATGCCTGCCTCCATCGACAGTCGGGTTGCCTCGCTCAGATCCGCGTCCGCAGCGTCGATCTCACCGACGCCGAACGTCCACGCGGAGTCGCCATGCCAGCCGTCGAGGATGGCACCGCAATCGATCGACACCAGGTCACCCTCGGCGAGGATGTCCGCCGGGGACGGGATGCCGTGCACCACGCGGTCGTTCACCGAGGAGCAGATCGACCCGGTGAAACCGTGGTAGCCGAGGAACGACGGCACTGCGCCGGCTTCCCGGATCACCTGCTCGGCGATCTGGTCCAGCTCCAGCGTGGAGATACCCGGCTTCGCGGCCTCGCGGACGGCGACCAGGGCGCGGCCGACGACCGCGCCGGCCGCCGCCATCGCGTCCAGCTCGCCCGCGGACTGGAAGGGCACCACCTTGCGCTTGCGGCGCAGCGACATCGCCATTACCTCAGTGTCCGAGCGCTCGCAGGGCCCGGGTGTTGACCTCGTCGATCTCGCCGATGCCGTCGACCGTGACGACGAGGCCGTCATAGTGATCGAGCAGCGGTGCGGTTTCGTCGCGGTACACCTTGAGCCGGTTACGGATTACGTCCTCGCTGTCGTCCGCACGGCCGCGAGCGAGCATGCGCTCGACCACCACGTCCTCGGCGACCGTGAAGCACAGCACCGCGTCGAGCTTGGTGTTCAGCGCGGCGAGGATGTCCTCGAGCGCGTCGGCCTGATCGACCGTGCGGGGGAAGCCGTCGAGCACGAAACCGTTCGCTGCGTCCGGCTCGGCGACGCGGGCCTCAACCATGCGGTTGGTGATGTCGCTGGGTACGAGATCGCCGGCGTCGAGGTACTTCTTCGCCTCGAGGCCGAGCGCCGTCTCCTGGCCGATGTTGGCGCGGAAGAGGTCGCCCGTGGAGATGTGCGGAACACCGAGCTTCTCCGACAGCAGGACGGCCTGAGTACCTTTACCGGCGCCCGGGGGACCGAGCAGAACGATTCTCACCTGAGGAACCCTTCATAGTTGCGTTGCATGAGCTGGCTTTCGATTTGCTTGACCGTGTCGAGGCCGACGCTGACCATGATCAGCACCGCGGTGCCACCGAACGGCAGGTTCCCCCCAGCCCCCGAGCTACCAATGTCAAGGAACAAGTTCGGCAGCACCGCCACGATGCCCAGGTACAACGAGCCCGGCAGGGTGATGCGGCTCAACACATAGTTCAAGTAGTCGGCGGTCGGACGTCCCGGACGGATGCCCGGAATGAAGCCGCCGAACTTCTTCATTTCCTCTGCGCGCTCGTCCGGGTTGAACGTGATCGCGACGTAGAAGTAGGTGAAGAACACAATCATCGAGAAGTAGATCGCGATGTAGACCGGGTTGCTCGGGTTCACCAAGTACTGCTGGATGAACTCCTGCCACCAGTTCGGATCCGTTGCAGTTGCCGAACCGGTCAGCTGAGCGATCAGGTTGGGCAGATACAGCAGTGATGAAGCGAAGATGACCGGGATCACGCCGGCCTGGTTCACCTTGAGTGGCAGGTAGGTCGACGAGCCGCCGTACATCTTGCGGCCCACCATCCGCTTGGCGTACTGCACCGGGATGCGGCGCTGGCCCTGCTCGACGAAAACGACCGCGGTGATGATGGCCAGGGCCGCCACACACACGAGCGCGAAGACGAGGTTGCCGCGGCTGTCCAGAATGGCCTTGCCCTCGGCGGGGATACGCGAAGCGATACCGGCGAAGATGAGCAGCGACATGCCGTTGCCGATGCCGCGTTCGGTGATCAGTTCACCGAACCACATGACGAGCGCGGCACCCGCGGTCATCACGAGCACGATGACGATCAGCCCGAAGATGCTGTCGTCGGCGAGGATCTCCTCCTGGCAGCCCTGCAGCAGCTGACCACGCGACGCAAGCGCGACGAGGCCCGTGGCCTGCAGGATCGCCAGGGCGATCGACAGGTACCGGGTGTACTGCGTCATCTTGGTCTGGCCGGCCTGGCCTTCCTTGCGCAGCTCCTCGAAGCGCGGGATGACGACCGTCAGCAGCTGCACGATGATGCTCGCCGTGATGTACGGCATGATGCCGATCGCGAACACCGACAACTGCAGCAATGCGCCGCCGGAGAAGAGATTGATCAGCTGGTAGATGCCGGCGCTATCTCCGCCGGACACCTCGTCGACACACTTCTTGATGTTGCCGTAGTCGACGCCCGGGGACGGGAGCGAGGCACCGAGACGGTACAAGGCCACCAGTCCGAGCGTGAAGAGGATCTTCCGCCTCAAATCCGGGGTCCTGAAGGCCGACACGAAGGCGGAAAGCAAGGATCCTCCTGTGCGTCACCGAGTTCGGCAACTTAGCGGCATGCTGGATGGACCAGCGTGAATCACGGGCAAACATCAGTCGGACCGGCAGCGGTACAGCTGCCAGCCACGCAGTCTCCGAGAATATCAGCCACGCATTATCTGGGCGGAAGTGCCTCGTAGCGGTGGTTCCAAGACGGTTCCACCGTCGTGGTTCCACCGCAGGAACATGGCGTGGCGGGTGTCGGAACACGGGCCGCGAGCGGCCCGGTACGACACCGGCCGCGACCGAAGCGAGCGCCTCGGCCGCGGCCAGTGGGTACTACTCAGTTCGTCGGAACCGTCACAGCTCGGTGGTGGTCCCACCCGCAGCGGCGATCTTCTCCTTGGCGGAGCCGGAGAACTTGTTCGCCGTCACCTGCACGGCAACGGTGATCTCGCCCTCGCCGAGCACCTTCACGAGCTGGTTCTTGCGAACCGCACCCTTGGCGACGAGATCCTCGACGCCGACGGTGCCGCCCTCGGGGAACAGCCGCTGGATGGCCGCGAGGTTCACGACCTGGTACTCGGTACGGAACCGGTTGGTGAAGCCCTTGAGCTTGGGCAGCCGCATGTGCAACGGCATCTGCCCACCCTCGAAGGCGGCCGGCACGTTCTTGCGGGCCTTGGTGCCCTTCGTGCCGCGACCAGCGGTCTTACCCTTGGAGCCCTCACCGCGGCCGACACGAGTCTTCTCGGTCTTGGCGCCGGGGGCCGGCTTCAGATGATGCAACTTGATGGTCATGGTTAGACCTCCTCAACTTCCACGAGGTGGCGCACCACGTTGATCAGGCCGCGGTTCTGCGCATTGTCCTCACGCACAACCGACTGCCGGATCTTGCGCAGGCCCAGCGTGCGCATGCTGTCACGCTGGTTGGCCTTGGCGCCGATGGTGCTCTTGACCTGGGTGATCTTCAGATCGGCCATTACGACGCCCCCTGACCTGCACGCGCGCGCAGCATGCCCGCAGGCGCGACGTCCTCGATCGGCAGACCGCGGCGAGCGGCGACCTCTTCCGGACGCTGCAGCTGCTTGAGAGCAGCGACAGTCGCATGCACGACGTTGATGGCGTTGTCGCTACCGAGCGACTTCGACAGGATGTCGTGGATACCCGCGCACTCCAGCACGGCACGAGCCGCGCCACCGGCGATAACACCGGTACCGGGGCTGGCCGGACGCAGCATCACGACACCGGCAGCGGCTTCGCCCTGAACCGGATGGGTGATGGTGCTGCCGATCATCGGGACACGGAAGAAGCCCTTGCGAGCCTCCTCGACGCCCTTCTGGATGGCCGCGGGAACTTCCTTGGCCTTGCCGTAGCCGACACCAACGAGACCGTTGCCGTCGCCCACGATGACCAGCGCGGTGAAGCTGAAGCGCCGGCCGCCCTTGACGACCTTCGACACACGGTTGATGGCAACGACCCGCTCGAGGTGGTTGCTCTTCTCTTGCTGGTTACGGCCACCGTCGCGGCGGTCGCGACCGCCCCGACCGTCATTGCTTGGTCCGTTTGCTCCGGCGGGTCCGCTTCCGCCGTCACGCCTTTGACGTCCCGGCATCAGGCGATCCTTCCATTCAGAACAGTGTTGATCATCAGAACTTCAACCCACCTTCGCGAGCGGCGTCCGCCAGGGCGGCGATGCGGCCGTGGTAATCGTGGCCACCGCGGTCGAAGACCACGGTCTCGACGCCGGCTGCCTTGGCGCGGGCGGCGATCAGCTCGCCCACCTTCGCGCCACGGGCCGACTTGTCGCCCTCGAGCGCACGCACGTCGTCCTCGATGGTCGAGGCCGCGGCGATGGTGCGACCCGCGAGGTCGTCCACCAGCTGTGCATGCAGGTGCCGCGACGAGCGGTGCACCACGAGGCGCGGCCGATCGGGCGTGCCCGAGATCTTCTTGCGAAGGCGGAAGTGACGACGCGTCTTCGAGAGACGACGCGCGGTCGAAGCATCCGTGCCGAGCGGAATCCGCTTGGCCTTCTGGTTTTCGGTCTGGCTCATATCACTTACCCGTCTTTCCGACCTTGCGACGGATCTGCTCGCCTTCGTAGCGAACGCCCTTGCCCTTGTACGGGTCGGGGCGACGCAGGCGGCGGATGTTCGCCGAAATCTGGCCGACCTTCTGCTTGTCGATGCCGGACACGGAGAACCGGGTGGGCGTCTCGACTGCGAAGGTGATGCCCTCGGGAGCCTCGATCGGCACCGGGTGGCTGAAACCGAGCGCGAACTCGAGGTCCTGGCCCTTCAGCGCGACGCGGTAACCGACGCCGTGGATCTCCATCTTTGTGGTGTAGCCCTCGGTCACACCGACGATGAGGTTCGACACCAGGGTCCGGGTAAGACCGTGCAGCGCGCGGCTACGACGCTCGTCGTCCGGGCGCGTCACCTCGAGCTCGCCGCTCTCGGCCTTGGCGACCGTGATCGGCTCGGCAACAGTCAGGGACAGGGTGCCCTTCGGGCCCTTGACCGAGACGTCCTGGCCGTCGATGTTGACCTCGACGCCGGACGGAACCGTGATCGGCTTCTTTCCAATACGCGACATGTTGTGCGCCCCTTACCAGACGTAGGCGAGGACTTCCCCGCCTACTCCCTGCTTGGCCGCCTGACGGTCGGTGAGGAGACCGGACGACGTGGAGATGATCGCCACGCCGAGGCCGCCCAGGACCTTGGGCAGGTTGGTGGACTTCGCGTAAACCCGCAGACCGGGCTTGGAAACGCGACGCACGCCGGCGAGGCTGCGCTCGCGGCTGGGGCCGTACTTCAGGTCGACGATGAGGGTCTTACCGACCTCGGCGTCCTCAGTGCGGTAATCGACGATGTAGCCCTCACGCTTGAGGATCTCGGCGATGTTCGCCTTGATCTTGCTGTGCGGCAGCTTCACCTGATCGTGGTACGCCGAGTTGGCGTTGCGCAGACGTGTCAGAAAGTCTGCGATCGGATCTGTCATGGTCATGGTTCGACCTCGACACCTTTCTCGCTGCGGTTCCCATGCAACACGGACACACTTTTTACAAGCGCGCCGCCGTGGGCCTACAACAATTCGGCTGGTCCGGCCAGCCCTTGCCGGCCGGAATGAGTGCATGTCACCTGCGGGTTTCACGGGCACAGCAGTGCACACGTCGCCCAGGCAACCGTTCTAGTGTAGGGAAAAGCCCAGCGTGAGCCAAATCGGCCCAGGTCGGAACGTCCGATCTCCATGACTCCCCGCCCGCCGCACACTTCCTGAGCCCACACGCTCCGGCACGCGGGAAGGTGTGCCGGCCAATAGGAAGTGTGCGGCGAAGCTCGAGGGCGCTACTTCACGTCCGGCTGGTACAGGTACGCGATGATCGAATTCGCCAGCCCTTGCCGCGCCTCCGCGAGATCCGAGTACGTGCCGAGTTGCTTCTCCGAGACGATGCCGCGCATGGCAGCCGGGAAGAAGGTGGCGACCTCGCGAACCTTCACCGGGTCGATCGCCAGATCGGCAAATGCCTTCTGGCAGGCCTCATTCCATAGCGGCTTCCATGAGGCCAGTTCGGCTGCGGTGCGTGGGTAGAGCCGCTCGAGCTCGGCGTGCTCGCGCGGCAATGCGGCGCGCAGGGTTTCGATCGCCAACGAATCGGTCGCGGTGAGCCCGTCGAACATCAGCTCGACCATGCCCTCGACCCGCTCGCGCAGCGACTGGTTCGGATCCACGCGCGCAGGCAGGTCTCCCCTGCGTTCGGCCGTGTAGTGCAGCACCGCCGCCCAGAAGCCGTCGATGTCGCCGAATTGGTATTTGAGCGCACCCCAGGTGACGCCGATTTCCTTGGCGATCCGGTTGCCGGATACAGAGGCGGGATCACCGGAGGCAAGTGAGCGCAGCGCGCCCTTGAGCATGCTTTCCCGGGTCGCCATGCCGCGACGGTTCGCACGCCTCCCGGTGACGCCGGCTTCGGTCATTTGCCCGATGTTAGTCGACAGAACCACCTCGTTTGCTATTTTCACAGAACCTTCTACGATTCGGCTATTGCAATAGTCGTAGAACCTTCTACGATTGCGAGGCAGGTCACACGAGAGGAGCGATCGGCCATGGCGAAGACGCCCTTGTCCATGAAGCCCACCGGCTGGTTTCAGGTGGCATGGTCCGCCGAGGTGGGCGTCGGCGAAGTACACAAGATGAAGTACTTCGGCCGCGAGATGATCGCGTGGCGCTCGGCCGACGGCGACGTCGCGGTGATGGACGCCTACTGCGAGCACCTCGGTGCCCATCTCGGCTACGGCGGACGGGTCGAAGGCGACCGGATCGTCTGCCCGTTCCACGGCTGGGAGTGGAACCACGAGGGCCGCAATGTGTGCGTGCCCTACGAGAAGCACGCGAACAAGGGCCGCCGAATCCGCAGCTACCCGGTAGCCGAGCTCAACGAGTCGATCTTCATCTGGCACGACGTCGAGGGCCGTGCGCCGTACTTCGATGTCCCGGATATGTTCGCCGCCTTCGGGGACGGTAAGACCGCCGCCGACTACTACCCGCCGATCCCCGGCGCGACGCTCTTTCGCGAACAGCTGGAGATTCACCCGCAATACATCATGGAAAACGGCGTCGACTTCGCGCATTTCAAGTTCGTGCACAAGACCCCGTTCATGCCGGAGTTCACCCGCCACGACTTCTCCGGACCCGTCTCGTTCGTCGACTTCACCATCGCGTTCGACGAGGGCGCGACACTCGAAGACGCCACCAGCGGAGTGGAATCGATCAACGCCGGGCTCGGCGTCTCGGTCACGAAGAGCTGGGGCATGGTCGAAAACCGCACCATGCCCTGCGTCACTCCGGTGGACGAGCACACCTCCGATGTGCGGTTCACGGTATGGATCGGGCGCAAGCCGGGCGAAGAGAACACCGACCTGAGCGGGTACGGGAAGGCCATGGCGGGCTTCGTCATCGATCAGTTCGAACTCGACGTCAACATCTGGCAGCACCAGCGCTACTCCGACCCACCCGCGCTGTCCCCCAAGGAATTCGAGGGCTTCCGCGCGCTGCGAAAGTGGGCCACCCAGTTCTATCCCGACACCCCCGAGTGGAGCGAAGCCCGCGACCTGTCCGCGGCACAGCCCTCCTGAGACGTCGACCAAACGGTGACAAGAAAGGCCGAAACTTCTATGAGCACTCAGCCAAGGATTCGCGTCTTCCAGGTGGCGACCGGCAACGTCGGCACCGAGATGATCAAGCGAATGGGCGAACACCCCGATCTCGAACTAATCGGATTGCATTGCTACACACCGGAAAAGATCGGCCGTGACGCCGGTGAGATCGCCGGGATCGCGCCCAACGGCGTGATCGCCACGGGGACGGTCGAGGAGATCATCGCCGCCAAGCCCGATGTGATGACCTTCCACGGCGTCTTCCCGGACGAGGATCTCTACGAGCGTGTGCTCGAGGCCGGCATCAATATCGTCACCACCGCCGACTGGATCACCGGCTGGCACCGCGACACCAACCACCCGCACCCGTCGGGCAAGAAGGTGTCCGAGGTGCTCGAGGCCGCCTGCCAGCGTGGCGGATCAACCTTCTACGGCACGGGCATGAACCCGGGCGTCAACCAGATCCTCGGTGTGGCGTGCTCGGCCGACGTCGCCGAGATCGAGAACATCACCACCATCGAATCGGTCGACGTTTCGTGCCACCACTCGAAGGACACCTGGATCGAGGTCGGCTACGGCCTGCCCGTCGATGACCCGAGCATCCCCGGGAAGCTCGAGAAGTACACCCGGGTCTTCGCCGACAGCGTGCTGATGATGGCCGACTGCTTCGGTCTCGAACTCGACGAGGTTAAGTTCGAGTACGAGCTGGGCGCCTGCACCCGGGACGTCGATCTCGGTTGGTACAAGCTGCCCAAGGGCTCGCTCGGCGGCAACTACATCAAGTACCAGGGCATGGTGGACGGCGTCGCGCGCGTCGAGACTCACCTCGAGTGGCAGATGACCCCGCACACCGACCCGAGCTGGGACATCAAGGGCTGCTACATCACTCAGATCCAGGGCGATCCGTGCATCTACAACAAGCACATGATCTTCCCGAAGCCCGGTGTCGACCTGTCGAATCCCGAAAACTTCGCCTCGATCGGAATGACCGTCACCGGCCTGCCCGCACTGAACTCGATCCGTTCCGTGGTCGCCGCACCGCCCGGAATTCTGACCAGTGCCGATGTGCCGCTGCGCGGTTTCGCGGGGCGCTTCAAGAAGTAGCGGTCACCGACCGAACCTCGCCGCGCACCTTTTCGTGGTGTCGCGCATGCCCAGGCGTGCGCGGTCACCCGGAAAAGTGCGCGGCGAGTTCAGTTTTCGGGGTGGTGCGGTTCGCGGTACCGGTCCGCCGGGTCGAGATCCGGGTTCTCGTCGTCGGCGAGGTGCTCGATATCCTTGAACTCCATCTTTTGGCCCTGCGCACGGTTGATCAGGTACGTGATCCCGGACAGCACGACGCCGATCGCCAGCATTACGCCCGCGATCTTGTACTGGATCATCTGCGCGGAGCTGCGCGCCCATGGCCCGGCGAGGAACAAGCACAGAATCGCGCCCGCCACCGGCACCCACACCGGCGCATGGAAAAATGCCTTCGGGTGCGGGCGCCGCTTGAGCACCAGGCAAGCGATGTTGACTATCGCGAAGACGCACAGCAGCAGTAGCCCCGTGGTTCCCGAAAGTGCGGCCACCACAGAGTTCTTCGACATCTGGTTGACCACGATAATGAGCCCGAGGGCCATGGCGGTGGTGAAAATGATCGCCGCCCACGGTGAGCGGCGGTTCGGCAGCACCGCGCCAAGTCCGGTGGGCAGCACCTGCTGACGAGCGAGTCCGTAGATAAGGCGACTTGCCATCAGCATGTTGATCAACGCCGTATTGGCGACTGCGAAAACGGTGAGATACGGGAAGATCTCGTCGATCGGAATATCCGGTGCACCGACGCGCACCACGTGCAGCAAGATGCCCTCGTCGCCGGAGTCGTAGTCGAGCGGCAACACCGCGATCACCGACACAACGACGAGCACATAGAACAGGCACGCGATGCCAAGCCCGGTAAACATGGTGCGCGGGAAGATTCGCTCCGGTTCCTTCGTCTCCTCCACCATGTTCACCGAGTCCTCGAAACCCACCATCGCGAAGAAGGCAATTGTGGTGGCGATGGTGACCGCGATGAACCAGCCCTTCTCGTTCGGGTCCTCGAACACCACCAGATTCGAGATATCGCCCTGGCCGGTGCCACGCCCGGCGGCGACGAACCCGATCACGATGACGATGACCAGTGCGGTCATCTCGACGATCGTGAGCACGACGTTGAACTTCACCGACTCGCCGACGCCGCGCAGGTTGATCAGCGCGAGCAACACCATGAAGGCGAGCGCGACGAAGAGCTGCGCGCCATTGCCGTCCGGCACGTCGAACCAGCCGAGTCCGTCGGCTTCACTGAACGTTTCGTGCAGTCCTTCGAGCAGATTGCCGGCCACCACGTTCGATGAGGTCGATGCGCTCGTGATGCCCGAGCAGATCACCGCGAACGCGACCAGGAAGGTGAAAAACTGAATGCCGAATGCCTTGTGCGTGTACAGCGCAGCGCCCGCCGCCTGCGGGAACTTCGTGACCAGTTCGAGGTAGGAGAACGCGGTCAGCGTCGCGACGATGAACGCGCAGATGAATGGCACCCATGCCATTCCGCCGACGTTGTCGATCATTTGGCCGGTCACCGCATAGACGCCCGCGCCAAGGATGTCGCCGACGATGAAGAGCAGCAGCAGACCAGGCCCGAGGACGCGTTTGAGCTCCGGATGCCCGGCGGGACCCGACTGTGGAGCGGAATTCGCTTCGGTTTGAGTCATCGCATACCTCCACCGTCTGCCTCAAACGAACGTAGCCGCTAGATACCCCGATTGGGGGGCGAAGGAACCAGGCCGTTATCGCAGCGCAAGGCGATGGATCCGCAGTCGGCTCCGGCGCGTCAAAGCCTATGGGCTCGAACCGAGGATCCGACGCAATCCTCTCGGTTGCGCAGCGCGCCATAGAACGCGAGAAGGGAATGGTGTGCCACCTAGGTATCTCGAATTCGGCGTTGGTTATGACGACGAGGACGAGGCCAACCACGCCCCCGTCCGGGCCGGGCAGCCGACTTCGGACACGTGGACGCCCCCGCAGCGGTCGTCGCTGGTCAGCGTGGAAATCGCGACCGATCGCCTGCCGACGAGGATCACGCTCGATCCGCGGTGGCAGAGCCTGTTCACCCCCGCGCTGTACGGCCAGTCGATCATGGACGCATACCGCTACGCGGTCTACGAAGCCGCGCTCGCGCTCGTCGAGTCGGGCCGCCGCCCGGAAAAGGATCGGCCTCGGATTCGCGACGCGGCTGCGCTGCTGCTGCAGAAACGCACCTACGACGAGTACCAGGAAACCTGGAACACGATCTTCGGGGCGCACACGTACACCGTGCACGGGCGCGGCTACAACCGGCATGACGAGCCCGGCCTGACGGTGGTTGCGACCACGTCGAGCCTCATCTCCATCACCATCGATCCGGAGTGGGCCGCGTCGGTGGACGCGTTCACCATCGCGACGGACGTTGTCGACTGCTGCGATCAGGTCCGCGCCAAGAAGCCACACCTGCCGCATGACGCGTATCTCGACCAGGAGTCGGACCAGGAACTGACCACCCGCCTCGTGCGCCACGAGCAGCAGCTACTGAGGAAGGAGAACTGATGACCGACGTGAAAGTCGAACTCGACCTGCTCGAGCGGGCATCAAAAACGTGGCACGAACAGGTCGCCGTCAAACTGACCGACACCGCCACCTCCATCGAGAACGTGAAGTACCCGAGGACCCAGTTCGGCATCTTCATCGAAACGTGGAATGCGTATGCCGCTGCAGCCCAATACATTCAGGAACGACTCCGTGAGGGCGCCAGCGCCGCGCAGCAGATCAGCGACACCCTGCATACCGTCGCGGCCAACTACGCCGCGCAAGAGGACGAGAACGCCCGCGGCTTGCAGGGCGTGGATGCGCAACTGCAGGAGTACACCATCTGATGGTCGACAAATTGGACTACAACGAGGTCAAGGACGACTTCGACAACAGACTCGACGAGATCAGGCAACTTCCGGACAAGCTCAACGACAATGTCGACCGAATCAAATGGATCAGCCCGGCGCTTTATCTGGCGATCACCCACGACCGTGACGCCGCCCAGGACCACCTGCAGAAGCTGATCGACACACTGATCGACGTCGGCGAGGGAATTCTCGCGCCGCTGCTGTTCATCGACTACGCGGCGGAGTGGCAGAAGATCGGCAGCAGTGCCCTATCGGCGAGCAATGCCCAGGGGAACTCGGAAGTGAGCCTGGAGGGTCATTGGGACGGCAAGGCCTACACGCGGTATAAGGACTCGTCAGAGCACCAAAAGACCGCCATGACCACGATGACGGAGGCGTGTCAGAAGATTCACACCGAACTGCTGACGCTGGCCCAGGAGGGCCGTAACTTCTACAAGCAAATCGTAGACAAGCTCGCAACGCTGCTGGCGGAGGTCGGAGTGGCGCTCGCGGAGGTCGCGTCGATCGTCGAGGCTCCATGGGGTATAGACAAATTCGGCAGCGCCATCGTCACCGCGGTCGACTTCGTTGTGACCACCGAGACGTCCTTCCTCGAAGTCCAATCGAAAGTGTGGATTTCGTCGAACGAACTGAAGAACATCGTCAATCACCCCGCCGGCTTCCCCACCGGCGACGACGGCAAGGACCACTGGCCGGCCTCGGTTGCGACCGGGTTTTCCGACAAAAAGGATTGGAAGCTAGCAGAGTAATGCGAATCTTCACGTTGGCGACGGCCACCTGGGCCTGCGCGATGCTGCTCACAGGCTGCGACACCGACACCCCAAGTATTGCGCTACCTGCTAGCTCGGCATCCCCCACCACCACGCCAGAGGAACCGTGCGCAAGGCCGAGTCCGTCTGCGTCAGACAGTCCCGAAGATAAACTCCTGACCGCGGAATTGAAGGATCTCGATCTACCCGGGAGGTCCTGCCTCTTCGCTGTTGTCACGTACGAAGGCCTCGGTGCACCGAACACTCTCGATGTCCACATTGACCTCAATGTTCCTGACTCGACCGGACCCGACTCCGTTCGATCTGCTGCAACCGACGTTGCGCACGCGTTGAAAAGGAGCGAGCTCGGGCCCAAGATCCACGAAGTTGTCGTCACCGACTGGGGTATCCAAACGCCAAAGGCCCCAACCACAAAGCGCCACTATCTCCGCGACGCGGCGTTCAATTTGCACCCGTGGGACGGAACACCCTCGAGGGAAGCCGAACTCGCAATCTGGGTGGAGGGCGTAAGCGACTGAAGCACAGGCGCATTGACTGAACTTGCGGTCAGCCCCCAACCCGCTGCAACGTCACTGTCGTCAGCGTGAGCAGCCGGTCGTCGTCACCCGCGTCGACGATCCGAATACTCAGCACGCTGTGATCGGCCGCGTCCCGGATCACCGTCCCGTACGACCTCGCCGGACCAGACCGCATTTGGGCCAGATAGTGCACCTGGATGTCAGTCGCGACCTGGTCGGGCCGCATCGCGTGTGCCGCAGCCTCGACGAAGATGGCCTGTGCACCGCCCTGGAGCGTGCCGATCGAGTTGAGGACAGCCGGGTGCTTGTCGAGCTCGAGAACCCCGCCGGCAGCGTCGAGCACACGAAAATCGAGCCGGGAGTAGATCGTTCCGTCGACGGGCACGCCCGGATGCTCCCGGAGCTTCCCGATCCATTTGCTTGGGGTGTAGGAATCGGCATCGCGCGCCGCGGAGCGTGGGAGACGGGCAAAGGTCACCAGACTGCGCGCGGCCAAAGTCGGCGCACCGTCGCGTGGGGCACCATCCGCAGCGTCGATCGCGTCGGCGGCCTCGCGCAGATCGGTGATGCCGTGGGCGTCGTAGACGTCAGCCGACACGACCACCGTCTTCTTGCCGGCACGCACGAGCCGACTGTCGACGATGACAGGCCCCTCGAGAATCGGCGCGACTGCATGCAGTGCGAGGTCTTGCGTGGCCGTCCAGTCCGGCTCCACGATCACGAGCGCTGGATCGGACGTCACGAAGTCGACGAGCGTCGTCAGAAACCCGAGGGAGGCCGAGCCCGCATGCGAGCGGAGCTTGTCGGTCAGCATGGCGCGCATGACCGAGCGTTCCCTCGACACCTGCAACGAGACGAGATCGAAGTCGGAGCCGAAGTGGGTTCGCGTCGCCGCTGCTGACGAGGCGGTAACGGGAACGGCATTCTCTTGATCGAGCATGCTTGCCATCATGACAGAGAATGCCATTTACATACAGCGGTCGCCGCCTCGAGGGGCGGCCGGAACGCAACGAGAAAGGGCACGGCCTCGATGAGACCGTGCCCTTCGTCGTTGTTCAGTTGAGTGGTGCTAGCTCACCAGGAGCTCTTGCGCACACCCGGAAGCTCGCCGGCGTGCGCCATCTCGCGCAGGCACACACGGCACAGACCGAACTTGCGGAATACCGCGTGCGGGCGGCCGCACTTCTGGCAGCGGGTGTAACCCCGCACCGAGAACTTCGGCTTCTTGTTGGCCTTGTTGACCAGTGCTTTCTTCGCCATCTCAGATCTCCTTGAACGGGAAGCCGAGGTGCTTGAGCAGGGCACGGCCTTCTTCGTTGTTCGTGGCAGTGGTCACGACGGTGATGTCCATACCGCGCGGGCGGTCGATCCGGTCCACGTCGATCTCGTGGAACATCGACTGCTCGTTCAGGCCGAACGTGTAGTTGCCGTTGCCGTCGAACTGCTTCGGCGAGAGGCCACGGAAGTCGCGGATACGGGGCAGCGCGATCGAGGTGAGGCGATCGAGGAACTCCCACATCCGGTCGCCGCGCAGCGTCACGCGCGCACCGATCGGCATGCCCTCACGGAGCTTGAACTGCGCGATGGACTTGCGAGCCTTACGGATCTCCGGCTTCTGGCCGGTGATCAGCTGCAGGTCGGTGACCGCGCCGTTGATCAGCTTCGCGTCACGGGCGGCGTCGCCGACACCCATGTTCACGACAACCTTGACCACGCCCGGGATCTGCATCACGTTCGCGTAGTTGAACTCTTTGTTGAGCTCGTCGCGGATCTCCGCGCGGTAGCGCAGCTTCAGCCGCGGCTGGACCTTGTTCTCAGTCGAAGTCATCTCAGATGTCCTTCCCGTTCTTACGGGAGATGCGGACCCGCTTGCCGTTCTCGTCAGTGCGGTAGCCAACGCGAGTCGGCTTGCCGTCGGAATCCACAACCATCACGTTCGAAACGTGGATCGAGGCTTCCTGGGTCACAATGCCGCCGGACTGCGCGCCACGCTGGTTGGCGGAAACGGCGGTGTGCTTCTTGATGCGGTTCACGCCCTCGACGAGGACCCGGTTCTCCTTCGGGTAGGCCTGAATGACCTTGCCCTTGGCACCCTTGTCCTTGCCGGCGATGACCAGCACCGTGTCGCCCTTGTGCACCTTCATCACAGCACCTCCGGGGCGAGCGAAACGATCTTCATGAACTTCTTCTCGCGCAGCTCACGGCCGACCGGGCCGAAGATGCGGGTTCCGCGAGGATCGTTGTCCGCCTTGATCAGGACGGCGGCGTTCTCGTCGAAACGGATGTACGAACCATCCGGACGACGGCGCTCCTTGACGGTGCGGACGATGACGGCCTTGACGACCTCGCCCTTCTTGACGTTTCCACCCGGGACGGCGTCTTTGACGGTGGCGACAATGATGTCGCCGATCCCGGCGTAGCGACGGGACGAGCCACCGAGCACACGGATGCAGAGAATTTCCTTCGCACCCGTGTTGTCGGCGACACGAAGTCGCGACTCCTGCTGAATCACAGCGTTCTCCTATGACCTGGCTTGTTCATGCGCAGCGGATACCGACCCGATACGCGTGGTCTGTTGCCATCCGAACGCGCGCCTGCCTGCGGTTTTGCACGCCACAAGGGGTTCGCTGCCGGATCGCGGACATGGAACACCCCGCAAGCAACCGCTCAAGTCTAGGCGAACACGCTGGTCAACTCCAAATCACCCTTGCGTGACTGGGCCTACCCCAACGGATGGAGCGCAATGTAGGTTAGCCTTACATACTCGACGAGATCCAGCCTACCTTCGCCGCACAGGCGAGTTAATCCGCAAAGGTTGCCCGGTTTGTCCGCCGTCACGTATCCAAACCAGACCAAATTTGCACTGCGCGCAGGCGTCACGTGCCTAACCACGCCCGCTGGCGCCGTACTGCTGAATCCGCCGCGCAACGAGAAGCTGACCGGCTTGACCGCGGGACTCCTCCAGGCACTCAAGACACTGAACCAGGGACCGGCAACGGTGGCCGAGATGTCCACTGCCGCAGACGGAGCCGACGTCACCGGACTGATGGCCCGGCTGACGGACGGTGGCTGGTTGTCGGTCACCGTGCGCGACGGCGGTGTCGACCTGTACACGATTCATCCGTTCGGGCAGCCGGCGCCGCGTCCGGACACGCCGCTCCCCACGTCGATGACCCTGTCGAAATTCGCTGTCCTACACCGCGATTCGGAGGGATTCGTCCTCGAACACCCTCGGGGTTGGAGCGATTTGCGAATCCACGATCCGCGACTGCTCGCCCTGCTCGACGGCCCGGATGGCGCAGACGTCACCCTGCCGGCCAGCGTCACACAGCAGTTCGCGCAGGATCTTCGGTGGTGCGGCTTCCTGGTTTCCGACGCGAAGGAAGAAGATCGCGAGTTCGCCACACGAAGCTGGAGCACGCCCGATCTGTGGTTCCACCGCCGCAGCACACTCGGCGAACGCACCATCACCTGGGAGCATTTCGGCCCGACCAAGTGGGCGAAGGGTCGGTTCCCGCAGCCACCGGCGCGCAAGCCGCATTATCCATCCGAGTCGATCACCCTGCCTGCGGTGGACATAGCGCTCAAGCGAGTCGAAGGCCCGACCCTGACCGCTGTCCTCGAAGACCGGGTTTCAACGCGGGCCTTCGACGACGACAGGCCGATCACTGTCGACCAGCTTGCCGAATTGCTCTACCGCACAGCGCGGACCCGCAGTTCGAAGCCGTCCGACGAGGGCGAGGAACTGATCTCTCGGCCCTATCCGTCGGGCGGCAGCGTCTACGAACTCGAGCTGTACCCAGTGGTGCGCAGCGTCGCCGGACTGGCGCCGGGGATGTATCACTACGACTCGTTCGACCACGTGCTGCGGCCCGTCGCAGCGGCCGATTCACCCGCGGTGAAACGGCTCGTGAAATCGACTTCGGCGACCTTGGCCGCAGGTGCCGAACCGCAGATCCTCCTCGTCATGGCGGCCCGGTCGGGCCGGATCATGTGGACCTACGAAACGGTCGCCTACGCCACGATGCTCAAGCACGTGGGCGTGCTGATGCAGACGCTCTACCTCGTGGCAACCGACATGGGGCTCGGCGCCTGCGCCCAGGGCTTCGGCGACACCGCCGCGTTTGCGACGGCCGCAGGCGTGGACGAACTGGAAGAGTGCAGCGTCGGCAGCATGATCATCGGCTCGGCGCCATGATCTCGCTGCCGCTCGACGCCATGATCTCGCTGCCGGTTAGCTTCGTGGCCGGTTAGCTTCGCGCTGCCTTGCGGTAGCCGCGGACCGCGAGAGTGCCGAAGACCGCGACCAACCCGGCCGACCACGCGACCGTGTAGAGCAGCGGCGTGGCGATCGCGCCACCGAGGGTGAACCCGCGCATGGCGTCGACGGCACAGCTCATCGGCTGGTAACGGACGACAGGCTGCAGCCAGCCCGGATAGTCCTGGACCGGAACGAAACCGGTGTTGAAGAACATCGCGAGCAGCACCAGGATTGCGAAGAGCTCGACGACCTTGTCGCCGACGGCACTGACGCCGATTGCGACGACCAGCGGGGTGAACCCGGCGATCACGATGATCGGCACCACCAGAGAACCGAGCATCCCCGCCCAGCCGTGTTCGAAGCGCAACCCGAGCACGACGCCGAGCAGGAGCACTACGACCGTCGCCACCGCAGCGCGAACACATTCGGCGAGCAGTCGGCCGACGAGTCCGGTAGCCCGGTGAATCGGCAGAACCCAAAACCGGCGCAGCAGACCGCTTTCGCGCTCCTTGAACAGCGACGAACCGGTGCCGGTCGATCCGTAGATCGCGCCGGCGATAGCAATCATCGGCACGAACCCGTAAATGGGATCGTCAGCGGCGTCGCCAACACCTGAGCCAAGTGACTTGCCCAGCACCAGATCGAACATGAGGAGCAGCAGAATCGGCAGCGCCAGCGTCGTCGTGATCACTTCCGGCTGACGCGACCATCGGCGGAGCAATCGACCGGTCTCGAGCAGGCTCCCCGCCGAGAGCGAGCCGCGGTAAATGTCGTTCATGATCTCCGTCCCTGCGCGCCGACGGCCAGCACGGCGCCCACCAACAGAAAGGCCGCAATCCAGATCGCGGCGATGCCGAGCGACGCATCGAAACGGCCGTCGGCCAGGCCGCGCAACGCCTCGGTGATCTGCGATATCGGCTGGTTACGGACCAGCGGTTGTATCCAGCCCGGAAAGCCCTGAACTGGGACGAACCCGGTCGACGTCATGACCAACAGCAGGATCGGGCCGAAGAGGACGGTGCTGGCGAGTTCGGAGTTGCGTGTGTATGTGCCAAGCGCGTCGGTGATGATCACCATCGCCGCGCCGAAGCTCAAGATGAGGATCAAGAACACCAGTGCCGCGCCGAGGGCGTGGAACCGAAACCCGAAGATCGAACCAATGACAAAAGCGCCCGCGAGCGAAACCACAGCGCGCAGCACGTTCGCCGACATCCGGGCCGTAATCGGAATCCACGCGGGCACCGGCATCGCACGCAAGCGCGTTGCCATTCCCCCGACGATCTCGCGCGCCGCGCGGTCACCGGCGAACATCGCCGACAGGAACATCGCGTATACCGCCACCAGCGGCAGCAGGTACTGCGCGTAGTCGACTCCGTCGGATTCCATCGACCGCCGCAACGGCACGTAGAAGCAGATGTAGATCACCAGAGGTGCCGCGAATGCCACCACGAGGTCGCCCTCGCGCAGCGTGGTGCGAATGCTGCGCGCGGTCAGTGCACTCCACTGCATTCGAGCCGGAACATGCAGTACACCAATTGTTTTCGTATCGGAACCGATGGTCACGCTGACACGCTCACTGCAGGCCTGGTCAACTCGATGAAGACCTCGTCCAACGACGGCCGGCGCAAGGCGATATCGATCAATTCGATACCTGCGGCGGTGATCCGGCTGAGGGCTTCCGACAACGTGACCGCTCCGTTGGGCGCCGGGAGTGACACCCGGTCCGCCGACTCGGCAACGGTGACCACACCCAAATCCGACAGCGCCGCGACCAACGCGGATACCTGACCGGAGTCGACCGGAACGACCTCGCAATAGCTCGATCCCGATCGCGCCTTGAGCTGATCGGCGGTTCCCTCGGTGATCACGCGCCCCTTGTCGATGACGATGATGTTGTCGCTCAGCGCATCTGCCTCTTCGAGGTACTGCGTAGTGAGCAAGATCGTCACGCCTTGCTCCTTCAGCGATCGCACCAAGGACCACAGGCTCTGGCGCCCGACCGGGTCCAGGCCCGTGGTCGGCTCATCGAGAAAGACGACCTGCGGCGGACGAACGAGGCCGCAGGCGATGTCGATACGGCGGCGCATACCGCCGGAGTACTGGCCGACCCGCCGGTCGGCGGCGTCGGTCAGGTCGAACTGTTCGAGCAGTTCCTGGGCACGCTGCGCGGCAGCCTTGCGATGCAGGCCCATCAGCCTGCCGAACAGGACCAGATTCTCTCGGCCGGTCAGCACTTCGTCGAGCGCGGCGTACTGACCGGTGAGCATGATCGACGACCGCACCTGCGCCGCTTGATCGACAACGTCGTACCCCGCGACCGTGGCGCGCCCCGAATCGGGCTCCATGAGTGTGGCGAGGATCGACACCATGGTCGTCTTTCCTGCCCCATTCGGACCGAGCACCCCGAGAACGCTTCCGGTTGGAACGCTGAAGGTGATGCCCTGCAAGGCTTTTACCGCACCAAAGGTCTTCTCGACCGATTCCACGACAATGGCATGGTCCGGCATGATCACACCCCCGTTCCGCGGATGGCGACGAAGACGCGCTGATCGAGCATGGCGACGGGATGGTCCCCGTCTGGCAGCACGAGCGCAGGAGTGAGACCCACGGCGGTCAGCTCGTGCTGCCATTCGCGTTCGGTCAGGAAGATTCGGTCGGTTCCGGCCCGCACATCACTCAGGCCAGCATGCGGCTGACCCGAGGCGGGCGACATCAGGAAGTGGACCGATGTCAGCAACTGACAATGCGCGTGGCAGGTCTCGATGATCACCACCGCACCACCGGGATTGAGCAGATCGTGCACCTGTTGCAACGTGTGCCGGATGTCGAACGCGTTGTGCAGCACGTTGGCAGCAATCACGATGTCGTGACGCGGTTGCTGCGCCAGATCCGCATTCATGTCCATGATTCCGTAACGCATCCACGGATAGTCGGCGAATCGCTTCTTCGCCGCATCCAGGAAGAACGTGGACACGTCGGTGAAGTGGTACTCGACGGGCAGTCCGGACACCGCAGCCGTCACATCGTCGGTGGTACCACCGATCCCTGCACCCACTTCAAGGATGCGGACCGGCGAGCGATCGCTGCGCAAGCCCTCAACGAGATCCGCCACCGCTCGGCCGGCCGCGAGGTTGATGTAGCGGGCGCTCAGATTGTCCCGATAAGCGGCCTCAGCAGTCGACATGTCCCCATTGGGGAACAACAGTTCCTGCACGCGAATCCGGTCCTGGGCGAGCTCGGTCAGGTTCTCGTTCGCCGCGGAAAGGAATGCCGCGAGTGGTGGGGTGTAACCGAGGTCGGTCGTCACGTCGAGCAGCGACCGGCGGGTCGGCGACGGCACGGGCCGCACATATCGGTAGCCGAGATCCTGGTCGTACTCGAGACAGCCGTTCTCGGTGAGTGCCAGCAACCACTGCCGCAGCAACCATCGATGCCGCTCCGCGAACTCCATTCGGGTCGCGATCTCGTCGACCGAGCGCGCCTCCTGCTGCGAAAGCGCAGGTGCCAGAGTCGACAGCATCGCGTCCAGCCCGAACAGGTCGATGTCCCGCCGGGCGGACCGGAAACGATCGACATCGATGGGGCCCGTAACGGCCTGCTCGGCCGCCAGGCGTGCCCATGCGACACGATCCACAGGCTCGGGCTCGGCGGCACTCGGCACGGCACCGATCATGCGAACTACGTCGTCGAGGGATGCCCCACCGATCAGGTCCGCAACCGGCAGTTCGCACCCGAATTCGCTCGCTACCCGCCGACGAAGCTCCAACGCCTGCAACGAGTCCAGACCAATGGACACCAGCGATCGCGTGCTGTCGATCGTGTCGAGATCGTCGGCGCCGATGATCTCGGCAAGCAATTTCACGAGGCATTCGCGCACCTCGGTTGCGGCGATCACCCGGCCGCTGTCCGCGACCGGGAGGGGCGCAGAACCGGCGACGCTGGATGGTGTCACCAGGCCGGAGAGCACGGGACCGTAGCCGAAGGCACCGAGGACCTCGCGGCCGCGATCCCAGTCGAACGCGGCCACGATCGCGTTCGCGCGCAGCCCGCCGAGCCCGAGTTCGATCGCATCCGCGGAACGCATGGGAAGGTAGCCCACCTCAGCGAGACTCGTGAGGTCGGAGGCGTCCCGGCCCTGGAATACCGCCCACTGACCCCATTGCACGGACACACAATCCAGCCCGTTGGCCCGGCTGCGGTACGCGAACGCATCGAGCGCGCGGTTGGCGGCGGCGTAGATCGCTGTTCCGCGCCCGCCGAGCGTCGCCGCCAGCGAGGAGCACAGCACGACCTGGCAATCATCGGTCCTGGCAAGGGAATTGAGCACGTTCTCGAGTCCGACGATCTTCCCCCGCAACGCGTTGTCGACGCGATCGGGAGTGATCTCCGCCAGGTCGAGCACGGCGACAGCGGAGTTGTCGGCCGCCGCGTGAACAATCAGCTGCGCAGGCGCATCCCGGAGCTCCTCGGCCAGCCGCGCAACGGCGCCGCTGTCACCGATGTCGCATGAAGCGACCCGAATCTCGGTCGCTCCGAGCGCACGAATCCGCCGCAGCCGCTCTGCGACCGCCGCCGTCTCCCCCGACCTGCTGACCAGCGTGACGCGCCGGGCGCCCCTGCGCGCGAGGTCCTCACAGAATTCGAGCCCGAGACTGCCTGTACCACCGGTGATCACGACGTTCTCCGGCGCTGCCACGGCGGCAACGGAAGGGTCGGCCGCGACGAGCCGCTTCGCGTACAGATTGCCGTCGCGCAGCGCCAACTCCGGCTCAAGCGCCGTATGCAATGCCGCGAAGATCGCGGTCACCGACTCGGATCCAACCTGGCCGGGAGCGAGATCAAGATGCCGGAACTCGATACCTGGGTATTCGGTGCCCACCGCACGGAATCCCGCAGCAGCCGCGGCATGCACCGGGTGCGGCGCGATGTCGGTCGGGAGTACGGCTTCGCCGCCGACGGTGACGAGCCAGTACTCGGTCACCGACGAGTCGGGCTTGGACCACCAGCCGCGATCGCCGAAGAACTCCGCGGTCGCAGCGACTGCCGTCGATCCGTCCATGTCGGGCAGGGCGGGCAGAAGCGTCACGATCGTGTCGAATTCAGCTGTATCTGTGCGCGAGTGGCTTCGCCCCTCGACGGTGTCGCCGTTGATGAGCCGCGCTGTCAGGCCTTGGCTCGACGCGTACTCACCCAGCGCATCGACGAGTTCCGTGAGGCCGCCGGTGTGGTCGACAATCCCGAGA
This sequence comes from Aldersonia kunmingensis, assembly GCF_001646865.1. GTDB lineage: Bacteria > Actinomycetota > Actinomycetes > Mycobacteriales > Mycobacteriaceae > Aldersonia > Aldersonia kunmingensis. The sequence continues at coordinate 4,055 of NZ_LRRB01000223.1, read as the reverse complement.
GAGCGTGGCGCGGTCATCGAGCGTTGCACGAGCCGGACCCAGTCCTCGGACACTAGCTGCGTGGCCGGCGCGGCGATCGGGTGGACAAAAGCGATCGGCTGGACCGGGGCGACCGGTGCCGGTGCTTGGGTGACGACGTGCCTCGTCGACCCGGCGTGAAGGTCCCACGGCAACCAGAGCGCCGTCTCGTTCATCCGTACATTCGGGAAATCTGGCAGTGGAAGCCGAACGGGGGCGTCGGATTCCGTGCGCAGGGTGTCCCACCGGTAGTTCAGATCGCGGACTGCCAGGGTCGCCAGGTTGCGCGTGAACTCGGCCAGATCCGTTGCCGTCCGATTGGACGTACCGGTCACCGTGGCAGGGTGGGCCGCGAGGTTCTCCTCGACTGCCAGCTGCAACGTCGGATGCTCGGCGAGTTCGATGAACGTGTCGACGTCCCGCTCGACTGCCGCGCCGATGGCTCTGTCGAACCGCACCGGGTTGCGCAGATTCCAGAACCAGTACTCGTCGACCGGAATGTCCGACGTGACCGGTCCACCGAGAGTTGCACCGAAGCATTCGATATCGGTGTCGAGGAAGTGCGAGTTTTCGAGACGCTCGGTCACGGCGTCGCTAATCACGTCGCGGAACTCGTTGAGCATGCTCGTATGCGCCGGGTACCGGACCCGGATGAGGCGGGCGAACCGGCCGCGTTCGGTGAGCACGTCGACGACGTTCCCAACGGTTTCGCGATCGCCGGAGATCCCCATCATCCGTGGCGAATTGACGACCGATACCTGAGCCCAGCCCGACTGCCGTGCGAGCAGTTCCTCACACTCGTCGCGATCGGCGGCGACGACCGCCATCGCGAATCTGTCCGAGGAGATCTTGTCGACGGCGCGCGCCCGCGTGCCGACGACGACGATCGCGTCGGACAGGGTCATCGCGCCTGCAAGGTACGACGCAGCGATTTCGCCTTGGCTGTGGCCTACGACGGCGTTCGGCTCGATGCCCACCGATCGCCACATCGCGCCGAGCCCGACCATCTGCAGGAACAAAGCCGGCTGAACGATTCGAGCGCTGTCATCGGCCTCGGCGTCGGCGTCGAGCAGGTAGCGCAACGGCGATTCGCCGAACAGCTCCTCGAAGATCGCGGCACAGCGGTCCACCTCGGTGCGGAACGCCGGCACCCGGTCGTAGAAGAGCTTGCCCATGCCGGGGCGCTGGCTCCCCTGTCCCGGCAGCACGTAGGCGAGCCGGCGCGCCGCAGCGGGTTCGGCCGTGCTGACGACCAATGGGTGTTCGCGGCCGCCTTGTACCGATTGCAGCGCCACGAGCAGTTCGTCCCGGTTGGTCACCATCGCAAGCGCGCGGTGGCGCCGCGCAACGCGCGTGCGGAACAGCATGTCGGCGATCCGCTCGGGCATAGCCTCGGGCCGGTCGCTGACGTAGGAATGGAGGGCTGCGGCCTCTTCACACAGCGTTCGTGGAGTATCTGCCGACAGCAGGACCGGGATCGTTCCGTCGGGCAGTCGATAGCTAGAAATCGGCGTTCTCCTCAGTGACGGGCATCGCGATGATGGCGTGCGCGTTGGATCCCGACGCACCGAACGACGAGACGGCGCCGTAGCGGACATCGTTCGTGGGCTCCCATGGCTGTAGCTCCGTGGCGAGCCGCAGGCTGGACCGGTCCCAATCCACTCGCGTGGTGGGGTTTTCGGAGTGCAGCGTCGCCGGAATTCGACCGTGCCTGCCGGCGAGCAGCAGTTTGATCAGACCGAGCATCCCGGCAGCGGCCTGCGCATGGCCGACATTCGACTTCACCGAGCCGAGCAGCGGGCGCGAACCCGTTGCACCGTAGGTGTTCTGCAGGGCGGTGAGTTCGATGGGATCGCCGGCTCTGGTTGCAGTGCCGTGACCCTCGATCATCTTCACATCGGCAGGGTCGATGCCCGACTTGTCGATGGTCTTCCGAATCATTCGTTCCTGAGCCTCGGTGCGGGGCACCAGGATCGGCCTGCCCTTGCCGTTGTGGTTGGTGTGCGAACCGAGGATGCGGCCGTATACGCGATGCCCCAGTCGCCGGGCACGCGACTCGTGTTCGACGACGACCATGCCCGCGCCCTCACCCCACAAGGTGCCGGTGGCGTTATCGGCATAGGCCCGGCAGTGCCCATCGGTGGACAGCGCGTTGTGCTTCGAGAACTCGAAAAATGCTGCCGGGGAGCCCATCACACTTACCGCGCCGGCCAGCGCCCATTCGCAATCCCCCTCGCGCACCGCGGCGGCAGCCAGATGGAGCGCTGTCAACGACGAGGCGCAGGCGGAGTCGACGCACATCGTCGGTCCGATGAGTCCGAGGCTGTGCGACACCCGCCCGGCGGCGCTCAGCCCGAAACCGATGACGCGATTCCCGCTGTACTCGTTCACTTCCGCGCAGCGCGGTCCGTACTCCATCGGTGAACAGCCGATGAAACATCCGACGTCCTCGCCCTCGAGGGCGCCCGGATTGATTCCCGCGTTCTCGAGCGCGCGCCAAGCTACTCGTAGCGCCACCCGCTGCTGTGGATCCGTCGCGAGAGCTTCACGCTGTCCGATTCCGAAAAAGGCAGGGTCGAACTGGGCCGCGGCGTCGAGGAATCCTCCTGCGTCGCGCACCTCACTCCAGCCCTCGATCTGGTAAGTGGACAGCAGTTCCTCGAGCGGCCAGCCTCGATCTCGTGGGAGCGGACCGATCAATTCTTCCGACGCCGCGAGCGCGGACCAGTAGGACGTGGGACTGTCGACTCCACCCGGCGCCTCGACGGCCATACCGGCGATGACGATGTGGTCGGTATCCCGCGCGATCGCAGTGGTCATCGCTGCGCCTGCTTCGACAAGATCTCCGCGAGCGCATCGATATGACTGTTCAAATAGAAGTGCCCACCCTCGAACATCGTGACCTCCACGTTCTCACCATGGTTGTGCCAGCCGTGCAGATCAGCCATGGAGACGATCGGGTCCCGGTCACCACCTATCGCGTGGATCCGGGTGCCGATCCGAATGTCCGGCGGACAGGTGTATGCCTCGGCGGCTTTGTGATCGGCTTTGATGGCAGGCAATGACATTCGCATGATCTCGCGGCTCGCCATAACGTCCGAATCGATTCCCTCGAGCATGGCGAGGTGATCGAGCAGCTCGTCGTCGTCATCGGGAGTGCGCTTGCGGAACGCGCCTCGACTGGGTGGCACCGCGGCTGAAACAGTCGCCTGGCGCACGTCAATTCCCGCTGCCGTTGCGAGCCTGACGAATTCGAAGGAGACCATGGCGCCCATGCTGTGCCCGAAGGTGACGACCGGCACGCCGCGGTTGTAACCGGATGCCTGGAATTCGGCGAAGGCGCCGGCGGCGATCTCCGGCAACGAGGCCAGGGCCGGTTCCTTCACACGGTCCTGGCGTCCCGGGTACTGGAAGATGATGACGTCATAGTGCGCGCTGAGCGCCTTCGACAGCTCGCGATACGCGGACGCTCCCGAACCAGCGTGCGGAAAGATCAACAGCGGCAGCCGTTCCGGCGAATCCGGCTTGTGAAACTTCCGAATCCATCCCGGTTTGCGCGTGGCAGTAGTCACCAAAATACTCAACTTTCAGGATTCGTCGCGGCCAGGAGAGCTGCGACACTGCGATTCAAGAGTCCGGACAGTCGGTCGATGTCGGACTGGTCGAACATGGCGTCGCTCCAACGCCACGTGATCATCAATTGGGGACCCTCCGCCGTGGTCTGCACAGCGGCGATGAGACCGAGCGAATAGCGCAGCGGCAGATCGGGTTCGGGCGCGATTGGCATCGCCCGCACCAACACCGGATCGGTCACCATCGACCACGCCCGACCGCTCTGCCCGCCGAGATCGACCCGACCCAGATAGTTGAATTCGATCTCGGGTTCGTGGGCATCGATCAGCCCGGGAACACCGAGAACCGAATGCAGCAAGCCGAAATCGAGTCCCTGCTCGGGCACCGACGCGATATGGGCGCGGACGGAATCCAGCAGGGTGCGCCCCAGTTTTGGATCCGCCTCGGCGCGTTCCACATCGATC
>NZ_LRRB01000187.1 GCF_001646865.1 Aldersonia kunmingensis | reverse complement strand
CGGTGGCCGGTCGGAACCGGTCGGGTGCCCTCAGCGTCCAACAATTCGAGACAGAACTGTTCGATTCGGGGGGACGTGCGATGAGTGAGCTCGCCGCCGCAACCGCGAGTATCGCGGCCTACGGCGCCACCGCGGCCGAGATGGCCGCCGGATTGACCGGCGCCGCCGCGACGGCGGCCGTGGCCGGTCCGGAACTGCTCGGCCCGGTGTTCGGTCTCATCGGCGGTGACTTCCTCGCAGCATTCGCCACCGCGCACGCGGCACATCTCGGCGCGATCGCCGATACCTCCGCGACTCTCGCCGGAATCGGCGAAACGGCTCTCACCACCGCGGCCGAATACGCCGCGACGGACGCCGCCCATGCCGCCGGACTGGGCGCACTGAGCGCGGGGATCGGCTCGTGATCGACGCCGCCGCACTCGCCGCACCCATCACTGAACTGCTCGGCAGTTTGGGCAGCGGAGTGCTGCCCTCGGGCGGACCTGCCCATGCCTTGCGGCTCTCATCGGCCGCCGTCGACGCGGTGCATGTCATCGGACGCGACGCAATCGCCGAACTCGACGCATCGTGGCGGGGCAGGGCCGCGACCGTCGCGGTGGCCAAGGCGCAGGAGACCCAGGACTCCTCGGTGCAGATCTCCGATCGCGGCAATGCGATCGCAGAGGTGGTCAATGCTGCGAGCGCGGACGTCACCGCCGGCCTGGCCGAATTGCAGGGCATTCTGCAGTCGTTCATCTCGATCGCGGTTGCCGCGGCGCCCACCCTCGGCACTCCTGCCGGACTGGCGATGATCATCGCCGCAGCGGTCGAACACCTCGATCGTGCGCTTGTGGTCGTCGCGAAGGTGCGCGCCGAGCTGAGTGCGCACACCGCCCGGATGACCGAGCTGACCGCGCCCACGGTGCCAACCGCGCCGTCCTCGGCGACGAGCACACACGCGGCATCGGCGTCGCCGGTACAGGCCTCCGAGATCGTCGCGAAGGTGACCGGCGCGATGTCCAGCGGTTCGGGCGGGCAGGGCATCTCGAGCCTGTTCACCTCGCCCGCCTACAGCCGCGGCCGCTCCGTCGGGAGCCGGTCCGGCGGCTCCGGTGATGGGGTGGTCGCACCCAACGCCGGTCCCGGTGAGCACCGCCTCGCCGGGAAGGGTGTCGAGATCACCCTGCCCGACGGCAGCACCGCGATCGCGCCCAACGAGCAGGCCGCGACCGCGGTGCGGGCCGCGCTGAGCCAACAGGGCGTGCCCTACGTGTGGGGTGGAACCTCCCCGGGCGAGGGACTCGACTGCAGCGGGCTAACCAAGTACGCCTATGGCGAAGCCGGAGTCGAACTCCCCCGCCTCGCGCAGGAGCAGAATGTCGGCCACATCGAGGTCGGCGAGGAGGCCGTGATGCCCGGTGATCTCGTCGTCTGGGACGGCCACGTAGCCATGGTCATCGGGAACGGCCAGCTCGTCGAGGCGGGTGACCCGGTGAGCACCGGACCGATACGAACGGAGAATTGCGGCATGGCGTTCTACGGCTTTTACCGGCCGACCGCATGAGCGAGGAGAGCCCGCCCGACGCGAGCGCGCAAATTTCGCCTGCGGTCCCCGATGTCACCTGCGCGACCAGCACGAACCGCGCCGGCACGTTGTCCGTCCGCGCCACCGATCAGGGATTGCCTGTCGTAATTCACCTCGACCGGCGCGAACTGCGCTACGGCGCCGAAGCGCTGGCTGCGGAGATCCTGCGGCTGTCCCGCACCGCCGCCGTCAAGGCGCGGGCCAAGCGCCGTGTCGAGCTTGCCGAGGCCGGCATTTCCGACGAGATCCTCGACCGGCTCGGCCTGCCCACCCGCGCGGACGCGGTCCTCGCGACCAACGGCGACACAGAAGACCCGGAACTTGCCCCGGTGAGCTGGATGCGGCACATATGAGCGGCAACGAGATGGACGCACTGGTCGCTCGCGCGACCGCGCGCCTGGAAGACCTCGAGAGCGCGATGCACGGCATCGGGCAGGTTCGCGGGACCGCGACGTCCATCGACGGCCTCGTGACGGCGGAGGTTGATGGTAGCGGTGCCCTGATCGACCTTCGCATCGCGGAGGCGATCACGTCGCACCCCGTTGGCGAGATCGGCCCGCTGATCACGCGGACCTGCGCGGAAGCCGCTGCGGCCGCCGCGATCGCGCGCGCCCGGGTCGTTGAAACGTTGAACGTTCAATTCGGCGGGCAGGTCGGATGAGCGTGACGGCACAGAGTCGTTAGGCTCAGCGCCATGGCTTCTGGAGACATCGTCCCAATCGAGCTGGGTCTGACCGATGGCGACCTGGTCACCCTATGGGCACCAGCGTGGCGGGAAGGCGACGACGAGTGGGAGGCGTTCCTCGGCCACGGTGACGATCTCTACGGATTCGACTCGATCGCCGAGCTGGCCGCGTTCGTACGCACCAACTCCGATAACGACCTCGTCGACCACCCCGCATGGCGCACCGTCACCGCGCTGGCCGCTACCGAATTCGAGCCGGCCGAGAGCCACGCGTTCGACCTGATCGCCGTCCCCGAGCTCGCCGCGAGCAACCCGGACGACGATGTGCTCGACGAGCTCGATCAGACGCTCACGATGGTGCGCACCATCGGTGAGGTCTGCGAACTCGACGACGTCACCAAGTTCTTCAACGCCAACCCCGCGCTGAGCGCGGTGGGGTCCGGTTACCGCTTCTTCGAGGACCGCGAGGGCCTCGAGATCTGGGAGCGCATCGGCTCCGCCATCGCGAAGCACTGGGATGACGTGCTCGACGCGATCGACGACGTGATCGCCGTGCCCGACGTCGATGCCGCCGCTGTCGCTGTCGCGGAGTCCGAATTGGTTGCTGCCGCAGAGAACGTCGTCGAGGCCGACGACGTTTCCGACGACGAGGATGCGGAGTTCGAGACCGTGGATCTCGCCGCAGCGGCCGGTGCGGAATCGGACGAAGACGACGACGACGACGACGACGAAGACGAGGACGGCTTCTGGTCCGAGGTCGGCATCGACCCGGTGAAGATCATCACCAGCGACGGGATCTGGTTCACGCTGCGCTGCTACCTCGACGACGAACCGGTGTTCCTCGGCAGCAAGGACGCGATCACCGTCTTCTCCTCCGAGCGCGCTCTCGCCCGGTACCTCGCCGACGATCACGAGCACGACCTCGCCCGGATCAGCACCTTCGCCGACGTGCAGTCGCTCGCGGTCGACGGGTCGCTGGAGATCGAGGTCACCGACGAGAACGTCTACGTCCTCCCGGGTCTCGCCGACGACCTCGCCGACGGCCCCGAGTCCGTCGATCTTTCACAGCTCGATCTCGCGGTCGAATTGTTTACCGACGCAGCCGATTACACGGGCGACGAGGAGACCGGAGCCGCACTCGCCCCGTCGACTCCGCTCGGCTGGTACGTGTCCTACCTGCTCAACCCGGACCCGAACCGGATGGCACCCAGCCCGCCGTTCGCCGCGGAGGGACAGTCCTGGCGCGAACTCGAGCGCGAGTTCGAGGGCCGGTTGCGCAAGGCCTGACCGGGCCGCGCTTGTCTTCCAAAGGCCAAGCGCCGCAATCAGGTTCGCCTGATCAGCCGATGAGCACGGCGTAACCGGGCTTGATCACCTCGTCGATGATCCGCAGGCGATCGGGGAACGGGATGAACGCCGACTTCATCGCGTTGATGGTGAACCGTTCCAGGTCGCTCCAGCCGAATCCGAACGTCTCGACGAGCCGCAGCATCTCCTGGCTCATCGTCGTGTCGCTCATCAGCCGGTTGTCGGTGTTGACCGTCACGCGGAATCGCAACCGCGCCAGCTGCCCGAACGGGTGGTCCTCCATGCTCTTGACCGCGCCGGTCTGCACGTTCGAACTCGGACACAGCTCGAGCGGAATCCGCTTGTCCCGCACGTAGGCGGCGAGCAGTCCGAGTCGGGCGTCACCGTCGGACTCGATGATGTCGTCGGTGATGCGCACGCCGTGCCCGAGCCTGTCCGCGCCGCAAAAGGCGATCGCCTCGTGAATCGACGGCAACCCGAACGCCTCGCCCGCGTGAATGGTGAAGTGCGCGTTGCTCGCTCGCATGTACTCGAACGCATCGAGGTGGCGGCTCGGCGGGAAACCAGCTTCCGCACCGGCGATGTCGAAGCCCACCACACCCTTGTCCCGGAATCGCACCGCGAGTTCGGCGATCTCACGTGAGCGCGCCGCGTGCCGCATTGCGGTGAGCAGGCAGCCGATCCGGATCTTGCGCCCGAACGTCCCGGCCGCGGACACGCCCTGTTCGAAACCCTCGAGCACGTGCTCGACCACCTCGTCGAGCGTGAGCCCACGCTCGAGGTGCTGTTCGGGAGCGAAGCGGACTTCGGCGTACACCACGCCATCGGCAGCGAGGTCCTCGGCGCACTCACGCGCCACCCGCTGCAGTCCCTCCGGGGTCTGCATGACTGCCACCGTGTGGTCGAAGGTCTCCAAATAGCGCACCAGCGACCCGCTATCGGCGGCGTCCCGGAACCAGACCGCCAGGTCGTCCGCGGTGTCCGAAGGGAGTTCGTCGTAGCCGCAGTTCCGGGCCAATTCGAGTACGGTCGCGGGCCGCAATCCGCCGTCGAGATGGTCGTGCAACAACGCTTTGGGGGCCTGCCGGATGGAGGCCAGATCCAGTGGAGCGGGGCCGATCGACATCTGCGGAGCCGTCATGTGCCGACATTAGCCCCGATCACGGCCCGAGGCGGGGCGTGCGAAAACACGTCACACCCCGTTCACTCACCTCAGCAGATGCGGTCGAGGATGAGCGGTCGCAGCACGACAGCGTCGGTGTCCTCTACCTGCCAGGCCGATGCGAGTTCGGCACCCGCGCGCGCGAGTCGGGCCTCGTCGTCGCTGTGCAGCGTGAGCAGCGGATCACCGGCCCGCACCCGGTCCCCGGGTTTGGCGTGCATCTCGATACCGGCGCCGGCCGAGACCGGTTCGCCCGGTCGGCTTCGGCCCGCTCCGAGATGCCACGAACCCCGCCCGACCATTCCGGCGTCGAGCCTGGTCAGGACTCCACTCGCCGGCGCACGCACGATATCGCTGTGGCGCGCGGTGGGCAGCGTCGCATCCGGATCCCCACCCTGAGCGACGATCATCGCGCGCCAGCGGTCCATCGCGGTCCCGTCGGCGAGCCGGTCCGCCGGATCGATTCCGTCGATGCCCGCGGCGAGCAGCATTTCCCGCGCGAGTGCGAGCGTCAGCTCCACCACGTCGGCGGGGCCACCACCCGCGAGCACCTCGACCGATTCCGCGACCTCGAGCGCGTTTCCGGCGGTCCGCCCGAGCGGGGTCTCCATATCGGTGACGAGGGCAACGGTGCGCAGGCCCGCGTCGAGTCCGATCTGCACCATCCGGGCGGCGAGTTCGTCGGCGTCCGCACGCTCGGTCATGAAAGCACCGCTGCCCACCTTCACGTCCAGCACGAGCGCACCGGTGCCCTCGGCGATCTTCTTGCTCATGATCGAGCTAGCGATCAGGGGGATCGACTCGACTGTTCCGGTGATGTCGCGCAACGCGTAGAGCCTCTTGTCGGCAGGCGCGAGATCGGCTCCCGCCGCACAGATGACCGCGCCGATCGCCGGGTCGGTGAGGATCGTGCGCATCCGTTCGGTGGACAGGTCCGCCTGCCAGCCGGGGATCGCCTCCAATTTGTCGAGCGTGCCGCCGGTGTAGCCGAGCCCACGGCCGGCGAGCTGCGGCACTGCCGCGCCGCACGCGGCGACCAGCGGCGCGACCGGAAGGGTGATCTTGTCCCCAACCCCGCCGGTGGAGTGCTTGTCGACCGTGGGCAGCGGCAGATCGGTGAAGTCCATGCGACTGCCGGAGTCCATCATCGCCGTGGTCCACCGGGCGGTCTCGGTGCGGTTCATGCCCCGCCACATGATCGCCATCGCAAGCGCGGACATCTGCTCGTCGGCAACCGTGCCCCGGGTGAACCCGTCGATCACCCAGTCGATCTGCGCATCGGTGAGCGCATTCCCGTCGCGCTTGGCCCGGATGATCGAAACGGCGTCATGGTCATGCACGAGACGCGAACCTACCCGCCGATCGGGCATCCGGCGCCCCGGCTTGCCGCGCGCTCGTTGTGCGGAGTGAACGGAAGCGTTCACTCCGTCTAACGCAACAAATCTTCCGTTCGCGGGCGGTTCGGAGCGCGCACTCGTTGCGGGGTGAATGGAAGCATTCGTCCCGTCCAACGCAACGAATCTTCCATTCACGAGTCACCAAACTTCGCGGGCGGACGGTATCTACAGTCCCGAAAACTCGGCGGCAGTCGTATGCGCGCAGGAAAATGGAACACGATGTTCCGGCGAAACCGTCCCCTTCCCCACGAAGCAGCGACCCGTGGTTTCTACCGCGACACGGGTCGGGACTTCGAGGTCCGCATCATGCTCGGGCGCTCGAACGCCGGCGGCACCGACCCAGGCGAGGTGCTCGCGGCGATCGCCGCGGTCGGTGAGCACGACAACGTCCGCTGGTACACCACATGGCACGACCTCGGTCTGCGGATGCTCCGCGTCGCGGACGAGTGCGCCGCCGCCGGACACCGGGTAAGTGCGGCCTCGGCCTACCTCCGCGCGTCGTCCTACCTCACTTCCGCAGTCAACGCAGTCGACGGCCTGGATTCCGACGACGCGCTACTCCCCACGTTCCGGGAACACCGCCGGGCCTGGGAGCGGTTCATCGATTTGTCACCGCACCCCGCCGAGCGTGTGACGATCCCCTACGAGAACACGACGCTCCCCGGTTGGTTCTTCGGTCCCGCGCACGCCGAGGGAACCCGCCCAACGTTCGTCATGGTCAATGGCAGCGACGGCGACGTCGGCACGCTGTGGTCTTGGGGCGGCGCGGGTGCTGTGGCGCGCGGCTACAACGTCCTGATATTCGATGGCCCGGGACAGCAGTCGATGCTTTTCGAACGGGGTGTGCCTTTCCGGCCGGACTGGGAGAACGTGCTCACGCCCGTGCTGGACTTCGTGCTCACACTGCCGGGTGTCGACCCGGACCAAGTGGTCGTGTACGGCGTCAGCCAGGCCGGCTACTGGTTGCCGCGGGCACTCGCCTTCGAACATCGCTTCGCCGCGGCGGTGGCGGACCCGGGCGTGGTGAGCGTCATCGATTCCTGGCTGGCCAATTTCCCCGAATTCCTGCGCAAACTGTTCGAGACGGGCGAGAAGAAGAAGTTCGACCGCTTGATGCGGGTTCTCATGCGCCTGTCCAAGCAGACTGGGCACCTCTACCGATTCCGCGCCCGTCCGTACGGCATCGACGGTTATTACGACACGCTCGCCGAGGTGAAGAAATACGACCTCACCGAGGTCGCAGCATCGATCGACACTCCACTGCTGATCACGGACCCGGACGATGAGCAGTTCTGGCCCGCGCAGTCACCGCGCCTGGCCGAGTTGGTCGGCGCCAATGCCACCCTCGTCCGGTTCACCACCGAGGAGGGTGCGAATTGGCATTGCCAGCCGATGGCTCGGGCGCTGACCGACCAGCGGATGTTCGATTGGCTCGACGATCGGCTTGCTGAGCGCAGCCGGTAGCGCCGAATCTCCTACTCACACACCGCAACCGGCGTGTGTGAGCCAAACCCAACGAAATGTGAGCTGCGTTACGTCGGGAGCTCGCCAGCCGCAATATCGTCCGGCCCGAAAGCATCGGGCAGCAACGCATTCAACTCGACGGGCCCGCCACGATGGTCGACGAGCAACTCTCGCCCGCCGTGCTCGAGCAAAAGCTGCCGGCACCGCCCGCACGGCATAAGAATCTCGCCCCGGCTGTTGCTACAGGTGAACGCGATTAGGCGCCCGCCGCCCGAGGAATGGAGGTTACCGATGAGTACACATTCTGCGCAGAGCCCTAGTCCGTATGAGACATTTTCCACATTGCATCCGACGATGATCCGGCCATCGGACACGAGCGCCGCGGCCCCGACGGGAAACCTGGAGTACGGCGCGTACGCCCGCCGCATCACATCGGATGCGTTGGCACGCAATGCCTTCCAGTCGACATCTGGCAATGGAGCCGCCTTTCCGGCACCGCGTAGCGGGCTTTCGACCCGCCATTGCCGCGCCCTTTCATATTTGGACAGGCAAACCTAATAAACGCTCCGAGCGCAGAACGTACGGCCGACCGCGCTAGTTCCCGGGTTTCGCAGGGGATTAAAGTTCACCACAGCCGGTTCAGGTTCGCGTCGAGCCGGAGCGCGCGGTTCTCGCCCGCCCCAGTGCTGATACCCACACTCGACGTCACATGGCCTTGCCGCGCACATCGACGACGTTGGAGGCACTGCATTCGATGACTAGCACGACGGAAGCGGCTCCGGCGCAGGAGTCCAAGCGGACCTTGTACCGGGGCGACCCGGGCATGTGGTCCTGGGTTTTGCACCGCATCACAGGCGTGGCGGTGTTCTTCTTCCTGTTCGTTCACGTTCTCGACACCGCTCTGGTCCGGGTCAATCCGGACACCTATGACAGCGTCATCGAGACCTACAAGAACCCGCTCGTCGGCCTGATGGAGCTCGGCCTCGTTGCCGCGGTGCTCTACCACGCGCTGAACGGTGTGCGCGTGATGCTGGTCGACTTCTGGTCGAAGGGGCCCAAGTACCAGCGCGTCATGCTCTGGGTGATCCTCGCCGTCTGGTTCGTCGTGATGGTGCCCGGCGCGGCGCGCATCTTCTACAACATGTTTGCGGGGCACTGATGGCTGAAGCAAAGGTTCTCGCGCGGTCCTACGACCGCCCCGCCAGCCTGGACAACCCGCGTTCGCCGCGCCGCAAGGCGAAGGGCAACTTCGAGCTCTACGCGTGGCTGTTCATGCGGTTCTCCGGCCTCGCCCTGATGGTGCTGGTCTTCGGCCACCTCTTCATCATGCTGATGCTCGACGAGGGTGTGCACCGGATCAACTTCGCGTTCGTCGCCGGTCGCTGGTCCTCGCCGTTCTGGCAGTTCTGGGATCTGACGATGCTCTGGCTCGCGCAGCTGCACGGCGGTAACGGACTGCGCACGATCATTGCGGACTACTCGCGCAAGGACTCGACGCGGTTCTGGCTGAACACGCTGCTGGTGCTGTCGATGATTCTCATCATGGGCCTCGGCACCTACGTGATCTTCACCTTCGATCCCAACATCCCGGCCAACTAGGGGAGCACAGCTCAAATGCAGCAACATCGGTATGACGTCGTCATCGTCGGCGCCGGCGGCGCGGGCATGCGGGCGGCGATCGAAGCCGGCCCACGCGCCCGGACGGCGGTGCTGACCAAGCTCTACCCGACCCGCAGCCACACCGGCGCGGCCCAGGGCGGCATGTGCGCCGCGCTGGCGAACGTCGAGGAAGACAACTGGGAGTGGCACACCTTCGACACCGTCAAGGGCGGCGACTACCTCGCCGACCAGGACGCCGTCGAAATCATGGCCAAGGAGGCCATCGACGCGGTCCTCGACCTCGAGAAGATGGGTCTGCCGTTCAACCGGACCCCCGAGGGCAAGATCGACCAGCGTCGTTTCGGTGGCCACACCCGTGACCACGGCAAGGCGCCCGTCCGCCGTGCGTGTTACGCCGCGGACCGCACCGGCCACATGATCCTGCAGACGCTGTACCAAAACTGCGTCAAGCACGACGTGGAGTTCTACAACGAGTTCTACGCGCTCGACATCGTGATGACCGAGACCGAACGCGGCCTGACCGCGACCGGCGTCATCGCCTACGAGCTCGCGACCGGCGAACTGCACATCTTCGAGGCCAAGAGCATCGTCTTCGCGACCGGTGGTTCCGGACGCATGTACAAGACAACCTCGAACGCGCACACCCTGACCGGCGACGGCATGGGCATCATCTTCCGCAAGGGCCTGCCGCTCGAGGACATGGAATTCCACCAGTTCCATCCGACAGGTCTTGCCGGTCTGGGCATCCTCATCTCCGAGGCGGTCCGCGGCGAGGGCGGCATCCTGCGCAACGCCGATGGCGAGCGCTTCATGGAGCGCTACGCCCCCACTATCAAGGACCTCGCGCCGCGTGACATCGTCGCCCGCTCCATGGTGCTCGAGGTGCTCGAAGGCCGCGGCGCCGGTCCGAACAAGGACTACGTCTACATCGACGTCACGCACCTCGGTGAGGACGTCCTCGAGGAGAAGCTCCCAGACATCACCGAGTTCGCCCGCACCTACCTCGGTGTGGACCCGGTGACCGAGCTCGTCCCGGTGTTCCCGACCTGCCACTACGTGATGGGCGGCATCCCGACCCGGATCAACGGCGAGGTGCTGCGCAACAACGACGAGATCGTGCACGGCCTGTACGCCGCCGGCGAGTGCGCCTGCGTGTCGGTGCACGGCGCGAACCGCCTCGGCACCAACTCGCTGCTGGACATCAACGTCTTCGGCCGTCGTGCGGGCATCGCCGCCGCCGAGTACGCGCTCCGCCACGACCACGTCGAGGTGCCCGAGGAGTCGACCTCGACCGTCGAGGGCTGGCTGGACAAGATCCTCGACGGCAACGGCCACGAGCGCGTCGCGGACATCCGCACCGAACTGCAGCGTTCGATGGACAACAACGCTTCGGTGTTCCGCACCGAGGACACGCTCAAGCAGGCGCTCGCCGACATTCAGGCGCTCAAGGAGCGTTACGACCGAATCACGGTGCAGGACAAGGGCAAGCGCTACAACAGCGACCTGCTCGAGGCCGTAGAGCTTGCGTTCCTGCTCGAGCTCGCCGAGGTCACCGTGGTCGGCGCGCTCAACCGCAAGGAATCGCGTGGCGGCCACGCGCGCGAGGACTACCCGGACCGCGACGACGTCAACTACATGCGACACACCATGGCGTACAAGGAGAGTGACGCGCTGATCGCGGACATTCGCCTCGACTACAAGCCGGTGGTGCAGACCCGCTACGAGCCGATGGAGCGCAAGTACTGATGACGACCTCTATCGAAAAGCCGCAGAGCACGGGTACCACGCCGCCACCGGTGCCCGAGGGCTCGGTCATGATCACGATGAAGATCGCGCGGTTCAACCCGGAGGACGAACTCGGCGCGCACTGGGACAGCTTCCAGGTCCCCTGCCTGCCGACCGACCGGCTGCTGAACCTGCTGATCTACGTGAAGTCCTACCTCGACGGCACGCTCACTTTCCGTCGTTCCTGCGCGCACGGCGTGTGCGGGTCCGACGCGATGCGGATCAACGGCGTCAACCGGCTCGCGTGCAAGGTGCTGATGCGCGACATGCTGTCCAAGGACGGCAAGTCGCTCACCATCACGGTTGAGCCGATCCGTGGCCTCCCGGTCGAAAAGGACCTGGTCGTCAACATGGAGCCGTTCTTCGACGCGTTCCGTGCGGTGAAGCCTTACCTGATCACCACGGGTAACACGCCGACCCGCGAGCGGATCCAGTCGCAGGCCGACCGCGCCCGTTTCGACGACACCACCAAGTGCATCCTGTGCGCCTGCTGCACCACCTCGTGCCCGGTGTACTGGAACGACGGCAGCTACTTCGGTCCTGCCGCCATCGTCAACGCGCACCGCTTCATCTTCGACAGCCGTGACGAGGCCGCCTCCGAGCGTCTCGACATCCTCAACGACGTCGAGGGTGTGTGGCGCTGCCGCACCACCTTCAACTGCACCGATGCCTGCCCGCGTGGCATCGAGGTGACCAAGGCGATCCAAGAGGTCAAGCGCGCGCTGTTGTTCGCGCGCTAGGGTTTTCACGCCTGAGCTCTGATCGGGGCGCAGTCGGCTGTCGAGCCGGCTGCGCCCCGTTTCTCGTTTGCGCGGAACCGATCGCATTCGCGATGAGTCCTATTTATGGGGGACATCGCGAGGCGATCGGGGGGAACGATGAGCGAGCAGGTTCGGGTCGAGCCGGACGCGCTGCGCGCTGTCGCGCCCCGGTTCGCGGAGCTATCCGACGCTGTCGAATCCGCCCGGCAGACACTGGCTTCCGCGCTCTCCGCCGAGGGGGAATGCTGGGGCGCGGATGAGTCCGGCGAATCGTTCGCGAAGGGTTATGCGGACGATGTCTCGCCAACAGTGGACGCCATCGCCTCACTGGTGACCGTGCTGGACTCGATCCGTCAGCGCCTGGTCACGACCGCCGACAACTACGACGCAACCGACTCCCGTACCGCCGTCAATCTCGACGGAATCGGCTGATGGGCATAGAGATTCCCGGATGGCTCCGGTCCGTCTCCTCGATCGCCGTCGACTCCGACTGGCCGGACGGCGACGAGACTGCGATGCGACGGCTCGCCGACAGCTGGACGACCACGGCCGCCACGCTCAACCAGCTCGACACCGAGGGCACCGAGGCCATGGCGAAGGCGCTCGCCGCGATCGACGGCGACACGCACGACGCCATGGATGCGTTATGGGACATGATCGGTGGCGACGGCGCACTCGGCGATCTCGTCGAGTTCTGCGAGCATCTCGCCGACACACTCGACGAGGGCGCCACCGACATCGAGCACGCCAAGCTCATGATCATTGCCGCGCTTGTCATCCTGGCCGCGGAACTCGCTGCGGCAGCGGCGACCCTCGTGGTGACGCTTGGCGCAAGCTCGGGCGCGGCGGTCGCGGCTCAGGCGGCCACCCAGGTCACAGTGCGGATGATCATTCGCCAGCTCGTGCAGAAACTGCTGTCGCAGCTCACCGTCGCGGCTGCGAAGCAGTTGGCGTTCGCTGCAGCGAAGCACGCACTGATCGGCGCGGCCACGCAGGGTGGGCTCGACGCCGCCATCCAGGGTGGACAATGGCTGACCGGCAGGCGCAACGACATCAACGTCGGTTCGATCGGAAGATCGGCGTTGTCCGGCGCGGTCGACGAGGTCGTTTCCAGCGGAGTGAGCAGCGGGCTCGGCGGCGCGCTGCCCGATGCCGCCACTCCCCTGGGCAAACTCGCGACCACTACCGGGGTCGAGGCAGCGGCCGGTGCTGCCGGGTCCGTTGCCTCCACTGCGGCGTCCGGAGACGAGGTCACCTGGGAGACCGTGACATCCGGGGCGATCGGTGGCGGCATCAGTGGGATGAAGGACGGCGGTACGCACGCTGCGCCGCATATCGACACGGATTCGACAGCCGCGTCGACCACGCCGTCAGCTCCGGACGTGCCGCCCGAGCACGCGAATAATGCTGCACCCGATCCCGATTCGGCTCGGGCATCGACGCAACCAGGATCGGAGCCGCCTGGCTCGGTGGCGTCCGAGCCGGCCGGCAGTGAACCGCACTCGCAACCGGGAACCCAGGACACGGCATCGGCGGCATCACCCGAGCCCGTAACGGCCGCACCGCATTCGGAACCGGTGCACACCAATCCCACCGAGGTGGTGACACAGCCTGGCACGCAGGTCACGTCCAGTGCGGATCCCGCTTCGACACACGCGAGTTCGGTATCCACCGCGCCCTCCCCCGTCGCTGCGACCACGCCAACCACTCCGGAGGCAGGGACAATCGGACCGGCGACATCGGCACCAGCCGCATCGCCCGCCGCCACCACACCGGCAGCGCCTTCGCCGAGCGCCCCAATCAGCCTGAGCGCCACACAGTCTCCTGCTGCACCGAGCGCGGTTGTGAATAGTCCCGCGACAAGCGCGCCCACCGCTGCGCCGAGCGTCGGTTCCGCCGCACAGTCGATTGCCACACCACACGGGCCGGCATCCCCGCACACATCGGCGGCACCCCACACTTCGGTGGCACCACAGCCGCCCGCGACTCCGACCGCCCGGCCCGAGATCGTCCGGGCACCGGAGGCCCCGGCGGATCAGCGCCCTACACCGGCCCGCGCGCCCGAGACACCGGTTATTCGCAACCTGCACACCGCACCGGACGCCGCGGTTGTCTCGGTTGCGGACACGCTTCGGCACACGAACGGGAACGGCGCGCCACCGGATGGACCGGCAGGGCCGGGCGTCCTGCCGGATGATTCGGCGCCAGAAGCACAGTTCGTCACACTCGAGGACGGCACCGAGCACGAAATCTCGTTTTCACGAGAACAGTTGGAAGCCGAGCCGTCTCGGTTCGAAGCGGCCGACGCCTGGCTCGCCGAGCGCGGCCTCACGCGGGACGACGTTCAGCCGCTGCCCGTCCAGGAGCCCTTTGCTCCCGAGAAACCTGCCTTTGCGATGCGCTTCACACTCGACAGCCACGACGACTTGGACGCTCCGGACGGCCACCTGTCAACGATGTCCGGTCACGGCCCAAGTTTCGATCCCGAATACGGCTATCCGTTCACCGATACCGGATTCACCGCGAGCGAGCGGCACGCAGTTCCCGAATACTTCCTCAGTGAAGCGGCTGCGATGAACAAGGGTCCCGAGATGTACCAGATCAACCCCGATGGAACCGAAAGAATGATCGCAGTCCTTTCCAACGGGATGAGATGGACCAAGGTGACAAGTTGACTGAGCGACTCCCGCGGATGAGCGGAATCTATGACACTTGCCAACTCACCGACTTCGAGGAAGTTGAGACCGAAATGCCGCTACCCGGACAGGACTCGCAATGACCACCGACGGAACGAGCATCGAGGGCGACGCACCGGACGCGAGGCGGCCGCGCATCAGCGGACTGTACGCAACGTGGCGCGGCACTGAGTACTACGCGCGGTTCGTGCGCGACAACCTGTACATCTACACGCGCGAGACGCCATTGCCGGCTGGATTCAAGACTTCGGTTTTGAGCTTCTTCGCGGGCCAACTCAGGGTGCCCGGCAACGAGATCGACAAGCTGATTCGGCTGGAATCCATCTGCAAGTACCGCGCCGAATCGTTCGAGATCACGAACATCGTCGGCGACATCGCGTACCTCAACTACCGAGGGGAGAGCCTCGTCCGCGTCGCACTCTGGCCCAATATGGAGCAGACCGACAAGTACGAGGTCCAGGGCGAAGCGCCCCTGGCGGAACTCACCGACCTCGAAGAAGTCAAGACCGAACTCCCGCTCCCCGACCAGGACTCGCGTTGACGACGGAAGACCGCCGGATCGACCACGGCGAATCGCCTAGGTCGAGACCGATCGCCCCCTTCCCGGCCGGGAATGACTCGACCTGAAATGTTCACCAACTGCCGCTAGGCTCCGCTCGCCCAGACACCGATTACGAGGAGAACGAGACCGACGTGGCCCTCCGAGAACAGGACCAACGATGACCGCCCCACCCGGGAAACCCGTTTGGCAGCAGGTGCTTTGCATCGCCGAGGGCGACCAACTTCGCGCCAACGCCGTCTCGCCCTACTACGGCGGGCTGCCCGATGTAGTGCAGGGTTTCGTGACGATGGCCAAGCACACCGCGCACCTGCGCGGGTCGGAAGCGTTGCTTCGGGTGCTGCGCATGGATTACCCGGGATCGCCTTTCGGTCCGAGCGATCCGGTCTACGCGGTGCGCTTCACCACCGATTCGGTCGCGAGCGTGTTCTCCACGGACAAGCCGATGGCGCGCAGCATGGGCCGGGATGGCGGCGCCGACCTCGGCTACGGGCCGCCCTACACCGGCAACGGCTTCACCGGCACGGCCGAGTTCACCATTCCCGAGTTCTGGATGGTCGACGGTGTGCTCGATCCCCTCGCCGAACTCTGGTACGTCCCGCCCACCGATGGTGAACGACTCGCTGCGGTCCTGACCGCGAGCAAGGAATGGGTGGGGGTGGCCGGCTTTGACCATTGAGCGCCCCCGCGCGTCCGGGTTCTACGCCACCTTCGAAGGCCGCCAGTTCCACGCCACAACGTCCGGGCTCAGTGTCGTCCTCCGCGCGTACGGGGGCGAGAGCCTCCCGCCGGGATTCGGGCCGTCCGCCATTCCCACGGTCGCGGGCACGCGCGTCGTTTCGCGTAGCGCGCTCGACGAGCTGGTCTACGTCAAGTCGATGTGCACCTGGCAGAACGAGCCGTTCAGCATCGTCCATGTCGACCGCAACCTGCTGTACGTCTTCTACATCGGCGAGAAGGGCGACTGGGCATGCAACCAGCCCGGGATGTTCCGCACGGGAAAGCTCGAGACCAGCGGATACATCGATCAATCGGCATGCACCGAGATCGTCGAGTTCGTCAACCCGATCCCGGTGAAGTAGGACCGGTGCGGAACGGAACGCCACCCCACACCGGGACGGCACAGTGACGCAGCATGCGTTCGTGGCAACCGGTGAGGTTCGGCGCGGCTTTTGGTGACGCCCGAGCGCGTGACCTACGCTCCACACGCAATGAGTGTGCGTGTATTCGGTTCGGTGATGCTGGCCGCAGCCCTGATCGGGCTGGGGTGCGCTCCCGCGGCGGCACAGCCGGAATCACCGAGTACGACGCCGCCGTTCACCACGCCGAACACCGATACCTGCCCGTTCAAGCAGGCGCCGGCCCCCGCGATCGACCTCTCCGAGGTCCCCGCGCCCGGAGACCCGATTCCGGGTCCGCTCGCCGTTCCGACCGATGTTGTCGGCGGCGACACCCTCGCGGGATGCGGTGTGCTCACCCCGGCGGGCTCGCCGCCCGTGCCGGCCGACATCTCGGCGACGTCGTGGGTGGTGTCCGATCTCGACACCGGGCAGGTTCTCGCGGCCAAGGATCCGCACGGCCGTTACCGGCCCGCGAGCACGATCAAGATCCTGCTGTCGATCGTCGCGTTGCGCGAACTCGATCTCGACAAGACCGTGGTTGGCACGACCGCCGACTCCGATGTGGAGGGCACGCGGGTCGGGATCGGACCGGGTGGCCGGTACACCAACAGTCAGCTGATGCATGCGCTGGTGATGGCGTCGGGCAATGACGCCGCACATGCGATCGCCGCCCAGCTCGGCGGCGACGCCGCGACGGTCGCGAAGATGAACGAGGTCGCCGCGTCTCTCGGCGCGCGCGACACCAGAGCCGCGACTCCCTCGGGTCTCGACGGCCCCGGCATGTCCAGCTCGGCCTACGACCTCGCGCTGCTGTACCGCGAGGCCATGCGGATCCCGACGTTCGCCGAACTCGTACACACCGAGCAGTTCGACTTCCCCGGCTTCCCGCCGGACCCGCGCATCCCCGACGACAAGGACCACCCAGGGTTCCCGATCGCGAACGACAATCAGCTGCTCTACAACTACGACGGCGCGCTCGGTGGGAAAACCGGTTTCACCGATGACGCCCGGCACACGTTCGTCGCCGGTGCCGAACGCGACGGCCGCCGCCTCGGCGTGACGCTGATGGCCGCCGAAGTGCTGCCCGTCCGGCCGTGGCAGCAGGGCGCCCGGTTGCTCGACTATGGGTTCGCGCTCCCCCGAGCTGCGTCGATCGGCACCCTGAGCGCCACCCAGACCGGCGACGGTGCAGCGAAGAAGAAGTCCGACTCCTGGCCGACGAACGGGTCGGCCGCGGCGACCCTTGCCGCACCGCCCGCGGACTCGATCGAAGACCACGCCACGACCGGCTCGTCCAGTGACGCCGACGCCGCCCGCCTTGCCGTCATTTTCGTCGGCTCGCTGCTCGTCCTGGTACTCGTGTTGATCGCGGCGGCGCTCTCACGCAAACGGCGCTGACAGAGCACGTAGGCGCTCCGCGGGCTCCGCGCCAGGGCTACTTCTTTCGGCGTAGTCCCGAGAGCCCGAGTGCGGCAAGCGCACCTGCTCCCACCAGCGCAACCCCTCCGGCCACCGAAGGTCCACCCCGGACCGCGAGCCGCGGCGAAATCACCGCGCCCGACGGTGGCGGCACCGGGGCCATGGCCAGATTCTCCTGAGCCGTCGCCGCCCACGCTGTCGCGAACAGG
This sequence comes from Aldersonia kunmingensis, assembly GCF_001646865.1. Lineage (GTDB taxonomy): Bacteria > Actinomycetota > Actinomycetes > Mycobacteriales > Mycobacteriaceae > Aldersonia > Aldersonia kunmingensis. The sequence continues at coordinate 27,119 of NZ_LRRB01000187.1, read as the reverse complement.
ATGATCCGCGAGGTGAAGTAGGCGAAGACCATGATGCCGATGATCGGTCCGAAGGCGATACCGGCCGGACCGCGCAGCACGATGTTCAGATAGATCACGCCGAACTGTTTGAACACCTCGAATCCGACCGCAGCGATCAGCGCGGCCCGCGCGGCACTCCGGAAGGTCACCGGTTCGCGCGGCAGCCGGGCAATCACCCAGACCATCACCGCCCATGACGCCATGATGCCGACGACAATGCTGAGCACTCGGAAGGTGACGCCAACCCCCGGCGCATCCTCGAGATTCAGCCATTCGAGCACCTGCCGCAGCAGGCTTCCGGAACCGACCGCGGCGACGCCGAACGACACGATCAGCGCGATACCGAGTCCGATGAGCGCCCCGAGATCGGAGATCTTCGTCCTGATCCAGTTGCCTTGTTCGTGCTGCTGATCCCACTGCTCGGTCAGCGCGGCGCGCAAGTTGTTCACCCAGCCCAGCCCGGCGTAGAGCGCGACCAGCAGGCCGAGCACACCGACGGTCGCGCGCGCTGCGATCGCTTGATCGATGATGTCGTTGAGCTGGTCGCCCATGTTGCCCGGCGCGTTCTCGACGATCTTGTCCTGCGCCTCGGTGAGCAATTCCGGGTTGCCGGCGAGGACGAATCCCGCGACGGCAAAGCCGACCATCAGCAGCGGAAACAGCGCGAGAACGGTGAAGTAGGTGATGCCGGCCGCGTAATGGTCACCGCGCTGGTTCTGGTACCGCTCCCACGCCCGCAGCACATGATCGATCCATGGCCGTTGCCGCACCCGCTGCAGCGTCGCCTTGATGTCGGGAATGGCGCATCACCCTTCCGGGTTCCGCGCCCGACTTTCGGGGTGAGTCCTCGTCGCCCTTTCGGGGCTGAGTCCTCGCTACCCCTTCGGAGCCAGGAACCCCACTCGTTCGTATACCGTGTCGAGCGTGCGGGACGCGATTTCCCGGGCACGGTCGGCGCCGTGCGCGAGGATTCGATCGAGTTCCGCCTCGTCCGATAGGTACTGTTCCACCTTCTGTTGCAAGGGAAACACGAACTCGGCGAGCGCGTCGGCAACATCGGCCTTGAGATCGCCGTAGCCCTTGCCGGTGTAGTCGTTCTCGAGGGTGATGATCGGCGTGCCGGTGAGCGCGCTGAGGATGACGAGCAGGTTGCTCACACCCGCCTTCTTCTCGGGATCGAACCGGATCTCACGCTCGGTGTCGGTCACCGCCGAGCGGATCCGCTTCGCCGAGATCTTCGGGTCGTCGAGCAGGTTGATCAATCCCGCGTCCGAGGACGCGGACTTGCTCATCTTCGACGTCGGATCCTGCAGGTCGTAGATCTTGGCGGTGTCCTTGATGATGTACGGCTCGGGCACCACGAACGTCTTCTTGTAGCGGGAGTTGAAGCGCTGCGCGAGGTCACGGGTGAGTTCGAGGTGCTGGCGCTGGTCCTCACCCACCGGCACCAGGTGCGGGCGGTAAAGCAGGATGTCCGCTGCCTGCAGGATCGGGTAGGTGAACAGGCCGACGCTGGCGTTCTCGTTGCCCTGCTTGGCGGACTTGTCCTTGAACTGCGTCATCCGGCTCGCCTCTCCGAACCCGGTGATGCAATTCAGCACCCAGGCCAGCTGAGCATGCTCGGGCACCTGGCTCTGCACGAACAGCGTCGAACGCTTCGGGTCGATACCGAGCGCGAGCAGCTGTGCCGCGGCGATCCGGGTGCGCTTGCGCAGCTCCTTCGGGTCCTGCGGCACGGTGATCGCGTGCAGGTCCGGAATGAAGTAGAACGCCTCGTAGTCGTCCTGCAGGTCCACCCAGTACCGCACTGCGCCGAGAAGATTGCCCAGGTGGAACGAGTCCGCCGTGGGCTGAATTCCGGAAAGGACGCGCTGCTTGGCAGGTGCAGGGGTGGACATGGCTACCGATCTTTCCACGCCGCCGCCGACGTCCGGATCAGCGGTACTGGACGGTCACCGGCGCGTGATCCGACCAGCGCTGGTCGTAGGCAGCCGCCCGCTCGACTCCCGCCTGCTTCGCGCGCTCGGCCAGTGCGGGGGTGGCCACCTGCAGATCGATGCGCCAGCCCGCGTCGTTGTCGAACGCACGGCCGCGATAGGACCACCACGAGTACGGCCCGGCGACCCCAGGGTGCAGCCGGCGCACCACGTCGACCATCAGGCCACCTTCACCGACCAGTGCGTCGAGCCAGGCCCGTTCCTCGGGCAGGAAGCCAGACTTCTTGAGGTTCGCCTTCCACGCTGCGATGTCGGCCTCGGTGTGCCCGATGTTCCAGTCGCCACACACGAGCAGATCGCGTCCCTCGGCGGCCAATGCTTCGATGCGCGCGGAAAGGTGAGCAGCGAACGCGTCCATGAACCGGTACTTGTCGTCCTGCTTGGGCGTGCCGGCTTCACCGGTCGGAACGTAGACACTCGCGACGGTCACCGCGTCGAAGTCTGCCTCGATGTAGCGGCACGACGAGGAGAACTCGTCGCCGCCGAAGCCGACGCGCACCGCATCGGGCCGCTGCCGGGACAGGATTCCGACGCCGCTACGTCCCTTGGCCTCCGGTTCGACGCACACCAGGTGCCAACCGGCGTCGACCGCCGGGGCGAGGGCCGCGGTGGTCTCCGCGACGCTGGCCCGAGTCTCTTGCAGCGCAACGACATCAGCGGTGGTGGACTGCAGCCAGGGCAGCATTCCCTTGCGGGCGGCGGCACGGATTCCGTTCACGTTCACGGTGGAAACGATCAAAGGCACGGTCGCAAACCCTATCGGGCGGCACCGACGCTCGGTCGCTCCGCAGGCTCCGCTCCTACTTCCCGGCGCGAGCCACGCGTCGCAATGGCGAGGACCACTAGTCCCGCGACCGCGAGCAGCGCGCCGACCGCTGCCGGTGCGGTGTAGCCGAGACCGGCGGCGATGACCAGACCGCCCAGCCACGCGCCGCCGGCGTTGGCGATATTGAGCGCGGCGTGGTTCAGCGAAGCGGCAAGCGTCTGCGCATCCGCGGCGACGTCCATCAGCCGCGTCTGCAATCCGGGTACGAGCGCGGTGCCGGTAACCGCGATGGCGAAGAGGACCACAATCGCGGCGATCGGGTTGTGTGCCGCAACGACGAAGACGCCGAGTACGACGATGAGCGCCGCGAGCACGGCGTACAGGCCGGGGATCAGCGCGCGGTCGGCGATCCATCCGCCGAGCAGGTTGCCGACCACCATGCCGACGCCGTAGATCATCAGGACCAGCGGCACCACACTCGCCGACAGCCCGGAGACGTCGGTGAGCGTCGTAGCCACGTAGGTGTAGACCGCGAACATGCCGCCGAAGCCGACCGTGCCGATGGCGAGGGTGAACCACACCTGGCTGCGGCGCAGTGCCCCGAGCTCGGTGGCGGGGTTGGTCACACGGAAGCCGTGCAATTGCGGCACGAAGCGCCACAGAGCGGCCACCGTGACGACGCCGATCACCGTGACAATCCCGAACGCGGCACGCCAGCCGAAGTGCTGACCGGCCCACGCGGCAGTGGGAACGCCGATCACGTTGGCGACGCTGAGGCCGAGCATCACGAGCGCGATCGACTTGGCTCGTTTGCCTGCCGGAGCAAGTGACGCTGCGGCGAGCCCGGCCACACCGAAGTAGGCGCCGTGCGGCAGACCGGCGATGAACCGCGACGCGACGAGCGCACCGTAGCTGGGCGCGAACACCGTCGCGGCATTGCCGATCGTGAACGCGACCATCAACGCCACGAGCAGCACCTTGCGCGGGACGCGGGCCGTCAGTGCGGCGATGAGCGGAGCACCGACGACGACACCGAGCGCGTAGGCGGAGATGACGTAGCCGGCGGTCGGCTCGGAAATGCTCAGATCACCGGCGATATCGGGCAGCAGGCCCATCGCGACGAACTCGGTCGTACCGATACCGAAACCACCGAGCGCCAGGGCGACCATCGCGCGTTTGTGCCAGCCGGACCCGGCGGACTGCGCGTGCTGCTGCTCCTGCGTCGACTCCTGCTGCACGGTTTCGGTCACGCCTTGGGCTAACAACATGTCCCCGCGCGTGCTTCCCTGATCGGTTCGTGAACTCTGTCACCGCACCGGCGCACCGAAGACAAAAGCGAGTGCGCACCGCCGCAATGACGGTGCGCACTCGCTTTTGGTTCGAACTTTTTAGGCGAGCGCCTTCGCGAGGTTCTCGTCGAGCGCGCCGAGGAACTCCTCGGTGGTCAGGTAGCCCTGGTCTCCGCCGACGAGCAGCGCGAGGTCCTTGGTCATCTGGCCGCCCTCGACGGTCTTGATGACGACATCCTCGAGTGCCTGCGAGAAGCCGATCAGCTCGGGGTTGTTGTCCAGCTTGCCGCGGTGCTCGAGTCCACGCGTCCACGCGAAGATCGACGCGATCGGGTTCGTCGAGGTCGGCTTGCCCTGCTGGTGCTGCCGGTAGTGCCGGGTCACCGTGCCGTGCGCAGCCTCGGCCTCACAGGTCTTGCCGTCCGGGGTCAGCAGCACCGAGGTCATCAGGCCCAGCGAGCCGAAGCCCTGCGCCACGGTGTCGGACTGCACGTCGCCGTCGTAGTTCTTGCACGCCCAGACGTAGCCGCCCTCCCACTTCATGGAGGAAGCGACCATGTCGTCGATGAGCCGGTGCTCGTAGGTCAGGCCCGCGGCGTCGAACTCGGCCTTGAACTCGGTCTCGTAGATTTCCTGGAAGGTGTCCTTGAACATGCCGTCGTAGGCCTTCAGGATGGTGTTCTTCGTCGACATGTACACCGGGTAGTTCTGCTGCAGGCCGTAGTTGAGCGAGGCCCGTGCGAAGTCGATGATCGACGACTTGAAGTTGTACATGCCCATCAGCACGCCGCCGTCTTCCGGCATCTTCACGACCTCGTGAACGATCGGCTCGCCGCCGTCTTCCGGGGTGAAGGTGAGCGTGACGGTGCCGGCCTCGTAGACCTTCATGTCCGTGGCGCGGTACTGGTCACCGAAGGCGTGACGGCCGATGATGATCGGCTTCGTCCAACCCGGAACCAGACGCGGCACGTTGGAGATGATGATCGGGGCGCGGAAGATGGTGCCGCCGAGAATGTTGCGGATGGTCCCGTTCGGGGACCGGTACATCTTCTTCAGGCCGAACTCTTCGACGCGCGCCTCGTCCGGCGTGATCGTCGCGCACTTGACCCCGACGCCGTGGCGCTTGATGGCCTCAGCGGCGTCGATCGTGACCTGGTCGTCGGTGGCGTCGCGGTGCTCGATGCCCAGGTCGTAGTACTCGAGGTTTACGTCGAGGTACGGGTGGATCAGCTTGTCCTTGATGAACTGCCAGATGATCCGAGTCATCTCGTCGCCATCGAGCTCAACGACCGTGCCTTCGACCTTGATCTTGGTCATGGGTGCTTCGCGTCCTCCTGGATTCGTTGCAGAGGAAGGTTCCCTCGCATCCGGCCGCGCGGGACCCCCTTGTAAGAGGTCGCAGCCGTCAACAGACAACGTAGTACTACAGCTTTTCGCGCGGTGTAGCAGGCGTCACCCGAAGACATTGGAGCGACCCGCTCGGGCGCATTGCAGCATCCCTGCTCACTAATCGCAATTAGGGAACTCGAGCCTACTTCGGTATCGCTCGAGGTGCAGTGTTACCAATCCTCGGCCCCGCCTCGATGGTTATTACGTTGGGAACGACAGATGGTTAGACTGCGCGGAGGTCATGAGCATCAGCGCCAAGCCCCGGCTCGCTGGTCGGCAACCCTCCATCCGCGGTGGGGTGCTCCGGGTGATGACCTGGTTGTTCGGTGGGTAAGAGCACTTCCCATCAGATAGCAAGCGCGGTCCGTGTCGGGACGGACCAAACCCCGACGGAGGTAGTCCAATGAGTTGTTGTCGCCGCTGATCGAGCCCAGCCTTCCTTTCACCTCACTCTCACAGCAGCGGAGATTGTCATGCCCGAAAACGCCGACCTGAACCTGCCCGAAGACCTCATCGCTCCGGCCGCAAGCTGGTCGTTCGAGACCAAGCAGATTCACGTGGGTCAAATCCCAGACGGCGCCACCAATGCTCGTGCGTTGCCGATCTACCAGACGACGTCCTACACCTTCAACAGCACCGATCACGCCGCGGCGCTGTTCGGACTCGCCGAGCCCGGCAACATCTACACGCGCATCATGAACCCCACCCAGGACGCCGTTGAGCAGCGCGTCGCCGCACTCGAAGGGGGCGTGGCTGCCCTGCTGCTGTCCTCGGGACAGGCCGCGGAGACCTTCGCGATCCTCAACATCGCCAACGCCGGTGACCACCTCGTTTCCAGCCCGCGCCTGTATGGCGGTACGTACAACCTGTTCCACTACACGCTGCCCAAGCTCGGTATCGAGGTGTCGTTCGTCGAGGACCCGGACGATCTCGAGAGCTGGAAGGCCGCGGTCCGGCCGAACACGAAGTTGTTCTTCGCGGAGACCATTTCCAATCCGAAGAACGACATCCTCGATATCCCCGGTGTCAGCGCGGTCGCGCACGCGGCCGGTGTGCCGCTCATCGTGGACAACACGGTGGCGACGCCGTACCTGATCCAGCCATTCGCCCATGGCGCCGACATCGTCGTGCACTCGGCCACGAAGTATCTCGGTGGCCACGGCTCCGCGATCGCCGGTGTGCTGGTGGACGGCGGCACGTTCGACTGGACGGTGACCGACGCGGAGGGCAACTCCCGCTTCCCCGGTTTCACCACGCCGGACCCGAGCTACCACGGTGTTGTGTTCGCGGACCTCGGCGCGCCGGCCTACGCGTTGAAGGCGCGGGTGCAGCTGCTCCGCGACCTTGGATCGGCGATCTCGCCGTTCAACGCGTTCCTGATCAGCCAGGGCCTCGAGACCCTGAGCCTGCGCATCGAACGGCACGTCAGCAATGCCAAGGCGGTCGCGGAGTACCTGGAGGCGCACCCGGCGGTCACGTCGGTCGCGTACGCCGGGCTTCCGTCCTCGCAGTGGTACGAGCTCGGGAGAACCATCGCCCCGCGCGGAGCAGGTGCGATCGTCGCGTTCGAGCTGGCAGGTGGTATCGATGCGGGCAAACGTTTCGTGGACGCCCTCAGCCTCCACAGCCATGTCGCTAACATCGGTGACGTGCGCTCGCTTGTCATCCACCCCGCGTCCACAACCCACTCGCAGTTGACACCCGACGAACAGCTAGCCTCCGGAGTCACGCCGGGGCTCGTCCGCCTGGCTGTTGGAATCGAGGGAATCGATGACATCATCGCCGACCTCGAGGCTGGATTCGCCGCGGCGACTTCCTGAGAGTGACAAACATGCTTAATTCCATCCTCCCGGCGGGGGCGGCACTGCCCGCCCCAGACGGAACCCTCGGCCACATTTCGATCGGCGACCTTGCCGTCGAGACCGGAGAGGTGATTCCAAACGTCACGCTGGCGGTGCAGCGCTGGGGTGAGTTGTCGCCGAACGGCGACAACGTCGTCCTGGTCGAACACGCGTTGACGGGTGATTCGCATGTGATCGGCGCAGCCGGTCCGGATCACCCGTCGCCGGGTTGGTGGGAAGGCATGGTCGGTCCAGGACTGCCAATCGACACCGACGAGTGGTGTGTCCTGGCCGCGAATGTGCTCGGTGGATGCCGCGGCACCACCGGTCCGGGTTCGCCGGCTCCCGACGGCAAGCCGTGGGGGTCGCGGTTCCCGCATATCTCCATTCGTGACCAGGTCGCAGCCGAGGTCGCCCTGATGGATGTGCTCGGAATCGAGCGGCTCGCCTCCCTCGTCGGCGGCTCGATGGGCGGCATGCGGGTGCTCGAGTGGATCATCACCGAGCCCGAGCGCGTCGGCTCGGCGCTGATCCTCGCGGTCGGCCCGCGAGCCACTGCGGATCAGATCGGCACTCAGACCACCCAGATCGCGGCCATCAAGGCCGATCCGGACTGGCAGGGCGGGGATTACCACGGCAGCGGTCGTGCACCCGAAACCGGTTTGGGCATTGCCCGCCGCTTCGCGCACCTGACCTACCGCACCGAGTTCGAACTCGACCACCGCTTCGAAAACTCGGCGCAGGACGGCGAAGACCCGAAGGTGGGTGGTCGCTACGCGGTGCAGAGTTACCTGGACCACCAGGCGAAGAAGCTGATCTCCCGATTCGACCCGCATACCTACGTACTGCTCACCGAGGCGCTGAATCGTCACGACGTGGGCCGCGGCCGCGGCGGCGTTCCCGCCGCGCTCGCATCGACGCCTGTGCCGACCATCGTCGCCGGCATCGATTCCGATCGCTTGTACCCGTTGTCCACGGTGCAGGAAATCGCCGACTGCCTGCCGAACTGCAAGAAGTTCGAGGTCATTACCTCGAACGACGGGCACGACGGGTTCCTCACCGAGGAGAAGCCGGTTGCGAAATTGATCGAGCAGACGATGGAGCTTGCCCGCCTTGGGATCAGCGGGCGCTGAGCTTTCGTTAAAGCAGTCCGCTAGCCGCTGCCGAGCGGGTCGATAGAGGCCGCGAGCACCACGATGACCGCGCCGACAGTGAGTAGCGCCGCGGTGTCGAAGGAACGGCTGCGTACCGCGAGCAGTCCGACCTGGTCATCGGTCAGGACGAGCCGGCACGCCCCGGCAAGCAGGGTGGCAACGCCGAACACGGTTGCGCCGCGCCGCCAGCGATCCCACATCACCAGCACCGCCGCGACCGCGATGACGACCAGTACGGCCACCATCGGCAGGTTCGCCCGCAGCCGTGCGGTCAACTCGCGGTTCCGGCCAGGTCGCGCTCGGCGCGCTCGACGACGTTCGTGAGCAGGAAGGCCCGGGTGAGGGGGCCGATGCCGCCCGGGTTGGGCGAAACGAATCCGGCGACGTCGTAGACATCGGCGGCCACGTCGCCACGCAGCTGTCCGTCCGCGTCACGGCTGACACCGACATCGAGGACGGCCGCGCCAGGGCGAACCATGTCCGCGGTGATCAGACCGGCGACGCCGGCCGCGGCAACGACGATGTCGGCACGACGGATCTCGGCGGCGAGGTCACGCGTGCCGGTGTGGCACAGCGTGACGGTCGCGTTCTCGCTGCGCCGGGTGAGCAGCAGCCCGAGCGGGCGGCCCACGGTGACGCCGCGGCCGACGATCACGACGTGAGCGCCGTTGATCGGGATCTCGTAGCGACGCAGCAGGTGCACGATGCCGCGCGGGGTGCAGGGCAGCGGTGCCGCCTCGTTGAGCACCAGCCGGCCGAGATTGACCGGGTGCAGACCGTCGGCGTCCTTGTCCGGATCGATGCGCTCGAGTGCGGCGTTCTCGTCGAGGTGGCGCGGCAGCGGAAGCTGCACGATGTAGCCGGTGCAGTCCGGGTTGGCGTTGAGCTCGTCGATCGTGTCGTTGAGCTGCTCGGTCGTGGCGTTCGCGGGCAGGTCGCGGCGGATCGAGGTGATGCCGACCTTGGCGCAGTCGTTGTGCTTGCCCCGCACGTAGGCCGCCGAACCGGGGTCGTCGCCGACGAGCACTGTGCCGAGACCGGGGGTGATGCCGGCTTCGCGCAGTTTCGCTACCCGCGCGGCGAGGTCGACGAAAATCTCGTCGCGCGTCGCCTTTCCGTCAAGGATGGTCGCGGTTGCGGTGGATGCAGAGCTGCCGGGTTCGGTCACGGTGCCGATTGTTCCAGACGTCCCCGAGCACCCGGACGAAGACGCCTGGTCAGTCGACCTCGAGTCCGTGTGCAGTGGCGTAGGCACCGGCCTGGGCCGGTTCGATCCGCGCGTGCGTCAGCATCGCGTCCACCCACAGTTGCGGGTCGACATGCGCGCCACGCAGATCGGCGAACTCGAGCCGGATACCCGCTGTGCGCGCGCCGTGCATGTCCACCGACTGCAGCTCCGCGCCACGCAGATCGGCCTGCACCAGGCTGGTCTCACGGAACCGGCAATCGGATAGTTCCGCGCCACGCAGGTTCGCCCCGCGCAGTGTTGCCATGGTGAAATCCACGCCCTCGAACTCGATCGGCCGCATCCGGCAATCCCGGAACTCCGAGCCGCGCATCGAGCAATTGCGAAACATGCTGTGCCACAACGTTGTTCCGACGAATATACAGCGCCGGAAGGTGGAATCGAGATGCCGCGAGCCGCTCAAATCGGCACCGGTGAAATCGCAGTCGACGAACACCACTCGGTGGGTGCGCAGCCCGGACAGGTCGGCCTCCCGGAAGCAGGCGCGGTCGAACAGGCGATCACTCCACCGCTGCCCGGCGAACCGTGCATCCGAGTAGTCGTCCTCGACACTCCTGTCCTGCGAAACGGACATGTCGCAATTATGCGTCGCTTCGGCGAGGCCCGCAGAAATCGTTCCGGAGCCGAGACGTCCGGTGCAGCGGCGAACGGTTGGGCGTGAGGTGACAAGCTGTTCGGGTGTTTCGCCTGATGTTCTTCGAGCCCCGGATACCCCCGAACACCGGGAACGCGATCCGGCTCGCCGCCGCCACCGGGTGTGAGCTTCACCTGGTGGAGCCGCTCGGCTTCGACTTGAGCGAGCCGAAGCTGCGCCGCGCCGGCCTCGACTATCACGACCTCGCCTCGGTGACCGTGCATCCGAGCCTCGAGGCGGCCTGGGCAGCGCTGCAGCCGGAGCGGGTGTTCGCGTTCACCGCGCATGGCACAACGTCGTATGCCGAGGTCTCGTACCGCGCGGGAGACGTGCTGCTGTTCGGTCCCGAGCCGACCGGGCTGTCCGACGAGGTGCTCGCCGACACGCACATCACCGAGCAGCTGCGGATTCCGATGCTCGACGGGCGGCGGTCGCTGAACCTGTCGAATGCCGCCGCGGTGGCGGTGTACGAGGCGTGGCGCCAAGTCGGGTTCGACGGCGGGCGGTAGGCCGAACAGCGCGGTGTGAATGGAAGAAATGTTGCGTTAGGCGGGACGAATGCTTCCATTCACCCCGCAGAGGTGCGCGATTCGACCCTCGCGAACGGAAGATTCGTTGCGTTGAACGGAGTGAACGCTTCCGTTCACTCCGCAAAATAGGTGCGCGAGAGGAACGGTCACAGGAGCAGTGCGCGCGCAGTAGCTACCTGAAGTCCCGCGACTTTCCGATGATCCGGAGGTCCATCCGCTGCAGTCGGTCGGCGACGACGGTGACCGCACCCTCGGCATTCTGAACCTTGCCGCGAATCAGCAGGGCGGGCGCGGATTGCGCCAGTTTCCGGTAGCGCGACCACAGCCCCACCGAGCAGACGACATTGATCATGCCGGTCTCGTCCTCGAGGTTGATGAAGGTGACCCCTGCCGCGGTTGCGGGACGTTGCCGGTGGGTGACCGCTCCCCCGACCAGGACGCGCTGCCCGTCCGGGAGAGCGAGCAGGCCCGCGGCAGGAACCACACCGAGTGCATCGAGTTGGGGGCGCAGGAATTCCGTCGGATAGACGCCCGGGGATATCCCGGTCGCCCAGACGTCGGCGGCGGCGAGTTCGACATCGCTCATTCCCGGCAGTGCGGGTGCGGTGGTGAGCGCACCGAGCCCGGGCAGTCGGTCCGGTCGCTCCCCCGCCGCGGCACCGGCCGCCCACAGCGCCTCGCGCCGACTGATTCCCAGACCGCCGAGGGCACCGGCGGTTGCCAACGACTCCGCCTGTGCCACAGACAATTCCACGCGACCGGTGAGATCGAGGAACGAGGTGTACGGCCCGCTTTCGGCGCGCGCCGCGACGATCCGCTCGGCGAGATCGCTGCCGATGTGGCGTACCGCGGCGAGACCGAGTTGCACCTCTGTTCCCTGCTCGCGCAGCGTGGCGTCAGCGAGACTGGCATTGACATCCGGACCGTGCACCACCACGCCGTGCCTGCGCGCATCGGCCACCAGCGACTGCGGCGAATAGAAGCCCATCGGCTGGGCACGCAGCAACCCGGCACAGAAGGCCGCCGGATGATGCAGCTTGAACCACGAGGAGTAGAACACCAAGGCGGCGAAGCTCTGCGAGTGGCTTTCCGGGAATCCGAAATTCGCGAAGGCATAAAGCTTTTCGTAAATTCGATCGGCAATATCCTCGGGAATGCCGTGCAACTCCCGCATACCTTCATACAGTCGCCCCTTGAGCCGCTCCATCCGTTCGGGCGAGCGCTTGGAACCCATGGCACGCCGCAACTGATCGGCCTCGGCGGCAGAGAAACCGGCAACGTCGATGGCCATCTGCATCAGCTGTTCCTGGAACAGCGGCACCCCGAGCGTGCGCTTGAGCGAGTTCTCCAGCGACGGATGGTCGAAGGTCACCGGCTCGAGACCATTGCGGCGGCGAATGTAGGGATGAACGGAACCGCCCTGAATAGGGCCCGGCCGGATCAGCGCGACCTCGACCACCAGGTCGTAGAAGTTGCGCGGCTTCAGCCGGGGCAGCGTCGCCATCTGCGCCCGCGACTCGACCTGGAACACACCGACCGAATCCGCCCGCTGCAGCATTTCGTAGACGGCCCGCTCGGTGAGGTCGAGCTGGGCGAGGTCGACCTCGATGCCCTTGTGCTCGTCGACCATGTCGATCATGTAATGCAGCGCCGAGAGCATACCGAGGCCGAGCATGTCGAACTTCACCAAACCCACTGCCGCACAGTCATCTTTGTCCCATTGCAGAACGGTGCGATCCGCCATCCGGGCCCACTCCACCGGGCACACATCGGCGATCGGCCGGTCGCAGATCACCATGCCGCCGGAGTGGATGCCCAGATGGCGCGGGAACCCCTCGATCTGTTCGGCCAGCGCCAGCACCTCGGCAGGGATGTCGGTGCCGGACTCCTGCCCGACCCCGGACCATCGGCTCACCTGCTTACTCCAGGCATCCTGCTGGCCCTGCGAAAAGCCAAGTGCCCGAGCCACATCGCGAACTGCGGACTTGCCGCGATAGGTAATGACATTGGCAACCTGCGCGGCATACTCCCGGCCGTACTTGCGGTAGACGTGCTGGATCGCCTCTTCGCGCCGGTCCGATTCGATGTCCACATCGATATCCGGCGGGCCGTCGCGTTCCGGGGAGAGGAAGCGCTCGAACAACAACTCGTTTCGCACCGGGTCGACATTGGTGATGCCGATGGCGTAGCAGACAGCGGAATTCGCGGCGGATCCCCTGCCCTGGCAGAGGATGTCGTTGTCCTTGCAGAAGCTGACGATGTCGTGCACCACCAGGAAGTAGCCCGGAAAGCCCAGTTCTGCAATGATTTTCAGCTCGTGCTCGAGCTGTCGATACGCCTCCGGCTGCTCGTCGGGGGTACCGTAGCGGCGCCGGGCTCCCCGCTCGGTGAGTTCGCGCAGCCAACTGTTCTCGGTGTGCCCTGCGGGGACGTCGAAGGGCGGCAGCTGGGGCGCGATCAGGCGCAGATCGAACGCGCACTCACGACCCAGTTCCGCGGCGCCGGGCACCGCGTTCGGGTGTGCGGCGAACATCCGCGCCATCTCCGCACCCGATCGCAGATGCGCACCACCGACCGGCGCGAGCCAGCCCGCGGCCTCGTCCAGGCTCTGCCTCGCACGAACGGCAGCCATCGCCATGGCGAGGCGCCCTCGGTCCGGTCCCGCGAAGTGCGCACCCGTGGTGGCGACCACCGGTAGCCCCACGCGGCCGGCAAGCTCCGCGAGCAGCCGATTGCGTTCATCGTCGGTCGGCACGCCGTGGTGGGTGAGCTCCACGCTCACCCGGTCTCGCCCGAATCGCTCGACGAGTTCCCGCAGCGCCCACTCCGCGGCCTCCGGCCCGTCGGATTCGAGCGCCGAGCGGACGTGCCCCTTCCGGCACCCGGTGAGGATCTGCCAGTGCCCGTCGGCCGCCTCGGTGAGCACATCCAGGTCGTAGCGGGTTTTCCCCTTCTCACCGCCCGCGAGGTGAGCTGCGGCGATCTGCCTGGACAGCCGCCGGTAGCCCTCCTGCCCGCGCGCCAGCACGAGGAGATGAATCCCATCCGGGTCTGCCGCGCCGGCCCGGGCCGCCTGCGCCGTGAGCGCCAACTCTGCGCCGAATACCGTGCGCACGCCGAGCTCCTTGGCGGCCTCGGCAAACCGCACCACTCCGTAGAAGCCGTCGTGGTCGGTGAGCGCAATCGCTTCGAGCCCGAGCCTGGCCGCCTCCTCTACCAACTCCTCGGGGTGGCTGGCGCCGTCGAGGAAGCTGTACGCCGAATGCGCATGCAACTCCGCATAGGGCACGGTCGGCCCAGTGGGCGTGAGGTCCACGCCGCGATAATCGCCACGCTTGCGCGACCACGCCGGGCTGTCGCCGCCGTCGCCCGGATACATCGCCTCCGGCGGCGTGCGTCCCGGCCGCCCGGACAGCACTCGTTCGAGTTCTGCCCATGTCGGCGGTCCGTTGCTCCAGCCCATCGAACACCTCCCAATCGAACATACATTCGATTTACGACGGGCTCAACGCTGCCCGAATTGACCGAAAGCGGCCCGGTCCCGGCTGTAACTTGCATCACTCCCGATTTGCAATCCTAGCTAATGGTAATCATCATTACCCCAGCTCACGTGATGCGGATCACGCAGGACCTGAAACAGGTTCCTGCGCGAACTTCGAATCGGGGCTGCAACTAATCCTTGATGGATCCGTTGCACTCCCATAGGTTTTCGAAGCACCCACACTCCACTGGTCGAAAGCAGTGCTACCGCAACGCTTTTGGCGCGTGCTCAGCCATGCCCGGAAAAAGTAAGGACGAACACTCCACTATGAAAACCCGCAAGCTCGCCGCTGTTTCGGCGATCACCATCGCCGCCCTCGGACTCGCAGCGGGCACGGCATACGCCGATCCCGCTCCGGCACCTGCCGCCCAGGAGTCGCTGAACGTTCAGATCGCCCCGTCGATCAACTACAAGGCCTACAACAACGGCACTGCCGCGGTCATCTCAACCGATGCCGGCACCCTCGCCGTGGCGGACGGGCAGTTCCAGGTCAAGGCTGCGGACGGCCGCGTCGTTGCCGGTGTGCCGCTCGAGCTTCGCCTCGACGACGTCTCGCTGCCGATCAACGCCAAGATCGAGGGCAACACCGCCACCCTGACGCCCGACGTGCTGAAGGCGCAGTACAAGCCGGTCGCGCTGCCGTTCCAGGAGTCCGCACCGTGGAAGACTCCGTACGACCGTGAGGTCTCCGCCTGGACCCGGTTCACCCAGACCATCAGCACCGGTGCGGCCATCGGCGTCATCGTCGGTGCGGTCGGCGCGGCCGCCATCGGCTGCGTCGCGGGCGGCGCGCTCGGCGCGACCGGCGGCTTCGCGTTCCTCGTTGCCGGCGCTGTCCCGGGTGCTGCGATCGGCTGCCTCGCGGGAGCGGCCACGTTCGCCCCGATCGGCACCCTGATCGGCTCGATCGCCATCGCGGGCCCGGTCGCTATCGGCGCTGCGATCCAGTACTTCACCACGATCAACGAGCCGTTCAAGGCTCCCGCTCCGGCCCCGAAGTAGGGCCAGTCCGTTCGTCCGAATTGCCCACCTCCGATTGGAGGTGGGCATTTCGGCGTCTGCACCACCTGTTTCAGTGGTCTCCGACACCTTGGTCCCGACCTTACTTTGGAGTAGGTTCGGGCCAGGACTCGATGGGGAGGCTCGATGACCGAATACATCGTCACCGGAGGCACCGGATTTCTCGGCCGGAATGTTGTCCCACGGCTACTCGAACGCGACGAGACCGCGATCGTGCACGTGCTCGTGCGGCGGGCGTCGGTAGCGAAACTCTCCGAACTCGCCCGGGGCTGGCACGGCGGTGACCGAGTGCGCCCACTGATCGGCGATCTTTCCGAGCCCGGGCTCGGCCTCGAGCCGGCCGGCGAGCTGCCACCTGCCGCCCACATCGTCCACTTGGGTGCGGTCTACGACCTCACCGCAGGTCCCGAGCAGTCCGAGACCAACGTCGAGGGCACCCGCGCCGTTGTCGAGCTCGCCAAGCGCACCGGCGCGCTGCTGCACCACATCTCGTCGATCGCCGTCGCCGGGGACTATGCCGGCCAGTTCGAGGAGACCGATTTCGATCTGGGACAAGGGTTTCCGACGGATTATCACCGCACCAAGTTCGAGGCCGAGCGAGTGGTGCGCGACGCATCGGGCATCGAGCGCCGCATCTACCGACCCGCGGTCGTCGTGGGCGATTCGGTCACCGGTGAGATCAACAAGATCGACGGCCCGTACTACTTCTTCCCGCTGATCGCTGCCCTGGCCAAGCTGCCGAGCATGCTTCCCGTCGTGATCCCCGATGTGGGGCACACCAATATCGTTCCGGTGGACTATGTCGCCGCAGCGCTGGTCGAACTGATGCATCGAGCCGGCCGCGACGGTGACACCTTCCACCTGGTCAACCCACGGCCACAACCGATTTCGGAGGTCTACGGCGGACTGGCCGCCGCCGCGGGCGCGCCGCAGCTTTTCGCCGGACTGCCTGCGGGCTTCCTGCAGCCACTGCTCGATGCGCCCGCGAACCCACAAATCGCGGTTGGCCGCTCGATGCTGCTGCGCCGTCTCGGTCTGCCGCCCGCGCTCGCCGACTCCGCCGCAATGCGCGCGAACTTCGATTCACGCCGGACCGAGCGCGCCCTCAACCACACCGGCATTGCCGTGCCCTCGTTCGGGTCGTATGCGAAGAACCTGTGGCGGTACTGGGCTCGCGAACTCGATCCCAATCGCGCCCGGCACGACCATCCGGCGGGCAGGCTTGTCGATCGCAATGTCGTGATCACTGGCGCATCGTCCGGCATCGGCCGCGCGGCGGCAATTGCGGTGGCGCGCAAAGGCGCCCGCGTGATGCTGATCGCGCGGCGGGGCGAAGAACTCGAAGAACTCGTCGACGAGATCCGGCGCGATGGCGGCCGGGCCTACGCCTACCCGTGCGATATCACCGAATCCGAGTCCGTCGAGCAGGTCGTCAAGGAGATCATCGACGAGCACGGCCATGTCGACATGCTCGTGAACAACGCGGGCCGTTCGATTCGTCGGTCGATCTACCGCTCGACGGACCGGCTGCACGACTTCGAACGCACCATGGCAGTCAACTACTTCGGGGCGGTGCGGCTGACCCTGGCGCTGCTGCCCCATATGCGGGAGCGCCGCTTCGGGCACATCGTCAACGTCAGCTCGGCAGGCGTCCAGATGAGTACACCGCGATTCGGTGCATATCTTGCGAGCAAGGCCGCACTGGAGAAGTTCGGTGAAGTCACCGCCGCCGAAACCCTCACGGATGGAATCACATTCACCACTGTCCGCCTTCCCCTGGTGAACACCGACATGGTCCGCCTGACCGGCGAACGGAACGTCGTCCCGATCGCGTCCCCCGAATGGGCGGCGGCCACGATTGTCCGGGCACTGGTCGAACGGCCGAGCCGGATCGACGTTCCCCTCGGCACCGCCACGGAGTACTTCGCCCTGATCGCGCCGCGGCTCAAGGACGTCATCCTGCATCAGTACTACCTCGCATTCCCCGACACTCCCGCCTCGAGGGGCGAGCGGGACGCCGATGCGCCCTCGACGACGCGGCTGAGGCTTCCCCGCGTGCCCCTACCGCCGACACCGCGTCGCGTGGCGGTTGGCGCGCTGCGCCGGGCCGGGCGATGGGTGCCGGGCACGCATTGGTGACCCGGCGGGCCGAGTAGACGGGTGTTGTGTCGCTACACGTCTGCGGCGACGCGGAAACCGATGTTGCCCGCCGAACTGTCCGCGGTGTTCGAGGTTCGCGCGGCGACGCGGTAGCGGTTGCAGTAGGACACGTGACACAGGTAGGAACCGCCTCGCATGGCGGGACCGCCGCCGAGGCTGCCGCGGAACGCATCCGCCGTCCATTCCCATACGTTCCCGGATACGTTGTGGAGCCCGAACCCGTTGGGCTCGAACGCATCTGCGGGCGCAGTTCCGAGGTAGCCGTCGGCGAGCGTGTTCGATGTCGGGAAGTCACCCTGCCAGATGTTGCACATGTGCCGGCCGCCCGGTTCGAGCTCATCGCCCCACGGGAAACGCGCCTGATCCAGCCCGCCGCGTGCCGCGTACTCCCACTCGGGTTCGGTGGGCAGCCGGACACCTGCCCAGCCGCAGTACGCCGTCGCGTCGTGCCACGAAACGTGCACGACCGGATGGTTGTGGCGGTCCTCGATACCGCTCCCCGGCCCCTCCGGCGTTCGCCAGGTCGCACCGTGCACGGGCAGCCACCACGGTGTTCCCGCGACGACCTGATCGATGGTCTCGTTCACCTCCGGCGCGACGAGCATCTCGAACACGAACGACCAGCCGAACCGCTCCGCCTCGGTGACATACCCGGTGGCATCGACGAACTCGGCGAACCGCTTGTTGGTCACGGTCACCGCATCGATGCGGAACGCCGCCACGTCGACCTCGCGGACCGGCCCCTCCCCGTCACCGGGGTTCACATCCGAATCTTCGCTGCCCATCCGGAATCGGCCACCGGGCAGGCTCAGCAGGGTGCTCGGCGCCGATGGGCGCAGGCCGGGGATGCCGAGCGATTCGGTTGGGTGAGTTACGGGTCGCACTGACGACTCGCCGCGACCCGGCGAGCAGCACGACGACATGTCGCCACGGTACCCAAATCCGGCACCCACGCTCGCCCGCCGCCGCACGCTAGGTAGCCGCGACCTCGTAGGAGTGCGCTACTCGGGCGAAGCGGCCCGCTTTCGCTCGTCGGCGGCTCGTCCCTCCTCCACGGCCAGATCCCAACGTCCGTCGGCCTTGGCCCGGTCGATCTCGACCTGCCCCGCGGGCTCGATGAGACCCTGTTCGGTGAGCTTCTCGACGCGGCGCACGTTGCTCACAGACCACGGGCTGCGGCGGCGGCGCGGGGTGAAGCCCTGCAGGTAGAAGTCGTCGTCGAGCCGGCGTGCCTGGCCGTCGATCCAGCCGAAGCACAGCCCCTCGTTGACCGCCTCCTCGTAGCTGACCGAGATCTGCGTCGACCCCTTCTTGGCCAGCTTCACCCAGATGCCATCCACCTCGGAGTGGTTCTCGACCAGCCACTCTCGAAACAGGGCCCTGGTCTCGAAGTGCAGGACGGGCCGCTCCGGGTTGGTCATCGCGCCATCACAAATGGGAGGACCGCGTTTTCGAAATCGCGGTAGCGGTCGCGGTGAATGCTGTGCCCACAGGCGAATTTCAGCGTCGTGCAGTCCGGAATCGCAGCGACGGCCGCATCGAGCTTGTCCGGATCGACCATGCTGCCCGACCCGCCGGCCAGGATCAGTGTGCGCGCCGTGATATCCGGAAGCCGTTGCCACCATTGCGGATTCGGTGTGTGGAACTGTGTTAGCGCAGCGGCGGTCATCGCCCGGTCGAAGGCGAACACCGCACGCGGGCTGCGCACGACGCTGGTGGCCGCATGCCATAGCTCCGGCAACGTCGGGAGCCGCGCAGGGAATTCCGCCTTCGGATCGGTGAGTCGGCGTGGCAGCGGCGACTCCTCGATGACGAGGCGGCGCACCAGTTCGGGGCGAACCTGAGCAATCACCGAAACCGCGTAACCACCGAGCGAGTGCCCCACGAAATCGGCCTGGGACAGTTTCAGGAGATCACACAGCCGCAGTACGTCGAAGGCGAACTCGTCGAACAAGTAGGTCGGGGTGTGGGCGCTGCGTCCGTGGCCGCGCAGGTCCACGATGATCACCCGGCGGCCCCGGACAGTCAGCGCGTGGGCGAAGCGATCCCACGTGTGCCCGTCCCCGCCCATGCCGTGCACGAGGATCACCGGCGCCAGGTCTACGCCACCGACGGGTACGCCCGAGTCCCGGTAGGCGATCTGCACGCCGTCCAGCGTGACCCGTATCGCGGTCGTTTCCACGACCACCGACCCTAGCCGCTATACCGCGCACGATCCGGGTGAAGCGGTGGAGCAAGTCCGCGGACCGCATCGTCATTCGTAGACTCCCTCCACGCTCCAGTCCTGGTCATGGCACACCAGCAGCAGTGCCTTGGGCTCGTCGAGCAGCACCTGTGCCCGCGCCACCCGGTGCGCGGTGGCCGGGTCCCACCAGCGCTCGTCCACAGGCCACGGCCCTGCCCAGCCGTGCAATTGCCACACCCGCGCCCCCAACGCAGCCGCGCCGGGTCGGCGCTGAACCCACCGCGGTCGGTGACCAGCACCGGCTGCCCTGCCGCATCTTCGAGCAGCACCGACGGCCTGGCGTCGAGCACCGCAGCGGGAGCCGGCTCTGGCAACCGCCCCGGCCACGGCAGGCGTGGGTCAGCATCGGGTGTCAGCTCATCGCCCAACGGGACCAGCGTGATTCGCTCGGCCGGGCCGCGCCCGCCGGACAGCACCCCGGACTGGACGGCGTTACCGCCGAGCAGGCCCTGCACTCGGATCAACGCGCGCCTGGCTCGTTCATCCTCGGCACCGACCCCGCCCCACAACCCCAATTGCAGGGCACCGGCAGCCACCACCTCGACCGGCTCGAGCCGCAGCAGCACGATCCCGGCGGTGGGCTTGGCCTCGTTGCGGCCGGTGAGCCAGCCGTCGAGCTGCCAACGCACCCGGTCCGCGGTGCCGTCCGGGGTGAGCGGTTCGGCGCAGCGCCAGGTACGCGACAGGTGTTCGCCGTTCGCGGTGGAGGCCTGAACCAGCAACCGAGTGCAGGCCACACCGGCGGCGGCAAGACGGCCGTGCAACTGCTCGGCGAGAGCGCGCCCGGCGAAAGCCGCGGCATCCACTCGTTCGATCGGCGGGTCGCAGGAATGAAACACCTCGAGGTCGGGCGGCAGCGCTCGCGCCGACGGCGGCCGCTCCGGCTCGCCCCGCGCACCGCGATGTGCCAGCACGGCGTCGGTGCCGAAACGCGAGGCCACATCCGTCGGCGAGAGCGCGGCGAACGCACCGATCGTGCGTAACCCCAAGCGCCACAGCAGATCCACCAAGTCCTCGCGTTCGGGCGCGGCAAGGCTCGGCTCGGCAGCAAGTTCCGCGATCCGCAGCGGGGCGATGAACTGCGCTCCGGCGCCCGGAGGGACGAGCGCCGCATGCCGGGCAGCGATCACCGCAGTGGAGAGTTCGTCGGCGATGCCGATCTGGCACTCCACCCCCGCCGCAGCGGCCGCATCGACCAAACGTTCACCTGCCGCCGGTTCGGAGCCGAAATACCGGACGACACCGCGCGCCGAAAGCACGAGCAGGCCGGGACGCAGCACCTCCACACCGGGGGCGACCGCATCGATCGCCGCAACGATCGGTTCGAACAATCGGGCGTCGCGATCCTGGTCGGCCGCCACGACATGTAGGTCGGGGCAACGCGCCTGCGCCTCTCGCCGGCGCAGCCCGCGTCGCACACCGGCGGCACGTGCCGTTGCCGAGCATGCGATCACGCGGTTGGCCAAGGTGACCGCCACCGGGCGAGTGGGTGGCAGGTCCGCCGCGGCCGCCGCCGCGATCGCCGGCCAGTCGGGGCACCACAGCGCCAGCACCCTGGGCGGCTTCGCCGTGGCGCTGGGCTCCGCCTTCTCGCTCACCGCATCTCCCGCGCGTCGGCCACCGCCTCGGAGAGGCAAGTAATGGCAGCCTCGGGCAGCCGAGTGATCGTGGGATGTTCGGACACCCACTCCACGCTCCCGCGCGCTACCGGCCGCACATCGACCCGCGCGGTTCTGGGCTGCGCTCCCCGGTGCTGGGCCCGGACATCCAGATGCAGCGCTTGCACCCGCCCGCATCCTCGGCCCAGCCCCTCGTACCCGACCACGCGTGCCGCGAGCGCCAATTCGACACCGCTCCAATGCCCATCGGTCACCACGAGTGCCGCGCCCTTGCTCCTTGCCCTGGCCACCAGGGCACGCGAACGACCGGGCGCGACCGTGGCCCCGCCGAGACCGAGCACCACCAGATCCATCCCGTCGAGCAGCACTGCGGCCACCTCTACGGGGTCCGGCCCTGGATCCGGCACCACCGCGATGCGGTCGAGGCGGGCGCCCATCTCGACCGCGGCGAGCAATCCGAATCGCGGCATGCCGATCAGCACCGCATGCGCGCCCGCCCGGGTCGCCGCGGCGAGAAGCCCGGCAAGCAAAGAATTCGGACCTGAATACGACGACACCGTTCCTCTGGCCAACCCGCCTCTCGGCAGCAGCCGCGCGACACCGGCAGGTACGGCGAGCACCTCTCGCTCGTCGGCGTCCGCGAGCGGCAACCGTCGCGATACCGCCTCGCCACGCCCCGGGACCGCCGCGATCCTGCGGCGCAACTGTTCGAGCCGCTCCTGCCGGCTGAGCCCGGCAAGGCTCGACAGGTCCCCACTGGCGACCGCCGGCACCGACTCGAACGACTCTCCTTCGAACGAGTCTTCCGATTCGGTTGCAGCCGAATGTGTTTCGAGCGGCAAAGTCACGTGCACCCCCAGGCGACAGGCATGGCTGTGCCGCCGGGCGGCACAGCACGGACGACCACGGGGAAGACGCGGTATTCGAACATACATTCGAACACCTCCAGTAAAGACCCGCCCGCGGCCGCCGTCAAGCCGGGACCACTCATTCGCAGCGCAGGAGTCGTCTAATCTCCCGTAAGTGAGCACCCCGCGTCGTCCTGTCGTCGGCCCCGGCTACCTGGTAGCCGGTCGATACCGTCTGCGTTCCAAACTCGGCGGAGGCGGGATGGGCTCGGTCTGGCTCGCCCAAGACCGACTGCTCGATCGCGAGGTCGCGATGAAGCAGATCATCTCCACCGCCGGGCTCGATGCGGACGAGGCGCAGCGGCTCCGCAACCAGGCGATCAAGGAGGGCCAGCTCGCCGCGCGACTCTCGCACAACCACGCCATTGCCATGTACGACGTCGCCGTTGAAGGCGGCGAGCCCTGGCTGGTGATGGAGCACCTGCCGTCGCGCAGCCTTGCGCAAGCCCTCAACACAACCGACGCTCTGCCCCCGATCGAGGTAGGCCAGATCGGCGCCCAGGTTGCCGACGCGCTCGCCGACGCGCACACGGCCGGCATCATCCATCGCGATATCAAGCCGGGCAACATCCTCATCGCCAATCGCGGGCGCGCCGCCGGCATGGTCAAAATCTCCGACTTCGGGATCGCACGCACCATCGGCGACCCTGACGACGAGGATCCCGACATGATCACCGGCACGCCGGCCTATCTCGCGCCCGAGGTTGCCCGAGGTGCCGACCCGAGTGCAGCGAGCGACGTATTCTCGCTCGGTGCAACGCTTTACACCGCGGTGGAGGGTGAACCGCCGTTCGGCATCGACCCTGATCCGTCTTCGATGCTCGTCAAGGTCGCCGAGGCACGGATCAACCCGCCCCAGCGCAGCGCGATGCTCACCGACGCGCTGCTACACATGCTCGAACCCGACCCCAACCGGCGGCCGACCATGGCCCAGGCCCGCGACGAGTTGGTTGCCGCGACCATCGGTGCGAACGGAAGTGCCGCATACATTCTCGGGGCACCGGTGCGTTCCCGGGACGGATCGGTGCCGTCCTGGGCGCTGCGCTCCCGGCGCGCCCCCTCCGCCGCGGGATGGACGTCCAGCGAATCGTCGGGGCGCTCGGCAGCCGCACCCGCCCCCAGCGAACCCGGCCCCTCCGCGGCCCCCGGCAAGTCGGTGCCCTGGTCGACCGATCGACCGGCGAGCATCGATCGCAACACCGACTCCACCCCGATCACCGATGCCCCCGCTCGCCCGCAACTCGAGGACACGCAGGCCCCGCCCGTCGCACCTCAACCGGCACCCGCTCGGCCCGCGCCCCAGCAGTTCTCGAGCGCCCCGACGTCGCAGCACGGCATCGGACTGTCACTGGCCGTCTCTGTGGCGCTGCTCGTGGTCACCACGCTGGTGGTGGCGGGCATCGTCTTCCTGATCGCGTCCAGCCTCTAACGCACGATCCCGCGCTCTCAGTCGATGCGGCGCCGGTGCGCCCACCGGGTGAGCGCATTTCGGTTGGACTGCTGCGTCTTCCGCAGCACGTTCGATGCGTGTGTCTCCACGGTCTTCACCGAGATCACCAGTTCCTCTGCGATCTCGCGATAGGTGTAGCCGCGGGCCAGCAGGCGCAGCACTTCCAACTCGCGCGGCGTCAGTGAGTCCAGCTCCGGATCCAGCGGCGGCTCGGGCACGGGCGATTTCCCGGTGAACGAGTCGAGTACGAAACCCGCGAGCCGCGGGCTGAACACCGCATCGCCACCGGCCACGCGGCGCACACCGGTGGCGAGTTCGGCCCCCGAGATCGTCTTGGTGACGTAGCCCCGCGCACCGGCACGGATCACCGCGATCACATCCTCGGCGGCGTCGGACACGCTCAGCGCCAAGCACACCGGACCCGGGTCGATGCGGTTGAGCACCGCCACGCCACCGCCATCGGGCATGTGCACGTCGAGCAGAACCACATTGGGATGGATGGTGTTGATGCCTGCGACGGCTTCGTCGACGGTCCCGGCTTCCCCGACCACCTCGATATCGGTCTCGCTCGCCAGTTCCGCGCGCACGCCGGAGCGGAACACGGCATGATCGTCCACCAAAAATACCCGGTACGGCTTGTGCCCCACGGTAATTCCCGAAACCGTCACCGAGTCTGCTCCTCCACGTGCCTATCGCCGGCCCGGTCATCCACCGAGTTCTCGTCCGTATCGTGCTGCGACGCAGCCTCCTCCGCGACCTCCGGCTGGGGTTCGGCTCCCTTGGCCTCGCCGTTCCGCGTGCCACCACGCGCCATCCGGATCCGGACCTCGGTGCCCTTGCCCGGCCCGCTGATCACCTCGACCTCGCCCCCGCGCCGCTCGACCCTGCCGCGAATCGAGCGGGAAAGCCCCTGCCGGTCCGCAGGTATCGCGTCGACGTCGAAACCGACACCGCGGTCCCGGACGAACACACTGACCCGGTCGTCCTCGCATTCGGCGAACAGGTCCACCTCGGTTACCTCGGAGTGCTTGGCGGCGTTCACCAAGGCCTCCCGGCTCGCGCCAAGGAGAGCTGTGAACTGCTCGCGCGGGAAATCGTCATCCGAACCGCTCGTCGGTGCCACGTCGCCCACGATCACCGGGGTGACCTTCACGCTGTACTGATCCTCCACCTCTCCGGCAATCGTCCGCAGCGCCGCCGCCAGGCTGGACTGCGGCCGTTCCGGATCGTCGAACAGCCAGGTTCGCAGTTCGCGCTCCTGGCTGCGAGCGAGCCGGGCAACCTCCGACGAGTTGTCGGCCTGCCGCTGGATGAGGGCAAGGGTCTGCAGCACCGAGTCGTGCAGATGCGAGGCGATCTCCTCGCGTTCCTCGTTGCGAATCCTGGCCGCCCGTTCGGAATTCAGTGCGCGCATTGTGCGCAACCACAGCGGGACGGTGAGCAGCCCGACCCCGAACAGTGTGACCGCCACGGCGAGCAGCGCGGGGCGCAGCGCGGCGAAATCGACGCGGGCAAGCACCACCACGGCAAGACCGACGAAGATCAGAGTTGCGCCGGCGACGATGCGAGACCAGGTCAGCACCGTCGGGCGGGCGGGTAGGCCGAACATCGACCGCGGTGCGTCCGAATCGAATTCACGCCAGATCAGTCCGGCGCCGACCACCACCACGATGATCGGGACGATGACCTGGCCGGCGGTCCCGCTGAACACCCAGGACAGCGCGGCGGCGAGCCCGAGGCCCATGGTCGCGAGACCGTAGGCCCGGCGCCGTTCCGCCGCGGGCGGGCGGGCGGTGTCCGTCCCACTCGGCGTGAACACCCACAGCAGCCCGTAAGCGACGATCCCGGCTCCGGCGAGCGCGGCGAGCAAGACGAACGCCACGCGCACCTTGAAGGCGTCGACGCCGATGTGGTCGGCCATCCCACCCGCTACACCGCCGATAATTCGACCGCCGGAGCGCCGGACCAGTCTGGTCGGGTCGCGCTCCGGTGTCACGGCAGGCGGATATACGGGTGGCACATATTCGATAGTGGCACGCATCCCTGCTGCTGGGCATCGGGGTTTGCCCTGAACCTGCCCCAGATGGCACGGGTGGTTCCGGTCTGCGAGTCTCGCAAAGATCAGGGATCACCCCGATGTGGAAACCACCCCGGACCGGCCACGATGGCTTCATGGCCACGACGACATTCGGCGATCAGCTCGCCGACCTCTGGCGCACCCGCCCCGTCCGACTGCCCGACCGCGGGCCGATCGCCGGCGTCGCAGCCGGAATCGGATACCGGTACGGCGTGGACCCGGTCCTGGTGCGCATTGCTTTCGTCGTTTCGACGATCTTCGGTGGCGCCGGACTGGTGTTGTACCTCGCCGGCTGGCTGCTCCTCAACGACGCGCGGCAGGAGTACTCGCGTGCCGAGGCACTCATGACCGGCCGGCGGGGCAGGCACTCGGGCTCCGGCAAGACGGTCGTGCTGATCATCGCGTTGTGCATCGCGGTCGGCACGATGGGTCCGGTCGGCATCAGCCTCGGTGGCTCCGGGCTGATCAGCACCGCGCTCATGCTTACCGGGTTGTGGCTGCTGTATCAGCGCCGCCCGCTGCCGCCCCCGCTGCCCACCGGTTCGACCGAGTCGCAGTCCCGCCACTTCGGCCGCCCCGGATTCGGAAGAGGTTGTGGCCCAGGGAGTTACGGCCCGGCATGGCAGGGGGCGCAGACCGAGTACGGCCCGTACACCTATCTGCCGCACCACTACGAGCCGAGCCGCACGACGCAGTCGGCTACGAAGACCGACGCTGTCGAGACGCCCGAGCCGGCACCGACCGATGAGCCGCCGCAGCGGGCCACCGTGTCCGAGGACGTGGCGCCAACTGCGGAGCCCACAGCCGAGCCGCAGCGATCCGAGTCGAGCCAACCTCCGCCGGCAGCTGCGTCCCCGTTCGCCCCGTTCGGCGAGACGACCACGGCAGAGCCGCCGTCGTGGGATCCCCTCGGCGTCGCGCCGTTCGCCTGGGACCTGCCCGAACCGGCACCGTCCCGGCAGCCGGAGACGATCGTTCCGACGCGCCCCCGCTCCCGGTTCACCTCGGTCGTGATCGGGCTGGCGATTCTCGCCGCCGCGGGTTGCGGTGCAGCCGCCGCGGCGGGCGCGGACTGGTTCACCCCCGCCCGGGTCGGGGCGATTGCGCTGGCCGTGGTCGGCATCGGACTGCTGATCGGCGCATTCCTGCGCCGCGGCTACGGCCTGCTCATCGTCACCGCACCGCTGCTCGGCTTCGTCGTGCTGGCCTCGATCGTCGGACCGATCGAATTC
>NZ_LRRB01000250.1 GCF_001646865.1 Aldersonia kunmingensis | reverse complement strand
GGCTGACCCTGCCGATCTGTGCCGTCGTGCTTGCCGGCGCCGTGTCGATCCAGGTGGTTGCCGCACGGCGGCACGCGAGTGTGGAGCTGACCCCGACGATGCTGCGCAACGGCACCGAGACGATCGAGCTGACCCAGATTCTCGAGGTCTTCCCGCCGCGCGACGACCATTCGTGGGACATCGAAGCCTGGGAGACCGCCCGTACGCTCGGCGAGCTGACCGACGTGCCACGCAGGCGCGGAGCGATCGGCCTCAAGTTGGGCAAGGGCGTGCTGGTGCGCGCATGGGCCAAAGACGACACCACGCTTCGCGCGGAACTCGTCGGTGCGCTCGGTGGGTCGGGCGATCACTGGCCGTCCATCGATCCCGATGACGAGCCGGCCGATTCCGGCGACGAGGCCGCACAGTGATCCGACGCGCCATTCCGATTGTCGAGGCGGTCGCGTCGCTCGCGCTCGTCGTCGTGGCGGTGTCGTGCTGGCTGGCAGGCGTGCAGACGACGCACTTCGGTCCGATGCACGAAAACGCGCCGTCCTACGAGAGCACCTCGTATTCGGGTCCGTGGATCGTCGCGGCATCGGTGGCGTTCATGGTCGCGGCGGTGCTGGCAATCGACATCTACCGGCGGTTTCGCGGGCCTGTCGAAACGCCGCCCTGCGTACCCGCCGGGGGTATCGTGGGGGAATGAACTCCTACTCGCCGGAGAAGGACGAACTGCTCAAAAGGCTGCGTCGCATCGAAGGCCAGGTCGCCGGCATCTCGCGCATGATTGCCGAAGACCGGTACTGCATCGACGTGCTTACGCAGGTGTCGGCGGTGACCAGCGCGCTGCAGTCGGTATCGCTGAAATTGCTCGACGCGCATCTCGCCGGCTGCGTAATCGAGGCCGCGAAGGAGGGCGGTCCCAATGCGGACGCGAAGGTGAAAGAGGCGTCCGAGGCGATCGCGCGGCTCGTGCGTTCCTGAGCGCGAATTTCTCGCTACCGCGGCGCGGCGGGTTGGTTCTAGGCACTGTGAGGTAACCGGTGTAGCAGGGGGACCGACCGAGCGCAGGTGTCTGCATGCGAAACACGATCGTCAAGGCGTTTCTGTTCCTACTCACGGCAGCGTCCGACAGGTCCGCATTCAGCGTCGCGACCGACCCGTCCGCTCGTTTGACCACGAATCGCCCACCGCGTTCGCCGGTGATGATTGCCCCGTCGGGCGCGCGTGCCACATCCAACGGCTTGGTGAGTCCGCCCAGAACCTGCTCAACCTGCAGCCGAGGCAGTGGTGGCTGGCCGTGTGCCACACCGGGCGTAAACGCCATGAGGGCCATCGGGATCCCGGCGCCGATATCAGGGTGATCGCGTGGCGGGCCGACCCAGGATGGACCAAGCTCGACCGCATCGGGGACGTGATCACCGGGGCTGCCGCTGGCCTCGGGCGGGCGCCATGGCGGCTGCCGCGTGCTCGCGGTCGGCGACGGCACGCTGTGGGTTGGCGCGGGCGATTCGGCGCAACCCAATGTGTCGCAGGATCTGCGAATACTGGGCGGAAAGGTGTTGCTTATCAACACCAATGGCAGCCCAGCCGTCGGCAATCCGTTCCCGGGTAGCCCGGTGTTCAGCTTCGGGCACCGCAATCCGCAGGGCCTGACATTCCAGCCCGGCACCGGGCGGCTCTACGCGATCGAGTAGGGCACGATCCGCGGTGAGGAAGTGAATCACATTGTGCCGGGCGGCAATTACGGATACTTGCCGAACCGGATACCGGGCATCTACGACGAGTCGGTGCCGATGACCGACACCGTTCGCTTCCCGAATGCCATTCCGGCGGTGTGGAGGACTTCCGGTCCGCCGCCGTCGCTCGCCACCCCGGGCGGCACCTTTGTGCCGGGTCCGGGCTGGGGTGCGTGGAGCAATTCGCTGGTGATTGCCACGCAACAGGCCAGGAAGCTGATCTTCTTCCAGCTGACTCCCGACGGGAGAGGAGTGGCCGCGCAAGCGACCGCACTGGAGAACCAGTATGGCCGGTTGCGGTCGACCACTCCGCTAGGTGACGGTTCGTTCCTGCTCACCACCGACAACGGCGGCGGCACCGACCAGATCCTGCGCGTGCGGCCGTCCTGATTCACGGCGCTGTCCTCGCCTCGCACCCCCCACCGCCGCACACTTCCTGACGCGCCGCACACGCTCCCGCACCCCAAACCTTGTGCGCGCCATCAGGATGTGTGCGGCGAAGCGGGTGTCAGCCGTCCGTGCCGGGGCCGTCGAGCATGGCGGCACCGAGGAGATAGTCGGGCACGCCGAGGCCGGTGACGATCGTTTCCGCGTGCGGGCGCAGCGTGCGGCACCGCTCGTTAATGCCACGGGTGACGGCCTTCGCGCGCTCGACCGACAGCCGCCGGTGCTCGATAAACCAGGCCTTGTCCCCGTCGATCACCGAAAGCGCGTACAGGTCGCACAGCTCGCCGAGCAGTTCCTTGGCGGTGTCGTCCTTGCAGTCATCGATGCCCGCGACAAACGCCTCGAGCACCACCCGGTCGATATGCGCGCGAGCCGCGGCGAGCACGTGGTCCTGCACGAAGTTGAAGGCGTCGAAAGGATCGTCCTCGCGCTTGAACGCGCCCTGCAGCCGCCGGGCCGCGGTGGACAGCAGGTACTCCTCGCGGTCACAGAACATGTCGAGCTGGGTGCCGCGGTCGAACAGGCTGCCCTCTTCCTCGTTGTCCTTCCGGGTGTCGAGGAGCGTCTGGATGATCTGCTGGGCGGCGGTGCGCTTCTTCACCACATCGCCGACAACGTCCACGGCGAAGCGCATCCACTCGACCGGGCTCATGCCCTGCACCTCGTCGGCATAGCCGGTGAGCAGTTCCTTGGCGACGAGCTGTGTGAGCACCTTGTTGTCGCCCTCGAAGGTGGTGAAGACATCGGTGTCGGCTTTGAGCGCGACCAGCCGGTTCTCCATCAGGTAGCCCGCGCCGCCGCACGCCTCGCGGCATTCCTGGATCGCGCGGGTCGCGAAATCGGTATTGGCGACCTTCAGCCCGGCCGCGCGGTTCTCCAGCTCGCGCTGCTCCTGCGGATTCTCCGACGGATCGTTCTGCAGCCGGGCGAGGGTGGAGACCAGCTCGTTCTGCGCGAACCCGAGCCCGTAGGCCCGTGCGATCAGCGGCAGCAACCGCCGCTGATGGACGAGGTAGTCCATGATCAAGATCTCGTCGTCGGACTCGGGCGCGTCGAATTGCCGCCGTTGCAACCCGTACTTCGTCGCGATGGTCAGTGCCACCCGTGCGGCGGCCGCCGCGGAGCCGCCGACGGTGATCCGCCCGCGGACCAGAGTGCCGAGCATGGTGAAGAAGCGGCGGCTCGTGTTCTCGATCGGTGAGTGATAGACGCCGTTCTCGTCCACGTCGCCGTACCGGTTGAGCAGGTTGTTCCGCGGCACGCGCACGTGGTCGAAAACGATGCGGCCGTTGTCGACTCCGGGCAGTCCGCCCTTGTAGCCGCAGTCCGACGTGGTCACGCCGGGCAGGTCGTTGCCCTGTTCGTCGCGGATGGGAACGACCAGGCAGTGCACGCCCTGCGACTCGGCAGCATCGGAAGGCTGTCCCTCTGTCGGCACGATGAGTTGCGCGAACACCGCCGCCATCGTCGCGTGCTGGGCGGCACCGCCGATGTAGTCCTTGCGCGCGGACGGCGTGGGGGAGTGAATGACGAATTCGTCGGTTGCCGGGTCGTAGGTGGCCGTCGTCTCTAGTGCTTGCACGTCGCTGCCGTGACCGGTTTCGGTCATCGCAAAGCAACCGAGCAGGTCGAGGTCGATGGTCGGTTTCACGTACTGCTCGTGGTGGCGTTCGGTGCCGAGGTTTTCGATTGCGCCACCGAACAGTCCCCACTGCACGCCGGCTTTCACCATCAGCGAGAGATCGGACATCGCAAGCAGTTCGATGCTGGTGACCGCCGCGCCGACATCGCCGGTGCCACCATGTTCCACGCGAAAGCCATTGGCGGCGTTGCCCGATGCCGTCAACAACCGCATCTGCTCGAGCGTCTTTGCGCGCGCCTGTTCGAGATCCGGGGTGTAGTGCGGGAGGAATTCGTCGCGGTTCAAGTCGACGCGGACTTTTTCCTTGGTGTCGTGCAAAACTCCGTCGAGCGCGCGACGGAGATGGTCCCCGGTGGTTGGCGTCGGTTCCCGCGTGATGGCCATGTCCGACGGTATCCCCCGCGGCAAATTTCCCGAAACCAAATGGATTGCCCGCTGTGACCGACGCTACGCAGCGAAGGCGCAGTGACAACAACGTGGTGAGGACCACTACACCCTGTCGTTGCCGATTTGCTTCGGGCTGAGACACTGGAAGTCGTGTCTTTCAGTTCGTCGAGGTCGGCCGAGTTATTCCAGCGGGCGAGTGCGGTAATTCCGGGCGGGGTCAACTCCCCGGTCCGCGCCTTTTCGGCGGTGGGCGGTACGCCACGATTCATCGCTAGCGCGTCCGGTGCCACGCTGACCGACGTAGACGGTAACTCCTACGTCGACCTGGTGTGCTCGTGGGGGCCGATGATCCTCGGCCACGCCCACCCGGCCGTCGTTGAGGCGGTACGTGAGGCCGCGACGGGCGGGCTGTCCTTCGGTGCTCCGACCGCGGGCGAGATCGAACTCGCCGAGGAGATCATCGGTCGCGTCGAGCCCGTGCAGCGGGTTCGCCTGGTCAACTCCGGTACCGAGGCGACGATGAGCGCCATCCGGCTTGCGCGCGGATTCACCGGCAAGACCAAGATCATCAAGTTCGCCGGCTGCTATCACGGCCACGTCGACGCGCTGCTTGCCGACGCAGGCTCGGGCGTCGCGACGCTCGGGCTGCCGACATCGCCCGGTGTCACCGGTGCGCAGGCCGGGGACACCATCGTCGTGCCCTACAACGATCTCGATGCGGTGGCCGAGGCCTTCGCCGCCAACCAGGGTCAGATCGCGGCAGTCATCACCGAGGCGGCGGCGGGCAACATGGGCGCGGTCGCGCCGGAGCCAGGCTTCAACGCGGGCCTGCGCCGCCTCGCCAACGCGCACGACGCGCTGCTGATCGTCGACGAGGTGATGACCGGCTTCCGCGTGAGCGCGGCAGGTTGGTACGGCATCGACGGCGTCGCCGGCGACCTCTACACGTTCGGCAAAGTGATGAGTGGTGGCCTGCCCGCGGCGGCGTTCGGCGGCCGCGCGGACATCATGGACCACCTCGCTCCGGCGGGGCCGGTGTATCAGGCCGGCACCCTGTCCGGGAATCCCGTCGCCGTGGCGGCCGGACTCGCGACGCTGCGCGCCGCCGATGCCGCCGTGTACGCGAAGCTCGACGCGAACGCCAAGCGTCTCGGCGATTTGCTCGGATCGGCGCTGGACACCGCGGGTGTGGCCCACCAGGTCCAGTTCGCAGGCAACATGGTGAGCGTGTTCTTCTCCGCCAAGCCGGTGACCGACTACGCGTCGGCCAAGGCGGCCGAGACGTGGCGCTTCGCACCGTTCTTCCACGCGCTGCTCGAACGCGGGGTCTATGCCCCGCCGAGCGCGTTCGAAGCATGGTTCGTATCGGCCGCGTTGGACGACGCCTCGTTCGAGAAGATCGCTGCCGCCCTGCCGGCCGCCGCCCAGGCTGCCGCCGCCGCAACCGAAGGAACTTCCTCGTGACCGAACCCAAGACCGAGCAATTGCGCACCATCGTGCACGTGCTGCGGCACGGCGAGGTACACAACCCGCGCGGGATCCTCTATGGCCGCCTGCCGGGTTTCCATCTGTCCGTCACCGGTCAGACCCAGGCTGCCGCCGTGGCCAAGGCACTCGCCGGGCACGACATCACCAACGTGATCGCCTCGCCGCTGCAGCGCGCCCAGGAGACCGCTGTGCCGATCGCCGCTGCGCATGGCCTGCAGGTGGAGACCGACGAGAACCTCATCGAGGCCGGCAACGCCTTCGAGGGACTGAAGGTTGCCGTCGGCGACGGTGCGCTGGGTAAGCCGCG
Source organism: Aldersonia kunmingensis (assembly GCF_001646865.1). Classification (GTDB taxonomy): domain Bacteria; phylum Actinomycetota; class Actinomycetes; order Mycobacteriales; family Mycobacteriaceae; genus Aldersonia; species Aldersonia kunmingensis. The sequence goes on along the minus strand of NZ_LRRB01000250.1, from coordinate 38,985 downwards.
GCACTGGTGGAAGCTGCGCGACCCGTTCACGCCGTCCTGGGGCGAGCCGTACCTGCAGATTGCGCACCGCATGCTTGCGGCGGTCAACAAGGCCCGCGCCGAGGCCGCCGGCCACGAGGCCGTCGTCGTCTCCCATCAGCTTCCTGTGTGGACGCTGCGCCGCTTCCTGCAGGGCCAGCGGCTCTGGCACGACCCGCGGCAGCGGCAGTGCTCGCTCGCGTCGCTGACCTCGCTGGTGTACGTCGGCGACACCCTCGTCGACATCGTCTACTCAGAGCCGGCCGGTGCGTCGGACCCGAAGGTGACCGGCGCGTGAAGGTGTTTTCTGTTCGAACGGCGGCTGTGCTTTTCGCAGCCGTCGCGGTCGGTGCCGCCTCGGCGTGCTCGACGGGTTCGGACGCAGTCGCCCAGGGCGGCACGTTCGACTTCGTCTCGCCCGGCGGCAAGACCGACATCTTTTACGACCCGCCGGAGAGCCGGGGCACGCTCGGCGAACTGTCCGGGCCGAGCCTGACCGAGGACGGCAAGACCGTCTCGCTCGACGACTTCGCGGGCAAGGCCGTCGTGATCAATCTGTGGGGTCAGTGGTGTGGACCCTGCCGCGGCGAGGCCGACGACCTCGAGAAGGTCTACCTCGACACCAAGGACTCCGGCGTGGCGTTCCTCGGCATCAACGTGCGCGATAACCAGCAGGACAAGGCGCGCGATTTCGTCACCGACAACGCCATCAGCTACCCGTCGATCTACGACCCGGCGATGCGCAGCCTGATCGCGCTCGGCGGCAATTTCCCCACCAGCGTTGTGCCCACTACCCTCGTGCTCGACAAGGAGCACCGGGTGGCAGCGGTGTTCCTGCGCGAACTGCTCGCCGAGGACCTCGAACCGGTCGTCGCGCGCGTTGCCGCCGAGCAGCAGTCATGACAGGGCAGCAGTTGTGAACCTCGCAGGCGTCGGTGACAGCTTCCAGACCGCCGCGGCCACCGGGCCGCTGGTGCTGGCTCTCGGCGCCTGCCTGCTCGCCGGTCTCGTCTCGTTCGCTTCACCGTGTGTCGTGCCGCTCGTGCCCGGCTACCTGTCCTACCTGGCCGGCGTCGTCGGCGCGGATGCCCCGCCCGTCACCGTTTCCGGCGCGGCGCAGGAGCGGAGCCTGCGGAGCGACCCGAATACACGGTCGACCAAAACGGGCCGGGCCCGAGTCGCCGGCGCCGCTGGACTCTTCGTCGCCGGATTCACCGTCGTCTTTGTGCTCGCTACCGCGTCTGTGTTCGGGCTGATCCAGACGCTCGCAGTGAATCGTGAAGTGCTGCAACGCGTTGGCGGCGTGGTGACGATCATCATGGGCCTGGTGTTCATCGGCCTGATCCCGGCATTGCAGCGCGACACCCGGATGGAGCCGCGCCGGATCACCAGCTTGGCCGGTGCGCCGCTGCTCGGTGCGGTGTTCGCGCTCGGCTGGACGCCGTGCCTCGGCCCGACGCTGGCCGGCGTGATGTCCGTGGCCGCCGGCACCGACGGCACCACCGCCGCGCGCGGGGTCTTGCTGATCATCGCGTACTGCCTCGGCCTCGGATTGCCGTTCGTCATCCTCGCCTTCGGATCGGCCGGTGCGCTGCGCGGCGTGGGCTGGTTGCGGCGCAATGCCCGCACCATCCAAGTGATCGGCGGGGTCATGCTGGTCTTCGTCGGCATCGCCCTTGTGACCGGGATGTGGGACGACTTCGTCGGCTGGGTCCGGGACGCGTTCGTCTCCGAGGTGACGCTGCCGATATGACAACCACCCAGGCACCGCCGAGCAGTCCGGCCGCGCCGCAGCGTCAGTCGCTGCCCGGCCGAGTCCTGGCGTTCGTGCGCAACACCTGGCGCGGGCTCACCAGCATGCGGACCGCGCTCGCCCTGCTGTTCCTGCTTGCCCTCGCGGCGATCCCCGGTGCATTGCTGCCGCAGCGCAGTCTCAACGAGCAGAAGGTCGAGCAGTACATCTTCGACCGCCCGACGCTCGGCCCGTGGATGGACCGGCTCGAGCTGTTCGACGTGTTCTCCAGCTTCTGGTTCACCGCGATCTACGTGCTGTTGTTCGTCTCGCTGGTCGGCTGCATCCTGCCGCGCTGCCTCGATCACTACCGGGCGCTCCGCACCGATCCCGTACCGACGCCGCGCAACCTCTCGCGGCTGCCGCATCACTACTCGACGACCGTCGACGAAGCGCCCGAGGAAGTCGTCGAGCGGATTCGCGGCCGCATGCGCGGTTGGCGCACTGTCCAGCGGGGCGAGTCCGATAAGTCGGTGCAGTCGGGTGAAGTCACACTTTCGGCCGAGAAGGGCTACACCCGTGAGCTCGGCAACCTGGTGTTCCATCTCGCTCTGGTCGCGCTGCTCGTGTCGATCGCGGTCGGCAAGCTGTTCGGCTACGAGGGCACAGTGATCGTGATCGCCGACGACGGTCCGGGCTTCTGCAGCACCTCGCCCGCCGTTTTCGACTCCTTCCGCGCCGGCAATGTGCGCGACGGCACCGGAATGACTCCGGTCTGCATCCGAGTGAAGGACTTCAAGGCCGACTACCTCGACAACGGCCAGGCCGAGATGTTCACCAGCAACATCGCCTACCAGGCTGGCGACGACCTCAGCAGCAACACTTGGCGCGAGGCCACGCTGCAGGTCAATCACCCGTTGCGCGTCGCGGGCGATCGGGTGTACCTGCAGGGCCATGGCTACGCGCCAACCTTCACGGTGACCTTCCCCAACGGCGAGACCCGCACCGAGACAGTGCAGTGGCGGCCGGACGACGCGACGACGTTCCTGTCCAGTGGTGCGCTGCGGTTCGACCCGCCGGGCGGGATGTACCCGAACAACGACGAGCGCCGCAAGCAGCAGATCGCCATCGAGGGCCTGTTCGCGCCGACAGCTGCATTCAACGGCAAGCTGCTCACCTCGGCGTACCCGGAGATGACCGATCCCGCTGTCGCGGTGGACGTCTACAAGGGCGATACCGGGCTCGACACCGGCAAGCCGCAGTCGTTGTTCTCGCTCGACAAGAGCCTGATCGAGCAGGACCGGCTGGTGAAGCAGGCCCGGGTGAACCTGAAGCCGGGGGAGAGCACGACGCTCGCCGACGGCACGAAGGTGACGTTCGACGGCGCCAAGGAGTTCGTCAACCTTCAGGTCAGCCACGACCCCGCGCAGGGCTGGGTGCTGATCAGTGCGATCACGATGATGGCTGGTCTGCTGGTGTCGCTGCTGATCCGGCGACGACGGATCTGGGTGCGCGCGTACCCGGCCGCCGACGGACCCGGGAGCGCAGAGACCCGTTCACGACGTACCGTAGTAGAGCTGGGCGGACTCGCCCGGACCGACCATGCCGGCTGGGGCGACGAGTTCGACCGGCTGCGCAGCCGCCTGCTTCCGGGCGAGCGAGACAACGCATCAAGCGGAGAGTGACCATGCCGATCGACGAGACAATCGCCGGATACAGCGACCTGGCGTTCGAAAGCGCCTTCGCGGTGTATCTCCTCGCGTTCGTCCTGCTCATCTGGCAGTACGCCGGTGCGCGCACGAAGCAGGCCGAGGCACGCGAGCTCGTCGCGGCCGGTGGTGTCGCTTCGCCGACGTCGGCAGTGCCCGGCCGCGTGGTCGAAGCGCCGCGTAAGCCGTGGTCCGAGCGCCTGGGCAACATGGCCTACGCCGTGCTCATCGTTGGCGTCGCACTGCACGTCGGCTCGATCGTGCTGCGCGGGTTCGCGACACACCGCTTCCCACTCGGCAACATGTACGAGTTCGTGACGATGGCGACCGCTGCGGCGATGGTTGTCGGCCTGGTGTTCCTGCGCGGGCAGCGCTACCGGTCGATGTGGGTGTTCCTGATCGTGCCGGTCATGGTGCTGATGTTCCTCGCAGCCACCGTGCTCTACGCCGACGCGGCACCGGTCGTGCCCGCGCTGCGCTCCTACTGGCTGCCCATCCACGTCACTATCGTTTCCACCGGCAGCGGGATCTTCCTGGTGTCCGGTATCGCGAGCCTGCTGTTCCTGCTGCGGCTGCGCCAGCCGGAGGGCGAGGAGCACGGCCGCATCGGTGCGATCGCGCGGCGACTGCCGGATGCCCGCACGCTCGACCGGCTCGCCTACAAGACCACGATCATCGGCTTCCCGCTATTCGGTGCCGGCGTCATCCTCGGCGCGATCTGGGCCGAAGCGGCCTGGGGCCGGTTCTGGGGCTGGGATCCCAAGGAGACGATGTCGTTCATCACCTGGGTGGTCTACGCGGCCTACCTGCACGCCCGCGCGACGTCGGGATGGCGTGACACCCGCGCGGCGTGGATCAACGTCGCAGGGTTCACGGCGATGCTGTTCAACCTCTTCATCATCAACATGGTGGTGAGTGGTCTGCACAGCTATGCAGGGCTGAACTAGCTCCCCGGCCGAGGATCCTCGCGCCGGTTGTTGAAGAACTGGGCCTAACGAGCGAGGACCGCATCAGTCGGATGCGGTCCTCGAAGGCTTGTTAGACAGCCCGAACGTTCGTGGCCTGGGGGCCCTTCTGGCCCTGACCCACCTCGAACTCCACCCGCTGGTTCTCCTCGAGCGACTTGAAGCCGCTGCCCTGGATCTCCGAGTAGTGCACGAAGACGTCCGGAGTTCCGTCGTCGGGTGCGATGAAGCCGAAGCCCTTTTCGCCGTTAAACCACTTCACAGTGCCCTGCGTCATACCAATACTCCCTACAAACTCGATCCGGGGACTCACATCGAATTCCCGATCTCGATACCGCTGATTGTGCCATTCGAAGATCGTTTCCGTACGACCACGCGCCAGTCGGGCTAGAACACCACCCCAACGTCCTGCTGGACGATGGTGTCGAGGCACCGTTCGGCAAGCGCTGCGATCGTCCACGTCGGATTGCATCCACCGGTCGAACCGGGGATGAGCGCAGCGTCGGTGACGTACAGCCCGCGATAGCCGTCGACCCGTCCGAAGTTGTCGCACGCGGTGTTCAGTGTGGCACCGCCCAGTGGGTGCCCGGTGAAGGGAGCCAGCGGCCCGACATTGACCGAGCGGGTCGGGGCGCCTGTGAGCAGGTGCATTAGTCCGCGGGCCTGAGTGCTCATGCCGGGTTGGTCGGCGATGGCACGGATGGCTCGATCGATCGCCACGGACAGTTCGGCGCCCGACGTGTTCGGGCCGGCGCCGACTGTTCGGGCGAGGTTGCGGGTTGCCGCCCGGTCGGCGGCTTCGACGCCTGCAGGCCAGAACGGGGTGACGTCACCGGTCGCCGCGTGGTAGCGGAATTCGCCCGCCGGTGGGCAGACACTCATGCAGAGCATGCCCATGACGTGCATTTCTAATGGAACGGGGAGACCCACGTTCTCCAGGACGGTCGGCCTGGCCGGGTTGGTGTCGTCGCGGATCGCGGCACTGATGCCACCGCCCTGCATCACCCCGATCGGGCTCGATGTCAGCAGGTTGGCCCAGCCTTCGTCGCCGTTGCCGCCCCAGTGCCGACCGATTTCCTCGTTGAGATTGACCAGCGTCCCGGTCTCGCGAGCGGCGACAAGCAGCTTCGAGGTTCCCACCGACCCTGCGGAGCAGAACACCGCGTCGGCGACGACGCGCACGTGTGCGAGGACCGCTCCGGTCTCGCTGACCTGCTCCACGGTCAGTGTGAAGCGACTGGTCCTGGCGTCGAATCCGATGTCCAGAACGCGGTGCAACGGCGCGACGCTGACTTTGCCGGTGCGTTCCGCCTGCGCCAGATAGGTCTTGTCGACGGAGTTCCGCGCACCGCTGTTGACGCCAAGGAGGTACTCGCCGATGCTGAGCGCAGGCACCCGCTCCCCGGCGAGTTCCTGCCTGACGATGTTCCAATCGACGGTCTGCAGGACGCGTTCCGGCCGCATCCCGGCATCCTCGCCCATCTTCATGAAAGCGCGCACCCCGGTCCAATTCGGGTGCGCCAGAACGTCATCCGGAACGGGCGTGGCCTGCAGTCGTCGCGCCGCGCGGGGGTAGTATTCGGCGTCCATCGTTCGCCAGTCGACCGTGGGCAGCATCTCGCCGAATGCCGCTTCGCGAGGCCGGATCGTGGCACCCGCGTAGACGAGGGTGCCGCCGCCGACGCCCGCGCCGCACACTACCGCCATCCCGTCGCCGGGCAGGATCTCGAGAATTCCCGGGTACGGCTCGATGGGAAGGTCGACACCGGGCAGGGGAGGGGACCCGGCGGCGTAGAACACCCGCTTGTCGACAGCGCGCGTGGTGGCGAAGGTATTTCCGGCGGGGCTGACCGCCCAGCGTCTGCCTCGTTCGAGCACGAGGGTCTGAACTCCGGCCTCTGCCAACCGGTATGCGGTGATAGCGCCCGCCAGGCCGGCGCCGATCACGACCGCTCGAGTGCGGAGTTCACGTAACGGCGGTGACGCGTGCGCCGGGCTCAATCCGCTCAGGAAGGCCCCGGCGGTCGCGAGTGCGGCGCCGATCAGCGCGGAGCGCCGTGGGATGTCGGCCATATGCGGACCCCCTATTTCACGACCCCGGGAATCGCGACGGCCATTGGTAGGTTTCCAGCGGTGATCTCGCCGACTTCGCCGAATGTTGTTGTGTCATAGATGCGTACAACTCCACCGGGGCGCCAGGACTTGACGAACGCCGGGATCGCATAGCCGATTCCCAAGGGGCTGATAACCGTGCCCGGCGGGGTTGTCGGGACGTATACGCGGCTGCCGTCCTTGGAGAAGGTGACGCCGATGCCCCAGCCGCCGGTTTGGTGGATGCGGCGGACGTGTCCGGTGGCGATGTCGATGACGGCGACCTGGCCGCTGAAGTACGCCATCCACAGGTGTCTCCCGTCGGGGCTCACGCCGCCGTACGCGGGGGAACTCAACTCCCCTGGCAGGACCACTCGCGCGCGAATGCTTTTCGTCGCGGTGTCGATGAGGGAGATACCGGTGCTGTCCGCAACGGACAGCGTGGATCCGTCCGGTGAGAGCGCCATCTGCTGTGGTGCCGGCCCGGCGGTGTAGATGGGAGTGCTCTCGGTGGACACGCCGGTCCGTCGGTCGATGTGGTAGACGAGGTTCGGAAAGGCGGTGACCCACAAGTCTTTTCCATGTTCATCACCGATCACGCCCGACGGAATCGATGTAGTGCGATAGGTCGCGGTCACCTCATCCCGTGCGGTGTCGAGCACGAGTAGTTCCCGGGGGATATACGCCGCCGTGAATACTTCGCGTCCGTGCGCGGGGGCCGACCCGATGGCCAAGCCGGACGTCGGAATCCGTTTCCGCACGGCGTGGGTGCAGGTGTCGACGACGGAGATATTTGCGTAACCGAGATCGAATACCGGGACGTCATCCACATACAACTTTGTGCCGTCGGCGTTGACGTTGACGTTCCACGGATGCTCGAACCCGCCGATCGTTCCCACCACGCGATTGGTTGTGAGGTCCAGTATGGAAACGGTTCCGTCGCCTTGATTGGAGAAGTAGCCGCGGTTCTTCAGGGCCTGCGGGCTGCAATCCAAACTCGGTTGGGCAGTCGCGATTGCCGGGCCCACCAGGGCACCTACGGACATCAGGGTCGCACACGCGGCGGTCAGAATTCTCGTTCGCACAACGCTCCTGTTCGACAGTGAACATGCTGGGACGTAATGCATTTGGGCAGCAGTCATTCGGGTGCGCCGAGGCCCCCGAGTTCCGGGCCGTGCCTGTTGGAACTTCACATACAGCTGTATGTGAGATGCGACCGTATCTCAGCCACCCCACGAGTGCAATAGGGTTTCTCCCGTGAGCGCTGCCTCGTCGGACCCCAACCCCACCCGGGCACGCCGGGCGGCGCAGGCCGAGGCCACCAAGGAGGCCCTCGTTGCCGCCGCGCGAAAGTTGTTTGTGACCAAGGGTTTCGACGACACCAGCACCGACGAGATCGTCGCTGCCGCCGGAGTAGGTACGCGCGGGGCGCTCTATCACCACTTCGCAGACAAGAAGGCGCTCTTCGAGGCGGTGGTGCTCGATATCGAGCAAGAGCTACTCAGAAATGTTGCCGCCGAATTCACCGTGACCGACAACGCCGGGGCGTTCGATCTCCTGCAGCAGGAAGCGCACGCATTTCTTCGAGCCTGCCTGAGTCCCGATGTGCAACGAATTCTGCTCATCGACGGTCGCGCGGTTTTGGGATGGCAGCGCTGGCGAGAGATCGAGAGTCGCCACGGGGTCACGGTGATGCGCGCCTTGCTCGAGCAGGCGTCGAAGGACGGGGACCTGGCCGCAGGGGTGCCGATCGATGTCCTGGCGAACATCCTGCTCGCCGCGCTCGACGAAGCCGCGTTGTTCATCGCCACGTCCGGCGGTTCGACAGCAGCACACGACGAGGCCGTCGCGGGAATGAACGTGATTCTGGACGGGCTTCGAACTCGCCCGAGCGGTTAGGGACCTACTGCGCGTCGCGCTGGTCCGGCTCGGGTCCATCGGAGCGGCGCTCGCGCTTCATGCGCCACATGAAGTCGGGATCGTCCTCCGGGCCACGGACTCGCCCGGGACTCGGCGTGCGCAACTGGGGACCGAATGCCTTCCAGGCCAGCACGGCCAGCGTCACCAGCACGATCAGCGCCAATACGTAGATCACGACGCCCACCTCCTGCTGTCGAGACTAGCGCCGCTAGGTCACAAAGGCATACGCGTGGGGTCAGCCGAGATCAGTGCGCGACCTTGTGACGGCGGCGGATGGTGCGCAGCATCGCCTCGATGGATTCCACGACTATCGGCCGGAGCAGATCGGGGTCGGCGTCACCATGATCGACGACTGCGCTGTACATGCCGCCGAGCGCCATGCTCGCCACGATCTGCTCGGACTCGTCGAGGTCTGCGCCGAGCAGCAGAGTGTCGATGTGCTCGCGAACGCGCTCGGTTTGCGCGAGGACGATCGGGTTCGCCCGGGCCGCGGGGTCACGGGTGATGAACCCGATCAGCTGCTGGTGTGCGAGGAGTCCGTCGAGGAAATCGGTGAGCGCCGCGCGGCGGGCGGCCGGCGACGGCTTGTCGATCTCGGCGGCCCGGAGCCGTGCCTCGAGGTCGGCGAAGATCGGCTCGACGAGCGCGGCGAGCAGATCGTCCTTGGACCGGAAGTGGTAGTACAGCGCGGCCTTCGTCACCGGCAGGACATCGGCGATCTGTTGCAGCGACGTCGCCTCGAAACCGTGGTCGGCGAACAGGACGACAGCGGCAGCCAGGATGCGTTCCCTGGTGCCTTCGCGGGTGGGCGATGGGGCAGTCATGCTGCCAGTTCTCTGTCCTCGATCTCGCTTTTCTGGGTCAATTGTCGCGCACTACGACGCTTGCTGAGTAGGACGACGACCAGCAGCGAAATGGCCAGCAATGCCAGGCCGGCGACGGCGTCGAGCAGGAAATGATTGCCGGTCGCCATCACCACGAAAACGGTGATGATGGGGTGGGCGAGGCCGACCATCCGGAGCCAGATCGGCTGCGCGCAGGCGAACAGGACCAGCCCGACCCAGATCGCCCACATGCAGTGCACCGAGGGCATTGCGGCGTACGGGTTGGAGATCGCATCCGAGGCAGGCGCGCCGCTGTCGGGCCACCAACCCCAGCCGGCGAACTCGGCCATGATGTCGTGCAGTCCATTGGGCTCGCCGATCAGGCGCGGTGGCGCCGTCGGCGTGAGATAGAAGCCGATCAGGGCCGCACCCGTCGCGAGCATGAGTACGGAGCGCGCCCGTGTGTAGACCTGTGGGCGGCGGACGTAAAGCCAGATCAACAGCGCCGGTGTGACGACGAAATGCAGTGACGCGTAGTAGAAGCAGGACGGGACCGCGACTACCGGATTCCCGTGCAGCCAGTCATTGAGCAGGGGTTCCACATCGATCGCGAGGGCGTTCTCGATGTCGGCGATGATGTTCGCGTTCGCGTAGGCCGCTTCGCGGACGTTGCCGACATGGTTGCGAATCATGCTGTACACGGCGTAGCACGCGGCAAGAAGCGCGATTTCGAACCACCAGGCGGGGCGGCGTGCGGTGCCGACTACGCGCCGCGAGGGGTCGTTGACGATCAGTGCGGCTGCGTATTTTCGCCACCAGGCACGAGCGGGCACACGGTCCGGCCCTTCGGGCGAACCGGACGACCTGACGTTAGGTGCCATCGCGACCCTCCTGTGGGCCGAAAATACACCCGCTATTAACCGGGCGGCAAGTAAAAACCTACCGGTCGATAGGTCAAAGCAGAGGTCAGCTGACCGTTGCTTCGGTGGTGAGGGAGGCCAGCAGATTCATGACCTCGGCCTCGCGGAACCGGCGATGACCACCCGGTGTGCGGAGCGAACTCAGCCGTCCGGCGAGCGCCCACCTGGTCACGGTCTTGGGATCGACGTGGAACAGCGCCGCCACCTGCCCAGGGGTCATCAAGGCTTCGTGGCCACCATGAAAGGCGGGTGCGGTCATCGGTTTTACCCCCGGGTTCTCGACGTCGGTTGCCGTCGCCATAGTTGCATTCGGAGGCCCGGGTACTCGAACCCTCTAATTCAGGTAAAGGGGAGGTAATGGACAAAACGGATACTCGGGACTCGCCAAAGATTGGGCGGGATTCCGGTCCCGGCGAGCGGGCGCATGCAGCGCATCGCCTACGCTGACCTGGTGGCCGAAGATACTCCGACTCCCCACTCGACGACTAGCCCGGGCGGTCGGTTGGCACGCAACCTCGCGCTCTACACCTTGGCACGGCTCGGTCTCGTCATCGTTCTCGCGGCCGTCATCCTCGGTGTTGCAGCGCTCGTAGACGTCGATGTTCCGCTGCTCGTCGCGTTGATTTTCGCCGTAGTCATTGCACTTCCGCTGTCGCTCGTGCTGTTCAAGAAGCTGCGCATCCAGGTCAACGAATCCATTACCGATGTCGACGAGAAGCGCCGCCGCGACAAGGCGGATCTGCGTGCCAAGCTGCGCGGTGACGGTAAGGATGGCGCCGCCCGCCGCGGCGACGGGGAAGGCGGGAGCGCGTCGCGATGACCACCGTTGACCGCAGCGTCTCCCGTGAATGGGTCGACAATGCGGTCCGGCTCATCGAGGCGGACGCTCAACGCAGCGCCGACACCCACCTGCTGCGATATCCGCTACCTGCCGACTGGTCGGTGCAGCTCTATCTCAAAGACGAATCCACCCACATCACCGGCAGCCTGAAGCACCGGCTGGCCCGGTCGCTGTTCCTCTACGCGATCTGCAATGGCTGGGTCACCGAAGGCACCACCGTCGTCGAGGCGTCATCGGGATCGACGGCGGTCAGCGAGGCGTATTTCGCGAGTCTGCTCGGCCTCGAATTCGTTGCCGTGATGCCCGCAAGCACGAGCCCGCAGAAGATCGCGCTAATCGAGGCGCAGGGCGGGCGCTGTCACTTCGTGGACCAGCCCTCGGCGATCTACGTCGAGGCAGCGCGGCTGGCCGAAGAGACCGACGGCCACTACATGGACCAGTTCACGCACGCCGAGCGGGCCACGGACTGGCGCGGGAACAACAACATCGCCGAGTCGATCTTCGAGCAGCTGGCCCTCGAGCAGCATCCGGTGCCGGACTGGGTCGTCGTCGGCGCGGGCACCGGCGGGACGAGCGCCACGATCGGCCGCTATATCCGTTATCGACGACACCACACGCGGCTCGCGGTCGTCGACCCCGAGAACTCCGCATTCTTCGGCTCGTACGAGACGGGCGCGCGGGAGTACCAGACCGGGATGTCGTCGCGGATCGAAGGCATCGGGCGCCCCCGCGTCGAGCCGTCCTTCATCGCGCAGGTCGTGGACCGGATGATCGCCGTTCCCGACGCGGCGTCCCTCGCGGCGATGCGGCACGGCAGCGTGGCGCTCGGTCGGCGCGTCGGCGGATCGACCGGCACCAACCTGTGGGGCACGTTCGGACTGATCGCCGAGATGCTCGCGGCCGGCCGGTCGGGCAGCGTCGTCACGCTGCTCTGTGATGGCGGGGACCGGTATACCGGAACGTATTTCGACGACGACTGGGTGCGCGAGCAGGGGATGGACCTGAGTGGTCCCGCGGCCCAGCTCGACGATTTCGCCAAGACCGGGAGCTGGCCGGCGTCCTGAGCGCGCTGCTTTCGCGGTGATCACGAGCATCTGGCCCCTCGGATCGGCGTGTCGGCGGCCATTTGTTCGGTCTCGCGACACCGAACGGATGGCCCCAATAATTGGGGTTGCGGCGGCCATTTGCTCGTGATCACGGTGACCGAGCGCTTCTGCAGCGCTCATCTGAAGTGGTCGTGAACGGAAGATTTGTTGCGTTAGACGGGGTGAACGCTTCCGTTCACTCCGGAAAATGGAGTGCGCTCATGCACAGGTTGTCAATCAACATTGACGGATCCGAGCTGTCAACCTACATTGACACCATGACCGAAGCGACGAACCTCGCTGCCGCCGCCGGCAGCCCCGACCCGAAGGTGGGTCTGCGCGCGGTACTCGCGCTGCGACGGCTGGCCGAGCGGCTCGAGGCGATCCAGGTGGACAACGCCCGCACCCAGGGCTGGTCGTGGCAGCAGATCGCCGACTCCCTCGAGGTGAGCAGGCAGGCGGTCCATCAGAAGCACAACCGACGAGGAAGGATCCGCTGATGTTCGAGCGGTTCAGCAAGGACGCCCGGGCCGCCGTGATTGCCGCGCAGGATCAGGCGCGCGGCCTGAACAGTCCGGTTATCGACGTCGAACACATCCTGCTCGGTGTGCTTGCGAGCGCCGACCATCCGCTCGCAATCTTGCTCGAACAACACGGGCTGACGCTCGATGCCGCGACGAGTGCGTTGAGCGCGGGCATCGACCAGCCGGGTTCGGAGCCGTTCGGCGAGGAGGACGCCGAGGCGCTGCGCTCGATCGGGATCGATCTCGACGCCGTCCGGCGCAGCCTCGCAGAGACCTTTGGTGAGGATGCGGTGGAACGACCGACGGCCGACTCGGACGAGCCGCGCGGATTCCTCGCGCGGTTGCGCGGCAATCACATTCCGTTCACGCCGGGCGCGAAGAAGACGCTCGAACTCGCACTGCGGGAAGCAATCGCGCGCAAGGACGACCGCATCGCCACCGAGCACCTACTGCTCGGGATTCTGCGCGCACCCAGCGCTGTCGCGCGGGGACTCGTCGAGGCGCACATACCGATCGGGGATCTGCGAGCCAAGGTGCTCGACCTGCTCGATCGAGCCGCCTGAGGCGCCGGGATTCGAACTGTGCCAGCATCGCAGCATGATTTTCCTTGCGCGCGTGCTGATCAACGCGGTGGCGCTGTGGCTGGCGGCATCCTGGGTGTCCGGTATCGATATCTCGAGCTCCGGCCGGGGAACCACCTGGGATGTCGTGGTCACTCTTGGTATTGCCGCGGTGTTCACTGTGGTGAACATGCTGGTGAAGCCGCTGGTCAAGTTGCTGTCGCTGCCGCTGGTGATTCTCACCCTCGGGATCTTCCTGATCGTCATCAACGCACTGATGCTGATGCTCACGTCGTGGATCACCGAGACCACCGACTACGGGCTGCACGTCGACGGCTTCTGGACCGCCGTTTGGGGCGGGATCATCATCTCGATCGTGAACTTCGCGCTCGGGCTGCTCGTGCCCGACAAGGACTGAACTCAGGCGACCGCGAGCGCGATGCCCGTTGCCAGGGACCACACCAACATCGCGAGACCGGTATCGCGAAGTGCGGGAATCAGTTCCATCCCGTGGCCGCCGGACCGGACCGGCGCATTCGCGCGCACGGCCAGCGGCACGGCGAGCAGGCCCACCAGCGCCCACGGCGAGCGCGCGACGAGGACCAGCGTCGCGACGACCGGAACCGCGAGCAACGCGAGATGCAAAACGCGGGTGCGTGCGTCGCCGAATCGCACGGCCAGCGTGATCTTGCCCGAGACGGTGTCGGTCGGGATATCGCGCAGGTTGTTGGCCACCAGTACCGCGCTGGAGAAGCTGCCGACCGCGACCGCGCACACCAGGCCGGCCCAGTCCACCTCTTCCGCCTGCACGTACTGGGTGCCGAGCACAGCCACCAGGCCGAAGAAGACGAACACCGCGATTTCGCCGAAGCCGCTATAGCCGTATGGCTTTTGCCCGCCGGTATAGAACCAGGCGCCGGCGATGCACGCGGCGCCGATCGCGACGAGCCACCATGCCGTCGTCACCGCGAGCACCAGGCCCGCGACCGCCGCGATGGCCAGGCTGGCCACCGCGGCATTGCGAACGGCGGTCGGCGTCGCGACCCGCGAGCCCACAAGGCGCAGCGGACCGATTCGGTCGTCGTCGGTGCCGCGAATTCCGTCGGAATAGTCGTTGGCGTAATTGACGCCGATGATGAGGGCCAACGACACCACGAGCGCCAGCAGCGCCTTCCACCACACCGCGCCGTCGATGGACGCCGCCGCACCGGTTCCAGCGAACACCGGGGCGATCGCGTTCGGCAGGGTGCGCGGGCGTGCGCCTTCGATCCACTGGGCCACAGATGCCATGACTCGATCCTTCCACGATGACCGGCCATGCCCAGGGCGAGCATCGCGCGCGACCGGAACTCGCTGGTCGCCCGCATATGTTGCGACATATCGGACACCTCGACGCGGCGGGTGGCAGCATCGCCCGGCCCGCGAATACGATTCGGAGCATCGTGTCCATACAGTCAGCCGCGGCGGGAAGCGACCTGGCGGAGTCCGTGAACGCACCGGTTGTGGTGGCTCTGCTCGGTGAGGTGTGCACGCGCCGCAATGGCGAGCTTGTGCCGCTTCCGGGTGCGCGGGCCCGCAGCCTGATTGCTGCGCTCGCCTGCCGGCCCGGACAGAGCCGCAGCGCACAGGGATTGATCGACGACGTGTGGGGTGACTCGCCGCCGCGTTCGCCGATGAACGCACTGCACACGCAGGTGTCACGGCTGCGGGCCGCGCTGCCCGAGGGTGCGCTGGAAGCCGGCCCGGCCGGTTACCGGCTGGCCCTCGGTGAGGGCGAGGTCGATCTGACGCTCGCGCGAAGCCTCGCCCGCGATGCGCGGCGCGCAACCGAGTCGGGGGATTCGCGAGGTTGTCTCGCGGCCGTGGCGCGTGCCCGGACGCTATGGCGCGGCGAACCAGGTGCCGACCTTCCCGATGGCGAACCCGCGCGCGACCTATCCCGCCAAGCTCAGGCGTGCTTCGAGGCGCTGGCGGATCTGCAGATCGACGCGCTCACGACGATCGGCGACTTCGACGCTGCGCTGCCACTCGTGCGCGTGCGGTCGGATCGCAGCCCGCTCGACGAACCGGCCCACCTCGACCTGATGCGCGTACTTGCCGAACTCGGCCGCGGCAACGAAGCGCTCGATGTTTTCGCCGCGCTGCGCGAACGGCTCGCCGATCAGCTCGGCACCGATCCGGGCGCAGCGCTGGTGGAACTCAACACGCGAATCCTGCGGGGCGAGACCGAGACTCGACCGATTGAGCGCCCGCCCGCGGCGATCGGGCTGCGCGCGGCACCGAACGTATTGCTCGGGCGCGATGCCGACCTTGCGGCCATAGAGGTGTCGGTGGACCGGGCGCGGGTGACGACAATCCTGGGACCCGGCGGCACCGGAAAGACCAGGGTGGCCAACGAAATCGGGCTGCGGCTGTCCGATCAGCGCCACGTTGTTCTGGTTGAGCTTGCCTCGGTGCGCAGCGGTGACGATGTTGTGGCGTCGATCTGCTCGGTACTGGGGCTGAGCGAGACCGAATTGCAGCCCGGCGCCCGTGTCCGTGCGCAGTTGCATACCGCTTACGAACGGCTCAAGATCGCGCTGTCGCTGCGCCCGACGCTGCTGATCCTGGACAACTGCGAACAAGTGGTGGACGCGGTCGCTACGGTGGTCGCCGATCTGGTCGCCGCGACGGGGACGCTCTCGGTCCTGACGACAAGCCGTTCGCCACTGATGATTTCGGCCGAGACCGTGTATCCGTTGCCGCCGCTCGAGGTCGATGAGGCGGGTTCGCCGGCCACCGAGCTCTTCCGTGCACGAGCGCTGGCGGTGCGGCCCTCGGCACGCCTCGACCCGGTCGAGGTGGCCCGACTGTGCCGCACTCTCGACGGTCTGCCGCTGGCCATCGAGCTTGCCGCCGCCCGGGTGCGCGCCATGTCGGTCGAGGAGATCAACAACAGGCTCGTCGATCGATTCGTGTTGTTGCGCAGCGCCGATCGCAGTTCGCCGGATCGGCACCGCACGCTGCGCGCAGTGATCGAGTGGAGTTGGCGGCTGCTCGATCCGCCGCAACAGGCCGCACTGCGTCGACTGTGCAGATTCCCGGCCGGTTTCTCGTTGGAATCCGCTGCGGTGGTGGCGGAATGGGGAGCGGTCGACGATATTGCAACGGCCCTCGACGGACTCGTGAATCAATCGCTGCTCGGCGTCGACGAGACCGAAATCGCTGGGCTGCGCTATCACATGCTCGAGACCGTGCGCGAGTTCGGCGACGACCTCCTCGAAGCCGATCCGGACGGCGAGGCCGACGAGGTGGCCCGGCGGATGGCGCAATGGGCATGCGCATGCGCGGCCGAGGTGGCCACCCTCGTCATCGACGACCAGATTCGCGCCATGAATCTCCTCGAAGCCGAGCACGACAATCTAATTGCTGTGCTGCGCAATGCAATTACCACGGGCGATGCGCGCACGGCGTACCACGTTTTCCCGGTACTCGGCACGCTGTGGGCGATGCGTGGTGCGCACTCCGAGGTGTACAACTGGTCCATCCGGGTGCTTGCCGTAGACCCAAGCGGTGCGGATTGGGACGAGATTCCGGGCGACCTGTTGACCCTCGCCTACCTGCTTGCCGGTCTGCATATGGCCATCGGGCGCGGGACTCGGGGAACGGCACTGGCGCGCAGCCGAATTCGGCGCCTGTTGCGCGAGCGTGCCGATATTTCCAGCGCGATGCTTTTTGTCGGCCGGTTGATGTGTCTGCCGCCGAACGGCTTCGGCACTGCCCGGTTGCTCGCCGAGGAGGTGCGCTCCGGGGACCGAACGACCCGAATCGCGGCGCTCATCGCGCGGGCGAACTTCGCCGAGAATTTCGGCGGCGCCTACCTGTCGCGCCGGGATGCGCTGGCCGCGTTGGTGCTTGCCGAACAGGGCAACGACGTGTGGACCACCACGATGGCGAGCCAGCACCTCGGCAGCCTGTACGGGCAGTCTGCGCAGTACGCGGAATCGGTCGAGTACTACCGGCGGGCGGCGGATTCCGCGGCGATCCTGCACGCGCACGAGGAACGAGTTGAGATCCGGGCGTACCTGAATGCGTCGCTAATCGGGTCGGGTCGCGTCGCAGAGGCCCGGCGCGACCTTGCCGAATTCGTCAGCGCCGCTGACGGGCTCATCGGCTCCGGTATTTCCGTCACCGGGGAAGCGAACCAACGGCTCGCGAGCGTGCAGGCAACCCTGGCCGAGGCCGACCTCGCCGACGGAAACATCGAGCGCGGGCTTGCGGGGTACCGCAATGCGCTCGCGATTGTCGGCTGGCCGGCTGCCATGCAGCCCAACCCAGGGCCGTCGGTCACGATGCACGCGAGCGCGGTGATCGGAGCGCATGTACGCCATGGCCAGGCGGACAAGGTCCGCACGACGGTCGCCGACCTCACCGCGCTCGCCCTGGATTGGATGCCGAAATACCCCGACCTGCCGCAGATTGGAGCGCTCGGCGCGGCCATCGGAAGCTACCGGATCGCGACCGGTATCGACGCCGAGAGCGGGCTGCGAATGGTCGCCCTTGCCGCGAATGCGCGGGCACGGCAGGACCTTCCGTCGATGTCGATCGCGAAGTACCTCGACTTGGCTCGGGAATCGCTCGGGGACGAGACGGTGAACGCGGCGCTGCAGGCCGCGACCGGAGTGCCGCGCCGCCGCGCGGCGGACGAGATCATCGACCTGCTCCGCTGAGGCGCCGTCGCCGGGGCCAAACGGGGGCGAATTGTGTTCGTGGGGCGAAGTTTTGCGCCCGGGACGAAGTTTTGCACTCTTGAGGCATGGAACGCGAGAATGCCCGGCGAACCCTTGGGGCTCGCCGGGCATCCGTAGATCAGGCGGTCAGGCCTTGCGCATGTACATCCGCACGGTCAGCGGCGCGAAGATCGCGATGATGATCCCGGCACCAAGGATCGACCAGCCGAAGTGCGCGCCGATGTGACCGTCGTTTGCCAGGTCACGCACCGCGTACACCAGGTGGCTGATCGGGTTGACGTTGACGAACGCCTGCATCCAGCCGGGCATCGTCTCGACCGGCACGAACGCGCTCGACATGAAGGTCAGCGGGAACAGGATCAGCATCGAAACGCCCTGCACCGCAGAAGCCTTGCTCATGAGCACGCCCATCAGCGCGAAGATCCAGCTGGTCGCGAACGAGCAACCGATGACGAGCAGGCCGGCCGCGACGACGCCGACGATGCCGCCGTCGGGGCGGTAACCCATGATGAAGCCCATGACGAAAGTCAGCACGGTGGCAATGCCGTAGCGGACCATGTCGGCGGTCAGCGCACCGGACAGCGGTGCGATCCGCGCGATCGGTAACGACTTGAACCGGTCGAAGACGCCCTTGTCCATGTCTTCGCGCAGCTGCGTTCCGGTGACCACAGAGGTGATGATCACCGTCTGGACGAGGATGCCGGGGATGATGACCGGCAGGTAGCTGTGCACGTCGCCGGAGATCGCGCCGCCGAAAATGTAGGTGAACATCAGCGTGAACAGGATCGGCTGCAGAGTAACGTCGAACAGCTGTTCCGGGTTGTGCTTGATCTTGAGAATGCCGCGGTAAGCCATCGTGAAGGAGTGCTCCACCGACTGGCGCAGGCTGATGCGCTTCGTCGCGACCGGCCGGGCGGGCGCCTCGACGGGCGCGGGAGTGGTCAGGGTTGTAGTTGTCATGCGACGCTCCGTTCGGTTTCGGCATCGTCCTCGGCGCTGTGTCCGGTAAGGGTGAGGAAGACCTCGTCCAGGCTCGGCTTGGACACGGTGATCTCGTCGACGGCAATATCGTTGTCGCGCAGCCGGATCAGGATCTCGGGTGTGATGCTCGTATTGCTCATCGGCGCGGACAGCCGGCCGGCCTCGGGCGTGATGGCGACCTCGGTGCCGAGCTGGGTGGCGATCACCTGACGAGCCGCTTCGGTCTGAGTCCGGTCCACGAGGGTTAGCTGCAGCGTCGAAACACCAACGGACGCTTTGAGTTCGTCGGCGGTGCCATCGGCGATGACGCGGCCGCGGTCGATCACCGCGATCCGGTCGGCGAGCTGATCGGCCTCGTCGAGGTACTGGGTGGTGAGCAGCACGGTCGAACCCTCGCGCACCAGGCGGCGGATCGTCTCCCACATCTGGGCGCGGGTGCGCGGGTCGAGGCCGGTGGTCGGCTCATCGAGGAACAGCAGCGGGGGTGCGGCGATCAGGCTCGCGGCGAGGTCGAGCCGGCGACGCATACCGCCGGAGAAGTTCTTCAGCGGCTTGTTCGCTGCCTCGACGAGGTCGAATTCCTCGAGCAGTTCGTTGGACTTGCGCTTGGCGTCGGTTCGGCTGAGGCCGAGCAGCCGGGAGAAGATCACGAGGTTCTCGGTCGCGGTCATGTCTTCGTCGACGGAGGCGTACTGCCCGGTGACGCCGACGAGTGAGCGCACGGCGGTGGGCTCGCGCACCACGTCGTAGCCGAAGATTCGTGCGCTGCCCGCGTCCGGGCGAAGCAGGGTGGCGAGCATGCGGATGGTCGTCGTCTTGCCGGCGCCGTTGGGGCCGAGCACGCCGTACACCGACCCGGTGGGCACGGTGAGGCTGACTCCGTCGACCGCGCGCTGCTCCCCGAAGGTCTTCACCAGGCTGTCGGCCTCGACGGCCGGATGCATTGCTGGATTGGTCATGACACCTACAGTGCATGCCCCGTCTTGCACGGCCCTTGCGTCGCGCTTGCGCCGGGCTTCAGTTGCCGTCGTGCGCTGCAAGCGCAGCTCGCAAGGCCACCCGATCTACCTTGCCCGGCCCGCGCAGCGGCAGCGCGTCGAGCAGTTGGAGTTCCCGCGGTGCGGCCGTCGGGTCCAGCTGGTCTGTGACGTGTTTGCGCAGCTCATCGAGGGTGGGTGGGGTGCCGGTAGGGACTACCGCCGCGACCACCCGCTCGCCGAGTCGGGCATCGGGCAGGCCCACGATCGCGCATTCACGCACGCCGGGATGGGTGGTGAGGACGGCCTCCACGACTTGCGGCACCACGGTCAGCCCGCCGGTGGAAATCGCCTCGTCGAGGCGGCCAAGCACGCTGAGGACCCCGTCCTGCACTGCGCCCGCGTCGTCGGTGCGGAACCAGCCGGGCTGGGCGAATGCCGGGTGGTCCGGCAGTCCGCGATAGCTGGTGGCGAGGACGGTGCCGCCGAGCAGCACCCGCCCGTCCTCGGCGATGCGCACCCGAACCCCGTCGAGTGGGATCCCGTTGTAGACGCAGCCGCCACACGTCTCGCTCATGCCATAGGTCCGCACAATCGTGATTCCGGCAGCCTCCGCCCGCTCGCGCAACGGCACCGGCGTAGCGGCGCCGCCCAGCAAGACCGCGTCGAGGTCAGCCAGCGCAGCGGTGGCGGCGGGATCGTCGAGGGCCTTCACCAACTGGGTCGGCACCAGGGAGGTGTAGCGACGCGGCCCGGTCATGCGCTCGATGCCAGGCACGAGATCGGCGGGGTCGAACCCGCCGGAGACGTCGAGCACAACGGGTTCGGTGCCTGCGAGCACGGACCGCAGCAGCACCTGCAAACCGGCGATGTGGTGGGCGGGAAGGGCGAGCAGCCAGCCTCCTGGTCCACCGAGGAAGCTGTGTGTCGCGGAACCACTGGCCCGCAGCGCGGCAGCACTCAGCTGCGCGCCCTTCGGAACGCCAGTCGTGCCCGAAGTCGCGACTACGACAGCGATTTCGTCATCGATCGGCTCGCCGGGGCGCAATGCGGAGGCGAGTCGCTCGGTCTCGCGCGGATCGTCCGCCGGCACCGGGAGCACGGCGGGACCGGTGCCGTCCAGCACATCGCGCAGTGTGGGCAGCAGGTCGAGGACGCGCTGTCCGGACGGAATCGGAAGCGCGCGCAGGAGAGCGGTCACGCCGGCCGTCGTCTCAACTGGGCTCGTTGATGCCGATGGTCGGCCAACCGCCGGATTCGAGGCGATTGCGCACGCGCTGGACATCGGTCTCGAGCGGCATCTCGTCGGTGACCTTGGTGATCATTACGCCGATGTCGGTCTTCTCGACGGGCAGCACACCGATATCGACGAGCCGCCCGGTGATCTGCTGCACTTCCTCGTCGGACAGCCGACGGGTGAGGATCGCGAGCAGCGGGATGTAGTCGGCTTCCGGCACGCCCTGCGGGTATCCAGCGCGCAACCAGCCGACGATATTGCTCAGGATGGGAGGCAGTTCGATGGCCAAGGCCGTCACTCCTCCTGCGCGGCGGCGAGTGTCCACCCACCGGCGGCGAGGCGCGCCTGCACGCGGGCGACATCCTCGTCGCACGGTTCCTGCAGGGATAGCTCGGCGATCGTCGCCTCGATCTCGGCGCTGTCGATGGGTTTGTCGGCCTCGCGCTCCGCGGTGATCAAGGCCGCCACCTCGCGGACCTCGGCCTCAGTCAGCTTGTGCCGGAGCACGGCGAGCAGCGCAACGTAGTCCTCACGCGGCACACCGTCCGGATAGCCGCCGCGCAGCCAGTCCAAGGCCGCACTAATCGGATTGCGCGCCACGAGTATTGCCCCTTTCGGCGAACGTCCCAGGCTTGTCAGAAGATATGAATGCCCAGGTCGTTGGCCAAAAAATTCTTCATGATGAACAGTATTCCCGTGATGACGGTGATCAACACGACGGCGAAGCAGACGCCGGCGAGGATCGTCCCGCGCACATCGCGTTTAACCGTGCCATCGGCGGCGATCTCGCCGTTGTGCGCGTAGAGGAATCGGAGTCCTAACGCGAACATCAAGGGCCCACCTGCGCCGAAGGCGATGCCGACGGCGAGTACCTGCCAGAGCGAGTCGAGAGTGTTGGAAATGGTCTCCATTGCAGGACCTCTCAGCCCTTCCCTGCGTCCGACGCGGTCCCGGCAGGCCGCGGCGTGATGGCTGCCGCGTCGTTCGGAACCTCTACGCCGGGATCGGCGGTGAGCGGGTTCGCGAGCGGCGCCGGGCTGCCGTCGTCCCAGGCCTCGTTGACGTTGGTGGTGTCGACCGGGTTGCGGCGTGAGCGCATCCACATCGTGGTAGCACCCAAGATCAGCAGTGCGAACACCACGATCACACCGGCAAGTCCGCCGATGCCGTTTGCGATCGCCCAGCAGAGCGCACCAACCAGTCCGGCCGCGGGCAGCGTGAGGAGCCAGGCGACACCCATTCGGCCGAGCACGCGCCAGCGCACCTCGCCCGCGGGCTTGCCGAGGCCGCTACCGAGGATCGAGCCGGTCGCGGTCTGTGTCGTTGAGAGCGGAAGCCCGAAATGGCTCGAGGTCAGGATGATCGCGGCCGAGCTCGAGTCGGCGGAGAAACCCTGCGGCGACGAGATCTCGACCAGGCCCTTGCCGAGGGTGCGGATGATTCGCCAGCCGCCAAGGTAGGTGCCCAGCGCGATCGCGAGCGCACACACGACCTTGACCCAGAACGGCATGGTGGAGTCGGCATCGACGGAGCCGTAGGCGACGAGCGCGAGGAAGATAATGCCCATCGTCTTCTGGGCGTCGTTCGTGCCGTGCGCCAGCGAGATCATCGAGGCGGTACCGATCTGGCCGTACCGGAAGCCCTTGTCGCGGTCCTTCTCGGCGATTTTGTGCGTGATTCGGTAGACGCCCCAGGTGCCGATCATCGCGACCAGCGCCGCGACCGGTGGGGCCAGCACGGCGGGAATGATGATTTTGCTGATGACGCCGGACCACTCGACGC
Source organism: Aldersonia kunmingensis (assembly GCF_001646865.1). Taxonomy (GTDB): domain Bacteria; phylum Actinomycetota; class Actinomycetes; order Mycobacteriales; family Mycobacteriaceae; genus Aldersonia; species Aldersonia kunmingensis. The sequence continues at coordinate 16,089 of NZ_LRRB01000250.1, read as the reverse complement.
CGCTCGCGCCGAGCGCGGCGATGGTGGCGCCGATCAGGCCGCCGAACAGTGCGTGCGAGGAACTCGACGGCAGGCCGAACAGCCAGGTGAGCAGGTTCCACAGGATGCCGCCGACCAAACCGGCGAAAACGATGACGAGCAGGTCCTCGCCGCCCACACCGCCGAGGTTGACGATGCCCTTGGCGACAGTTGCCGCGACCTCAACGGAGAGAAAGGCGCCGAGGAGATTGAGGAACGCCGACAAAGTGACCGCGGCTCGCGGCCGGAGCGCCCCCGTCGCAATCGAGGTTGCCATCGCGTTCGCGGTGTCGTGAAAGCCGTTCGTGAAGTCGAACGCCAAGGCCGTCACGACGACGATGGCCAGAATGAGGAACTCTGCGCTCACAGTCATGGAGTGTGCACACTCGCTCGGCTAAAACCAAACCGTTCGCGGACGTTAGCAGCGTGTCGTTTCGGCACTCAAATCTCTCCGCTCTCGATGGGCTCGAAGTTTGCGGGCGTGAGGTCCGTTCAGGCTGAGTCGGACTCGCGCGTATCGCGGCGGATCGGGTGGTCGGGCGGGACCTCCACCAGCACTATTGCGACACCGTCGGGGTCTGTGACCCACATCTCGTACAAACCCCACGGCTCCTGCTTCGCCGGCCGGACGATGTCGATGCCGTTGCGTTCGAGCTCTGCCTGCGCGGCAGTGATGTCGCGCACCTGGAGCCAGAACGCGCCCTCGAACGACGACTGCTTCCCGCTGCCGCCATGGGCCGCGATCTCGATCTGGCCCTGCCCCGCGAAGAAAACCGTCCCGCCCGGGTACTCGCGGGCGATCGCGAGGCCGAGTGCGTCGCGATAGAAGGTCAGCGTGCGCTCGTAGTCTGCGGGCCGCAGGAGCGTCCGGCTGCTGAGGATCTCCATCGCTTATGTCTACCCGGGAGCGTGCGGTTTGCCGCTCGAATCGAAGTGACGATTCGAGCGGCACATGCGCGAGCGATCAGAAGTACCAGGGATAGCGCGACCAATCCGGCTCGCGCTTCTGCAGGAACGAATCGCGGCCCTCGACGGCCTCGTCGGTCATGTATGCCATCCGGGTGGCCTCGCCCGCGAACAGCTGCTGGCCCACGAGCCCGTCGTCGGTGAGGTTGAACGCGTACTTGAGCATCCGCTGCGCCTGTGGCGACTTGCCGTTAATGGTCCGGGCCCACTCGATGGCGACGTTCTCGAGCTCGTCGTGATCGACCACCTTGTTGACCGCACCCATCCGGTGCATGTCCTCGGCGGTGTAGGTCTCACCGAGGAAGAAGATCTCGCGGGCGAACTTCTGCCCGACCATTTTCGCGAGGTAGGCGCTGCCGAACCCGCCGTCGAAGCTGCCCACGTCGGCATCGGTCTGCTTGAAGCGGGCGTGCTCGCGGCTGGCCAGGGTCAGGTCGCACACCACGTGCAGGCTGTGTCCGCCGCCGGCGGCCCAGCCGTTCACGAGACACATGACGACCTTCGGCATGGTGCGGATCAGGCGCTGGACCTCGAGGATGTGCAGCCGTCCGGCACGTGCCTTGTCGACCGTGTCCGCGGTGTCACCCGAGGCGTACTGGTAGCCCGAGCGGCCGCGGATGCGCTGATCGCCACCGGAGCAGAACGCCCAGCCGCCATCCTTCGGGCTCGGGCCGTTGCCGGTGAGCAGCACCGCGCCGACGTCTGCGGCCATCCGAGCATCGTCGAGCGTCCGGTAGAGCTCGTCGACGGTGTGCGGCCGGAACGCGTTGCGCACCTCGGGCCGGTCGAAGGCCACGCGCAGCACGGGAACGTCCACATGCCGGTGGTAGGTGATGTCGGTGAGGTTCTCGAAGCCGGGAACCGGGCGCCAGAGGTCGGGGTTGAAGGTCACGCCCCGAGACTACGACCCGCCCACCTTCAGCCCGGCGGCGCGCGCATGCACCCGATCGGTTGCCGCACGCAGGTAGACCTCGCGCACCGGGTGGACGAGCACGCTCGGCGAATCCGGGCTATGCCGGGCGAGCATGTCGGCCATGCGCTCGTCGAGCTCGACGTCGGCGCCGTTCTGGCCGGTGGTCTGGTCGGCCGCCGTGAGCGCATCGGTCACGGCCTCGTCGGAGTCGTCGAACTCGCACAGTTCTGCGGTGAGCCCGCGCAGCTCCGCGACGAATCGGCTGCCCGAGTGGTAGGCGACCAGATCGCAAACGTGGGGCGGCCAGCCCTCCCGGCGCAGGTATCGAGCGCCGTCGATCGAGTGCATGCCGGTATCGCGCAGCGCGGGCACCTTGCCGATGTCGTGCAACCAGGCCGCGGCGATGAGCGATTCGCGTTCGTCGGGTGCCACGGTGGGCGCGAGCGCGGTGGCATGTGCTGCGACCCCGCACAGGTGCCGAAGCAGTGCAGGCTGATCGGCAGTCAGCCGACGGGCCAGGGTCTCCGCGGCATCGATGAGTGGTGCTGCAACCGAAGAGGTTTCGTCCACGACGCCTCCCGCCGATCCGTCTCACCTACAGCATCGGAGGCCCCCCGCACAGCGCCGATCGGCTGTGCCCTGCCTGGGTGTAGCTGATGACGATAGTCGAGAAGGCGGCTCGAGCGCTGTCCGATTTTTCTCTTAACCTGGTTGTAACGCTATGGTGTGCCGGCACTGTGTGACGGAAGGAACAGTCATGGTGGCAATGGGGCCCGATGACCACGAACGAATGGTCGAGTTCGAACTGCGCTGGTACAGCCTCGGTGGCGGACCGGCCACCGAGATCCGCGACGTTTTCGGGGTCGATGAAGCTGATTTCTTCCGTGAACTGGATGTCGCGTTGAAGAGCCTGCCGCCGCGCGGGCTCCCGCTCGGTGTTGTCGAGGACATGAAACGCGTTGTGCGCCGTCGTCTGTGGCTCGTCGCCTGACGCGTCCGCCCGATTCCTGGAGCACTTGTCGATTCGTCCAGTAGGGGAAATGCTGTCGGCATGGCCGAGTATCTCGAGCGCGAGGACAAGTACGACGTCGACGCGGATTTTGCCGTCCCCGACCTGACCGCTGTCGTTGCAGGAACGCACGGCGAGGCCGTCCATGTGCGACTCGAGAACACCTACTTCGATACCGCCGATGGCGCGCTGCGTGCCCGCGGGCTGTTGCTGCGCCGACGGATCGGCGGCTCGGACGAGGGCTGGCAGCTGAAGGTGCCGGAAGGTAACGCCCGAGTCGAGTTGCAGGAACCGCTCGGTGACGGCGAGCAGATTCCGGCCGCGCTGCTCGATGTGGTTGAGGGCGTTCGTTTGCGCCAGCCGCTCGAACCGGTTGTCCGGATGACGACCGAGCGCGGTATCGATCGCATCCTCGGCGCCGACGGCGACCTACTTCTGGAGGTCGCCGACGATCGCGTGGAGGCCGAGGACCTGCGGAGCGGCGGTGCGTCGTTGCGCTGGCGCGAGGTCGAGGTGGAACTGGCTGCCGCGGCGCCCACGGTGCTCGACGATGTCCGTGAGTCCATGCTCGCCGCCGGTGCAGAGGTGTCGTCCGCGTCGTCGAAATTGGTCAAGGTGCTCGGTTCCACGAACGGATCCTTCGACGGCGCCCGCGCGGCGCGCGCGCTCGCCGAGTACATCTCGACCCAGGCCGAGGAGATCCTGCGGGGTGACGTGGCCCTGCGCCGCGGTATCGATCCGATCCACAAGACCCGCGTCGCGATCCGCCGATTGCGTAGCACCATGCGCGTTTTCGGGGACTTGCTCGATGCTCCGGCTGACTTCGAGCAGGAGCTGAAGCTCTTCGCCGGGCTGCTCGGCGAGGTGCGGGACCGGCAGGTGCAGCGGGCACACTTCGCCGACGACATCGCCGCACTGCCGCCGGAGCATGTGCTCGGCTCGGTCGCCGCCGACCTCGATGCGCATCTGCTCGGCGAGCAGTTGCGGGCCCGCGAGGTGGTGACCAAGGCGATGACCACTGCCCGCTACACCGCGCTGCTCGAGGTGGTCACCGCGTGGGCGGCCCAGCCGCCGATCGCCGCGGGCGTCGGCGGCAAGAAGTTGCGCGCGGCGGTCAGCAAGGCGACGCGCAAGGCCGACAAACGGCTCGCCGCGGCGCTGAAGTCGGACGACGACGAGGCGCTGCACAGCGCACGTAAGTCCGCGAAGCGCGCGCGTTATGCCGCCGAGCTCGGCGACGGTCTGCTCGGGAACAAGAAGGCGAAGCGGCTCGTCAAGCGGTACAAGAAGATTCAGACCCACCTCGGCGACCATCAGGACAGCGTCGTCGCCGCCGAGACGCTGTGGCGCGCGGCGACGCGGAGCGCGGATGCGGGCGGCGCGAACGGGTTCACCTACGGGTTGCTCTTCGCGCGCGAGCAGGCTCGTGCCGACGCCGCCGTCGCGGCGGTGCGCAGGCGGTAGAAGCGGTCGGTTTGTGGGTCGGGCGTCGCGGGATTCCTGATCACCGTTAACGTGACTGGTATGACCGAAAACGCGCCGCAGCGCCCGCCGCATGCGCCGAAGGACGACTCGTACGAGCATCACGGCGGTTTTCCCAAGTACACCGCCGCTGTCGAGGCCCCCGAGGCGTTCGGCGAGTTCGTAGCGGAGATGCGTCGCGTTCAGGATCTCGCGGTCTCGATCGATGCCCCCGACGACGTGGTGGAGAAGGCCCGTTCACTTGCGCAGGAGCTTTCCGAGCTCCTCACCCCCTACGAGGCGCCCGAGGGTGTCGGCCCGGCGGGCCGGCTGCCCAGGCTGCCCGGCCGTGGAAGCCTGCTGATGTTGCCGTGGACCTGGGAGAAGTTCGGCCCAGAGGGCGTCCGCAGCACGGGCATGTTCACCCGCTACCACCTCGGCGGCAACGCCGCGGTGCACGGCGGTGTACTGCCGCTGCTGTTCGACGACCTGTTCGGCGTCATCGTGCATGCGTCGGGCCGCCCGATCAGCCGCACGGCCTACCTGCACATCAACTACCGCGCGGTGACCCCGCTGTACACCCCGCTCGTGGTGGAGGGTCAGCTCGACAGCGTCGACGGGCGCAAGAGCTTCGTCAGCGCGAAGCTCACCGATACGTCGGGCAAGTTGCTCGCGGACTGCGACGCGCTCATGGTGCAGCTGCTGCCGCACCAGCCCTGAGCCAGTTTCGTGCGTCCGGAGTGAACGGAAGCGTTCACCCCGTCTAACGCAACAAATCTTCCGTTCACGGCCCGAGATGGGTGTGCGCTATCCACAGCCGCCCATCCATCAACAGGCCAATTCAGTCAGCACAGCGGGGTGATATCCCCGCGGCCACCAGTCGTCGGCGAGGTGAGGAAGAAGCAGCCGTTGTAGCCCGCGGCGGCAATCGCGGCTCGCGCGGATTGCCACTGTTCCGCGGTGAACGCGGGTGTCCGGGAGAGCAGGAATCCCGAGAATCGCGTTGGATCGCCCACGAGCGCCCAGCTGTAGTCCGGCGCGATGGCGGTGACGATGTAGTTCGGCACCCCGACCGGGTCGGGCGACCCGAACGGGAAGCTCACGCGCAGTTGCGCCTTGGTCACCGGATCGAGCACCTGGGCGCTGCCGGTGATCGAATTCGGGGTGTTCGCCCACGTGGTGCAGTTGTTGCGCACCGAGATAACGCCGTTCGGCGTCAGCCCGTAGTCGGCGGTTGTATCGCGCGCACAGACGAGGCTGAACGGCTGCGGGATCGCGGCGAGTTGATGCCAGCGGCCGAGGTAGCGATCGAGCTCGAGACCGGCCACTGGGCGCAGTGGCGTGGGTTGCGCCTTCGCGGTGGCCGGCAGGCACAGGGCCGCGATCACCCCGATCAGTACGACGACGGCGCCCACGCCGACGACAACGGCTGCGGCGCGAACGACCTTCTTCATGCCCTGTTCCTTCCCGAAAAGTTCGGTGCATAAACGATTCGGAGCCGAACCCGGCTTGGCTGGGCGCAACAATGTCTGAGTGTTCGAGCTGCCACCGCTGACCGATGTGCTCGCCGATCTCCACGTCCTGCAGTTACCGATGCGCGTCCGTTTCCGCGGCATCACCACCCGGGAGGTGGCGTTACTGCGCGGCCCGGCCGGTTGGGGCGAGTTCGGGCCTTTCCTCGAGTACGACGACGCCGAGTCCGCGAACTGGCTGGCCTCTGCGATCGAATCGGCCTGGCAGGGGCCTCCGCCTGCGCTGCGGTCCTCGGTTCCGGTCAATGCCACGGTGCCCGCGATCGACGCGGCGAGGGTGCCGGAAATCCTGGCCCGCTTTCCGGGTGCGGACACCGCCAAGGTGAAGGTCGCCGAGCCCGGTCAGTCCCTCGCCGACGATGTCGCGCGGGTCGAGGCGGTACGAGCACATATCGCGCATGTGCGGGTCGATGCGAACGGCGGTTGGAGCGTCGGGCAGGCCGAAGCGGCGCTGCGGGCGCTGACCGAGTCGGGCGCATTGCAGTACGCCGAGCAGCCGTGCGCGAGCGTGGACGAACTCGTCGAGTTGCGCAGCCGGATGCCCGAGGTGCGGATCGCCGCGGACGAGAGCATACGCCGGGCAAACGATCCGTTGCGGGTCGCACGGGTCGGCGGTCTGGATGTCGCGGTGGTGAAGGTCGCGCCTTTGGGCGGCATGCGGGCAACGATCGCGCTGGCGGAGCAATTGCGCGGGATGGGCGCGGATCTGGTCGTCTCGAGTGCATTGGACTCGGCGGTGGGGATCGCTGCGGGGCTGGCCGCGGCCGCCGCGCTGCCGGATCTGAGGCTCGCGTGCGGGCTCGGAACCGGTGGCTTTTTCGAGCGCGATGTCTCGGCTGGGCAACTCATGAGTGCCGGTGCCGTACAGGTGAATTCGGTGGAACCTGACCCTGACCTGCTACGTCGTCTGAGCGCGCCACAAGATCGACAAGAGTGGTGGACCACACGTATCAGGCGTTGCTTTTCGCTTGTACAGTTCAACGGTCAATAGCCTCGTTCTCGAGGTCCCCAACAACGGTGTTCGGAGGAGTTCGGTGGTCGCTGTAACCACTTTGCACGACGCGCTGCTCGGGTCGGGTCGCGAAGCGTTCCTGAAGGCTGCGGTGGGTGTCATTGACGCCGAGGTCGAAGAGAAGCGCGGCGCTACTGGCCTCGCCGTGAAGGCGGGCTACGGAGCAGTAAACAAGATTAAGTCCGGTCTGGTGTCCGACGCGCTCGATTCGTTGCTGCCCGCGTTCGTCGACAAGCTCGACAAGCACTGGAGCGAATACGGCGCTGCCGGTACCGGATTCGGTGCATTCCTTGCGGATCGCGGCGACCAGGTCGCCGAAGAGCTGCTCGAGGTGGTCGACGCCAAGGTCGCCAACACCAGCCAGCAGGGTGTCAAGCCGGTGTACTCGACGATGCGTTCCGGAGCCAAGAAGAACGTCGTGGAAGCGCTGCCCCGTCTGGGCGACGTGATCGAGAAGCACGCAAGCTAGTCCAGAAACAACGACGCGCGGCTGTGCTGATCTCCCGTTAGGGAGTCGCACACGCCGCGCGCAGTTGTCTCTGGAGGGGGTGAAGGCTCAGCCCTGGGCCTTACCGAACCGCCAGAAGCCAGTGAAGGAGATGTCCTCCTTTGCGAAACCCCGCTCGTTGACCAGCAGGCGGCGCAGGCCGGTGGCGAGATCCTTTTCTCCGGCCAGGAACGCGTAGCCGCGTCCGGTGGGCAGCGTTGCCGCCGTCACCGCGTCCAGCGCAAGCTTTCCGGCGCGCGCGTGCGAATCGGTGCGGACCAGCCAGTGCAAGTTCACACCCTCGGGTGCATCCACCTCCTGCGCGTCATCCGCGTGCGGAATTTCGATGAAAGCCTCGCCGCGAAGGCCCCGATCGGCCGACCGGAGGATGCCGAGAATTGCGGGGAGTGCGCTCTCGTCGCCAACGAAAAGCTGCCAGTCGGCCGCGGGCTCGGGGTTGTAGATCAGGCCCTCATCGAGCATGCCGAGCTCATCGCCGGGGCTCACCGAGTTGGCCCATGCCGACGCCGGGCTCGCATCGCCGTGCGAGACGAAGTCGATGTCGATCTCCGGGCCGGCGCCGTGTAGCGCGGCTTCGGCCGAGCGGTATTCGCGGACCGTGAAGTTGCGGCAGAGGGGTTTCTCCGCGCCCATCATGAGGTACTGCGCGTACCAAAGCAGGCTGGTCTGCGTGGGAAGGCGAAGTTCGGCCTGTCCGGGCTTCTTGACGAACAGCCTGAACCACTGGTCGAAACCCATTGCGGTGAAGCTGCTCAGCTCCTCGCCGCCCACTGTCACGCGCACGAAGTTCGGGCTCACCTGCTTGCTGGCGAGAACATGCGCGCGCAGCAGGGTGGGCTCTTCGGGCTTGACGTACTTACTGCGTTTGGCCATCGATTCCTCGCTCATCCGAAACAAGTCGCGATTAGGTTAGCAAAACCTAATAAGAGAGCGCTGCACGAATTTCTCCGCGGTTCTGACAATCTGGTGAGGTGAATCCGTCCACCGCTCAGGCCACTGTCGTCGTCGATGAACTGATTCGCGGCGGCGTGCGCGAGGTGGTGCTGTGCCCCGGCTCGCGCAACGCGCCGCTGGCGTTCGCGCTGCAGCAGGCCGATGTCGACGGACGCGTCCGGTTGCACATGCGCATCGACGAGCGGACTGCCGGATTCCTCGCGATTGGACTTTCCATCGCGAGCGGGCAGCCGGTTCCCGTCGTGATGACCTCGGGTACCGCGGTGGCTAACCTCGGCCCGGCGGTTCTCGAGGCGAACTACGCGCGTGTGCCGCTGGTCGTGCTGTCGGCCAACCGCCCCTACGAGATGCTCGGCACCGGCGCGAACCAGACGATCGAACAGCTCGGCCTGTTCGGCACGCAGGTGCGCGCGACGATAAGCCTGGGACTCGCAGAGGACGATCGCGACGAACACGGCCGCGAACAGAACAGCAAGTGGCGCTCGGCGGTCTGCCGCGTGCTCGCCGCCGCGCGCGGCACGCGCTCCGGCAATGCGGGCCCGGTCCACTTCGACATCCCGCTGCGCGAGCCGCTCGTGCCGGATCTGCACCCCGGCGCGGGGACACCGTCCGGCCGGCCCGAAGGCGCACCGTGGACGTCCACCGCGCACGCCACCCTCGATGTCCCGCTCGAGATCGACCTGACCCCGGACACCGTGGTCATCTCCGGTCACGGCGCGGCCTACCGTCCCGAGCTGGCCCATCTGCCGACCGTGGCCGAGCCGACGGCTCCGCTGCATGGCCCGGCGCTGCACCCGCTCGTCCTGCCGCTGCTCGAACCGCGGCAGGCGATCATCACCGGCCGTCCCACGCTGCACCGCCCGGTGGCCAAGCTGCTCGCAGATCCGGCCGTAGCGGTCTACGCCCTCACCACCGGGCCCCGTTGGCCCGACGTCTCCGGCAACGTCGTTGGCACCGGTACCCGCGCGGTCATCACCGGTGAGCCGCGCGAGGCCTGGCTGACGCGCTGCGCACGGATCAGCGAGGGTGCCGACCGCGCGGTCCGTGACGAACTCGCCGCGCATCCCAAGCCCACCGGTCTGCATGTCGCGGCCGTGGTGATGGACGCGCTGCGCGAGGGCGATCAGCTACTGCTCGGTGCCTCCAACCCGGTGCGCGACGCCGCCCTGGTGAGCCACCCGAAGCCGGGGGTGAAGGTGCTGTCGAACCGCGGTGTCGCGGGCATCGACGGCACTGTGTCGACGGCCGTCGGCGCGGCGTTGCACCACGACGGCCGCACGATCGCGCTGATCGGCGACCTCACCTTCCTGCACGACGCGGCCGGGTTGCTGATCGGTGCGGGTGAGCCGCGGCCCGACGATCTGACGATCGTGGTGGCCAACGACGATGGCGGTGGCATCTTCGAACTGCTCGAACAGGGCGACCCGCAGTACGCGGGTGTCTTCGAGCGGGTATTCGGGACACCGCACGGCATGGATCTCGCCGCGCTGTGCAGCGCGTACCGGATCCCACACGCACTGGTCGATCCCGCCGAACTCGCGGTCGAACTGAAGTTGCCGGCCGGCGGCGTGCGGGTGCTCGAGGTGGCCACCGAACGCTCAGGACTGCGCGAGCTGCACGCCGCGGTGCGGGCCCGGCTGTGACCGAACCCGCGCTGGAGCCTGTCGTGTCAAACGAAACGCCGACGTCGGACGAGACGCCGGTGTCCAAAGAAACTCCAGTTCCTCAGCAGCGCAACCGGGTCCGGCTCAGTATCTACATCGCGGCGATCACCATCACGGTGCTGTCGATACTGCTGCTGCTCGCCGCGTGGCGCGACGACGCCAAGATCGAAAGCGACATGGGCAAGGCGACTGCCGAGGTGCTTTCGGCGGGCAAGTTGCGCTCGGCGGTCAGCTTCGTGACACCGGACGGCGTGACGCACAACCCCGAGCTAGGGGTGCTCTACCCGACGAACCTCACCGCGGGTCAGCGCATCGACGTCGAGTACTTCCGCGCGGATCCGGACCTGGTTCGCGTCGCCGGCCGCGATGCGCGGGTCGCGATCCTCCCGACCGCCTCGGTGATCGTGGTCGTGTGGGCAATCGCCATACCGGCCCTCTACCTCGAGCGCAGAATGCGGCACCGGCGCGAGCGCCGAATCGCTGGCGGACCCTCACCCGAATCCTTCGCCTGAACTTCGCCGACCCGTCACCCGGCTGTTCGCATCGGTGACCTCACGCCGGTCACACTCGGGTCCGTGCGGGTGGCAATAGTCGCGGAATCGTTCCTGCCGAATATGAACGGCGTGACGAACTCGGTGCTGCATGTGCTCGCTCATCTCGAGCGCTGCGGGCACGAGGCGATCGTGCTCGCGCCGGGACAGCCCGGCGGCGAGGCGCTGCGGCCGGGGTACCGAGGCGTCCCGGTCCACCGGTTCCCGGCGGTGATGGTGCCCAAGGTCAACTCGTTGCCGATCGGGCTGCCGCAGCCGCGGATGACCTCGGCGTTGCGCGAATTCGATCCGGACGTCGTGCATCTCGCGTCGCCGTTTCTGCTGGGCGCGGGTGGTCTTTCGTCGTCGCTGCGCCTCGATGTGCCAGCGATAGCGGTCTTCCAGACCGACGTTGCAGGGTTCGCGGCCAGCTACGGGCTGGGTGTGACCAGCCGCGCGGCATGGGCGTGGACCCGTCGCATCCATACGCGCGCCGCACGGACACTCGCACCGAGCACCGCGGCCGTGGCGGACCTCGAGCGGCACCGGATCCCGCGGGTGCACCGCTGGGGCCGCGGTGTGGATCTCGACAGGTTCGGTCCGCATGCTCGCCGGGCCGAATTGCGTAACTTCTGGGCGCCCAATGGCCGGCTGATCGTCGGCTTCGTAGGCCGGCTCGCTCCGGAAAAGCATGTTGAACGGCTCGCCGTCCTTGCGGCCGACCCGCGGTTGCAGCTCGTTGTCGTCGGCGACGGACCAGACCGGACGCGGCTCGAGCGGCTCATGCCGTCGGCGGTATTCACCGGTCAGCTCGGCGGCGACGCACTTGCCCAGGCCTACGCGAGCCTCGACGTCTTCATCCACCCCGGCGAGCACGAAACCTTCTGCCAGGCAGTGCAGGAGGCGCTGGCGAGTGGGGTGCCGGCGATCGCGCCCGACGCCGGCGGCCCGCGCGACCTGATCGGGCACTGCCGCACCGGTTACCTGCTCGATCCGCAGCGCTTCGCGGAGCTGCTGCCCGGTGCCATCGGTCCGCTCACCGACGCGGCCCTGCGGGCCCGCTTCGCGGCCGCCGCACGCCGCTCGGTCCTGCGGCGAAGCTGGCCCGCGATATGCGACGAATTGCTCGGGCACTATGCCGCCGTGATCGGTGGCGAGCGTGGCCGGGACTCCCGGTCGGCCTGACCAAGGGGACGGGTACGGTCGACCGGTGATCGAAGCCAAGGGTTCGCGCGCGTCACTGGAAAAGGCTCCGCACGAGGTCGCGTCGATGTTCGACGGGGTCGCCAAGCGGTACGACATCACCAACACGGTGATCTCCATGGGACAGGACCGCTACTGGCGGCACGCCACCCGTAAAGCGCTCGATCTCAAGCCCGGCGAGAAGGTTCTCGACCTCGCCGCAGGCACCGGAGTTTCCACCGTTGAGCTGCAGAAATCCGGCGCGTGGTGCGTGGCCACCGACTTCTCCAAGGGCATGCTCGCGGCCGGGCGTTCGCGTCCCGTCCCGATGGTCGCAGGCGACGCGATGGCGCTGCCGTTCGCCGACGGCGTTTTCGATGCGGTGACGATCTCGTTCGGGCTGCGCAATGTCCACGATTTCGAGGCCGGTCTGCGCGAGATGGCTCGGGTCACCAAGCCCGGCGGGCGCCTGGTCGTGTGCGAGTTCTCCACCCCGGTGTTCAGGCCGTTCCGGACGGTGTACCTCGAATATCTGATGAAGGCGCTGCCGCAGGTGGCGCGCCGGGTGTCGAGCAACCCCGATGCCTACGTCTACCTGGCCGAATCGATCCGTGCGTGGCCCGATCAGCGCCGTCTCGCCGACCGGATCGACGCCAATGGGTGGTCGGGGACACAGTGGCGGAATCTCACTGGCGGCATCGTCGGGCTACACCGCGCAACCAAGCCCTGACCTGCGCTTTCCGGTTCCTCACGTCATTACCTGTTACAAAAGTGAGCCAGCCGTGACACGACGATAACGTCGTTGTCGATCAAGCGGAACGCGCCGCCGCAATCATCGGTGGCGATGGTCGAGACAACGGGGACGACAGCGAAGACCCGCACCGCATGCAGCTACTGCGGCGTGGGATGCGGTGTTGTGGTCGAGACCACGCCGGGGCCCGCGGGCAACCCGCTCATCGCGAAGGTAAGCGGTGACAAGCTGCATCCGACCAACTTCGGTCGGCTGTGCACCAAAGGCGCGACGCATGCGGAACTGATGGCCGCGGTTGACGGCAGGATGACCACCGCGCATATCCGTACCCAGCGTGGCGGCGTTCCGACGCCCGTCCCGGTGGACGATGCGGTCGCCGAGGCGGCTCGCCGGATCCGCGACATCGTCGACACGCACGGTCCCGACGCGGTCGCGCTGTACGTCTCCGGGCAGATGTCGATCGAGGCGCAGTACCTGTCCAACAAGCTTGCCAAGGGCTACCTGCGCACCGTGCACATCGAGTCGAACTCCCGGCTCTGCATGGCCAGCGCAGGCACCGGCTACAAGCAGTCGCTCGGCGCCGACGGCCCGCCCGGGTCCTACGCCGACTTCGACATCACCGACCTGTTCTTCGTTATCGGCTCGAATATGGCCGATTGCCACCCGATCCTGTTTCTGCGGATGGCCGACCGGCTCAAGGCGGGCGCAAAGCTCATTGTCGTGGACCCGCGCCGCACCACCACCGCGGAGAAGGCCGATCTGTTCCTGCAGATCAAGCCGGGCACCGACCTTGCGCTGCTGAACGGACTGCTGCACCTGCTCGTCGAGTCGGGCGAAATCGACGAGGAGTTCATCGCCGAGCACACCGAGGGCTTCGAAGCTCTCCCGGAATTCCTTTCCGACTACACGCCGGAGCGGGTCGCCGAGATCACCGGTCTCGCCGAGGACGACATCCGCACTGCCGCGCAGTTGATCGCGCAGTCGAAGTCGTGGATCTCGTGCTGGACGATGGGCCTGAACCAGTCCACGCACGGCACGTGGAGCACCAACGCGATCTGCAATCTGCACCTCGCGACCGGCGCGATCTGCAAGCCGGGCAGCGGGCCGATGTCGCTCACCGGCCAGCCGAACGCGATGGGCGGGCGCGAGATGGGCTACATGGGCCCCGGCCTGCCAGGTCAGCGCGCGGTGCTGTCGGCCGACGACCGCGAATTCTGCGAAGCGGAATGGGGACTCGAGCCGGGCAGCATCCGCAGCGATGTCGGCCCGGGCACCATCGAACTGTTCGATCGGCTCGGTGCCGGCGAGATCAAGGCGTGCTGGATCATCTGCACGAACCCCGTTGCCTCCGTGGCAAATCGGAAGATCGTCATCAACGGGCTGGAACAGGCCGACCTGGTTATCGCCCAGGACGCCTACACCGAGACCGCGACAAACGCCTACGCCGACATCCTGCTGCCCGCGACCCTGTGGTCGGAAGCCGACGCGGTGATGGTCAACTCCGAACGGAACATGACCCTGCTGCAGCAGTCGACGCAGGCGCCCGGCGACGCCCGGCCGGATTGGCAGCTGATTGCGGATGTCGCGTGCGCGCTCGGTTTCGCGGAGGCGTTCTCCTACAAGACGAGCGAGGAGATCTTCGAGGAGATCCGCCGGTTCTCCAACCCGCGCACGGGATACGACCTGCGCGGTGTCAGCTATGAGCGGCTGCGCCGCGAGCCGGTGCAGTGGCCCGCGCCTCCGGGTGACCGCACCGACCGTCACCCGATCCGGTACCTCAACGACGGGGTCAGTCAGGATCTCTTCGTCGACGAGGACGGGTACACCCCGCGCCTTGCGTTCCCGACGCCGAGCCGGCGCGCGGTGTTCTACGCCCGGCCGCACATGGACGCGCGGGAGATGCCCGACGACGAATACCCGATCGTGCTGAATACCGGTCGGCTACAACACCAATGGCACACCATGACCAAGACCGGCAAGGTGGCCAAGCTCAACAAGCTGAACCCGAAGCCGTTCGTGGAAGTCCACCCCGACGACGCGGAGCGCCTCGGCATTCGTGAGGGGGTCGAGGTGGAGATCGCATCCCGCCGTGGCCGGGCCGTGCTGCCCGCAGTCGTCACCAACCGGGTGCGGCCCGGCAACTGCTTTTCCCCGTTCCACTGGAACGACGAGCACGGGGAGTACCTGACCATCAACGCGGTCACCAACGACGCGACGGACGCCGCGTCGTTGCAGCCCGAGTTCAAGGTGTGCGCAGTCTCGTTGCGCCCGGTCGATGTGCCGGTGGCCCTGCCGGCGGCGCCGGCAGCCGGTGACCTGCACGGCATGCTCGGGCTCTCCGGCTTCATGCCGCCGACCCCGACCGAGAACGAGAAGTTCTATCTCGCCGGACTGTTGGCCGGGATCGGCGCCGATCCGGTCGGCGTGCCGAGCGTTCCGGCCTCGGCACCGCTGAGCAAGCCGATGCGGATGTGGGTGGACGGCGTCCTGGCCGGGATGTTCAGCCGCGCCGACGCCGCGGCGGTGGCCGCACACGCGCCCGCAGCAGAGCCGGAAACCCCGGGCGTACTGGTGCTCTGGGCCTCGCAGACTGGCAATGCCGAGGAGTTCGCTGCGCACGCTGTGGCGACACTCGCTGAGAACTCGATCGCGGTCCGCACCGTGGGGATGGACGACGCCCGGCCGGCGGATCTGATCGGCTGCCGCGAGTTGCTGGTGGTCACCAGCACGTTCGGCGACGGCGGGCCGCCGGACAACGGTGCCGACTTCTGGTCGCAGCTCGAGGCCGAGGACGCGCCGCGCCTCGACGGCATCCGGTTCGCTGTGCTCGGACTCGGCGACCCCGCCTACGACAACTTCTGCGGGCACGCGAAGAACCTCGATGCGCGGCTGGAGAGCCTCGGCGCGAGCCGGATGAAGCCCCGCGTCGAATGCGAACCCGACGATTCCGCACCGGCCGACGCGTGGCTCGTCGAAATGATCGACATGCTGCGGGAACGCGGCGGCGAGGATTCGGCACCGACTGCTCCGACAGCGCCGGCCCCGGTAGGCCCTGCCGTCGGTGGCGTAGCGACCCTCACCGCACCGGCCCCTGCGCGGGCCAGGGTCGAGGTCGTGACGCCGCGCGCCGCCGCGCCGGCCCGGAAGACTGCGGGCGCGCTCGGCACCAGGGCGAAGCCCGTGCTCGCGCCGCTCGTGCGCAACGAAGTGCTCACCAGTTCCGAGTCGACCAAGGAGGTGCGCCGGTTCGGGTTCGATCTCGCCGACACCGGTGTCACGTACTCGGCGGGCGATTCGCTCGGCGTGTACCCCACCAACACCCTTGCCGCGGTGGACAGCTGGCTCGAGGCCACCGGCCTGGACGGCGACCGCCGGATCGACGTCGACGGTGTGGACATTCCCTTGGCCGAAGCGTTGCGCACCCGCTTCGACATCAGCCGGATCACCCCCGATCTGCTGAAGTTCGTGGCCGCGCGCAACTCCGATCTGGAACTCGCGCGGCTGCTCCGCCGGGACAACAAGAACGACCTGGCCAAGTGGATGTGGGGCCGGCACGCGCCCGACCTGATGCGCGCGTTCCCGATTCAGG
>NZ_LRRB01000103.1 GCF_001646865.1 Aldersonia kunmingensis | reverse complement strand
GGTACGAACCGTTTGCCCGCAAAGAATCCGAGATAGGGCGGCAGCGATATTCGATAGAAGCGATTGAACATGTACCCGGCGATGAGGCCGATCAGGATGCCGCCGAACACCCCGGTATCGAGGGTCTCGACACCCAGTACCGCCTTGGTGTCGATGCCGCGTGCGCTTGCGACGACGCCGATGGTCGCGTTCATGATGAAGTAGCCCACGGTGGCCGCCAGAGCCGAGACGCCGTCGTTCTTGGTGAAGCCCAGCGCGACGCCGATCGCGAAGATCAGGCCCAGCGCGGCGAAGATCGGATCGCCTGCTCCCTTGAGAACCTCGAGGAATACGTACCACGGCTCCCACACGATGTCCGCGGCGAGCGGGTCACCGACCGCGTCGGAGGCCTGACAGGCGACCACATCACCGGCATATGTGATGACCTCGCCGACCTTCGCTGGGTCGGGGACCGTGCAGTAGCCCATATCGAGGGCCTCTTGCTTGTAATCCCCGGTGAACGCCCCACCGATGCCGAGCATGATGCCGGCGACCGGAAGGACCGAGACCGGAAGCATGAGGGACTTGCCCAGCTTCTGCAGAACACCGAAGATTCGGCTGCCGAGACTCTCCTGCGGCTCCGTGGATGTCGTCTCTTGGGAGAGCAAGTCTGTGCTCATCGCACGTCCCCTTCTCGCGCTTCGGTGGAGGATTGCTCTGCCTTGCTGGAGGCCTCGGCACCGGCCGTCTCCGAGCCGTCGTCGAGATGAACGAGTGCGCGCACCTCGGCTGCCGATCGGGCCGCGAGAGCCCGGTCCGCCAACTCCCGGCATTGCGGGAGTGTCAGTGTGCGGATCTGGGCCTTGACCGACGGGATGGCGGGCACACTCACCGACAATTCGTCCACGCCGATGCCGAGCAGGATCGGCACCGCTTGCGGGTCCGATCCCAGCCCGCCGCAGATACCGACCCACTTGCCGTGCGCATGCGCACCCTCAACAGCGAGCCGGATGAGCCCGAGCACCGCGGGGTTGAGTCCGTCGCACTGCGGGGCGAGCTTGGGGTGACCGCGGTCCATCGCGAGTGTGTACTGGGTGAGGTCGTTCGTACCGACGGAAAAGAAGTCGGCCTCCTCGGCGAACTGTGACGCCATCACCGCTGCGGATGGGACCTCGACCATGATGCCCACCGGCACCGGATCGACGCCGAGCGCCGTCCGCTCCGCTTCGACGACGGCCTTCGCGCGCCGGAACTCCTCGACGGTGGCGATCATCGGGAACATGATGTGCACGCGGGCGCCCGACGCTGTGGCGCGGAGGATCGCGCGCACCTGGGTGCGGAGGACGTCGGGTCGGCTCAGCCCCACCCGGATGCCGCGTTCGCCGAGGAACGGGTTCTCCTCGGGCGGGATCGGCAGATAGGACAGTGGTTTGTCGCCGCCAACGTCGAGCGTGCGCACCACAAACGGCTGGCCGGGCCGCAGCGCCGCGCCGATATCGGTGTAGAGCGTGGTCTGCTCCTCCTCGTCGGGCGCGGTGCGCCGCTCGAGGAAGATGAACTCCGACCGGAGCAGGCCCACGCCTTCGGCGCCCTTCGTCCGTCCGTGTTGGGCGTCGTCGAGGCCGCCGATGTTCGCGACCACCTCGACGGTGTGCCCGTCGATCGTCGTGGCAGGTTCGTCGGCGTGCGCGAGTTCCTCGGCGCGCCGGGCGGCGATTCGCTGTTGCCGCTCGCGGACTTGGTCGGCCTCGTCCTCGGTCACGTTCAGGCGCAGGGTGCCGCGGGTGCCGTCGAGCACGACCTGCATGCCGTCCGCGACCTGTAGTGCTGCCGGTTCGATGCCGGCGACGGCCGGGATGTCCATCGAGCGGGCCAGGATCGCGACATGCGAGGACGCGCCGCCTCCGGTCGTGGCGAATCCGGCGACCCGGGCAGGATCCATCGCCGCGGTGTCCGACGGCGTGAGATCCTCGGCGACCAGGATGCTGCCCTCGGGGATGACGTCCTCGTCGCGCGCTGCGCCGGTCAGTTCCGCGAGCACCCGTTGGCCGACGTCGCGCACGTCGATCGCCCGCCCGGCCAGCAACTCGTTCTTGAGCTTCGCCAGACGCTCGGCGTACTTTTCGTATGCACCGCGCCACGCGAAGGCAGCGGTCTTGCCCTTGTCGATGCCGCTGACCGCGAGGTCGAGCAGGTCGGGGTCGCGCAGGATCTCCCGGTGCGCGTCGAAGATCCCCGCGCGCTCGGTGTCGGCCTTTTCTGCCATGCGGTCCCGCAGCGCCTTCAACTGCACCTGAGCGCGATCGATCGCGTCGTTCAGCTTGCGCTGCTCACCGTGGCGGTCGTTCGAGGACTCGGCGACGACGATGTCCTCGCGGCGGATCTGGATGATTCGGCCGACGCCGATGCCGGGTGACGCGGAGACCCCGATGAGCAGGTTCGGATCCTCCGACCGGCGCTCCGGTTCGGGCTCCGGTTCCGGTTGCCGTTCCGGTTCGGCTGCCGCTGCGGACGCGAGCGCCGCCGCGGCCTCGGGCGACAGTGCCGAGACGCCCTCTTCGCCGAGACCCTGCTCGAGTTGATCGATGAGTTCGTCCGCCGCGGCCTGGGCATCCGATCCGCTGGCGACGATCCGGACGGTGTCGCCGTAGCCCACTTCGAGGCCCATGATCGCCATGACGCTCTTCGCATTGGCCTTGTCGTCGCCGCGTGCGATCCAGATGTGGCTGTCGTATTCGCCGGCTGTCTTCGACAACACGGCGGCTGGGCGGGCGTGCAGGCCTTGGGGATTGGGGACGACAACCGCGCGGGAGGTGACTTTCCGTCCAGCCTCCCCTGCGCCCGCCGTTGTGTCGGCGGCAGCGCCGAGCGTGGCGACGGCGACGACATCTTCCCCGGCCGACACGACTCCGGTGGCCGGCTCGAACGAGGCGAGCACATCGGAGTTCGCGATTACGACCTGCGTCAGCAGGCTCTTGGCCTGGGTCGCCACCAGATCGAGGTCGAATGTGATCAGGTGCTGACCCGCCGTGACATCGTCACCATTGGCGACGAGAACCTCGAACCCCTCGCCGCGCATCTGGACCGTGTCGAGGCCGATGTGCGTGAGCACCTCAAGCCCCTCGGGTGTGCGGATACTCAGCGCGTGGGCGGAGGGGTGGATGTTGATGACCTGCCCGCTGCAAGGCGCGACCAGCACCCCTTCGAACGGGTCGATCGAGACGCCCTCCCCGACCATCTTTCCGGCGAACACCGGATCCGGGACTGTCTCGATAGGTACGAGCACGCCGGATACCGGCGCGAGGAGCGATAGCTTGGTGAGGATGGTCGACTCGGCCACAACGACTCCCGTCGATCGGCGATGACGCGGCACCAGCAAGGTCGCGCCACCGCGAGCGGTGCCGCGAATGAGACACTAGAAGCGCCGACCCCACACCGGCGGGAGATCGGCCCAACGTTAGAACTCCGTTACCCGCTGCGGCGAAACGTTGTGAGCACGGCGAGCGGTGGCGGCGATTTCGCTGGTCAGGGGCACGTCGTGTACCCTGCAAAGGTTGCTGACGCAACGACCCTCCTGCCACGGAACGTCCGTGGCCCACTTAGTCCATAGGAGGTGATGAGGTCCCGTGCGTCATTACGAACTGATGGTCATTCTCGATCCGAACCTGGACGAGCGCACCATTGCCCCGTCCCTGGATACCTTCCTCAACGTCGTTCGCCAGGATGGCGGCAAGGTTGACAAGGTCGATGTCTGGGGCAAGCGCCGTCTCGCCTACGAGATCGCGAAGCACGCCGAAGGCATCTACGCGGTGGTTGATATCAATGCCACCCCCGCCACGGTCAACGAGCTGGATCGCCAGCTCGGCCTGAACGAGTCGGTGCTTCGTACCAAGGTCCTGCGTAAGGACAAGTGAGCTGACCGTTCCCCGCTGGAGGTCGGTGTCACAGCCTAGGCTTTCGCTGCGACGGCTGTGACATCAACGGACAGCGCGGATTAACGGACTGCACACTGCGGGAGGAACCACATGGCAGGCGACACCATCATCACCGTCATCGGAAACTTGACGGCTGATCCCGAGCTCCGATTTACACCGGCCGGTGCGGCGGTGGCCAACTTCACTGTTGCGTCCACGCCCCGCACTTTCGACCGCCAGACGAATGAGTGGAAGGACGGCGAAGCGCTGTTCCTCCGCTGCAGCATCTGGCGCGAGGCCGCGGAGAACGTCGCCGAAAGTCTGCAGCGCGGATCCCGCGTGATCGTGAGTGGCCGGCTCAAGCAGCGGTCGTTCGAGACACGTGAGGGTGAGAAGCGCACTGTGGTGGAGCTCGAGGTCGATGAGATCGGCCCGTCCCTGCGCTACGCAACCGCAAAGGTCAACAAGGTTGGCCGCGGCGGTGGCGGTGGTGGAGGGGGCTTCGGTTCCTCTGGAAGTGGATCGGGCGGTGGCGGCGGCAATCGCGGCGGCCAGGACTCCGCGGGTGAAGACCCGTGGGGCAGCGCGCCCGCGGCGGGCTCCTACCAGGGCTCGCACGACGACGAACCGCCGTTCTGATCCGCAACAACTCGGATCGATCGAATACCTAGAAACACGGAGAAGAACATGCCTAAGGCGCCCGCGCGCGAAAAGGTACTGAAGAAGAAGGCTTGCGCGTTCTGCAAGGCTGAAAAGTCCAAGACCGACAACGCGCAGATCGACTACAAGGACACGGCGCTGCTGCGCAAGTTCGTCAGCGACCGCGGCAAGATCCGCGCCCGTCGCGTCACCGGTAACTGCGTCCAGCATCAGCGGGACATCGCGGTTGCGGTGAAGAACTCGCGTGAGGTTGCGCTGCTGCCCTACGTGTCGACGGCACGCTGAGAAGGAGGCAGACCATGAAGCTCATTCTCACCGCTGACGTTGCGCACCTCGGTGGCCCCGGCGACACCGTCGAGGTCAAGGACGGCTACGGCCGCAACTTCCTGCTGCCCCGCGGCCTGGCGATCGTTGCCACCCGTGGTGCCGAGAAGCAGGTCGAGGGCATCCGCCGCTCGCAGGATGCTCGTCGGGTCCGCGACCTGGATCACGCCAACGAGCTCAAGCAGGCCATCAACGGCCTCGCGTCCGTGTCGCTGACGGTCAAGACCGCCGGCGATTCGGGCAAGCTGTTCGGCTCGGTCACCGCTGCCGATGTCGCTGCTGCGATCAAGGCCGCTGGCGGCCCGGTCGTCGACAAGCGCAGCATCGAGCTGCCGAAGGCGCATATCAAGGCCACCGGCAAGCACGCTGTTGCCGTGCGGTTGCACCCGGATGTGACCGCGAACTTCGACCTCGAGGTCGTCGGCGGCTGACGCCGCCCGAACTCGGATTCGACTTAGGGACCCCGTGGGCAATGCCTGCGGGGTCCCTTTCGTGTGCCGCTATATGAGTTTGCTGAATAGTTGCCCAAGATATTCAGGAACGCAGAACTGCGGCCGGTCACGGCGTGGACGCCCGGCGCAGCTGCGGTATGGGGTTCTTATGGCAACGTGAACAAATCGTGACGCAAATCATACTTGCATTCACCGGTCGTTTACTCAACACGCCCGAAAGGTAAACCTTCGCGACACGCCGAAAAGAAATTCATCCACAAGGTTTCCAACTCTAAAACAGCGATCTAGCAGCATCTATGTGATTCGCTGCTCGAGTTGTCCTCAGGTTGTCCACACCAGGTGCACACGACTTGCCCTACGAATCCCCAAACAATCCCCAAATCCATCCACAATGCGATTTGTACCCGCCGAACGCGATCCCTAGCCTCATCGGAGCGCGTTCTGAACATGGCTGATCGGTGATTTGCTCGAGAGCTTTGTGTCGGTGTCGGGCGGTACAACAACAGCCATACGGATGGGCGCATCTTGGGTGCCGGCGAGAGGGGTCGAGAGCGCGTGGCTGTTGTCGATGATCTTGAACGTCCGGCGTTCGCTGAAGAGCCCGAGCCGTCCGCGGGGGAAGATTTCGGACGCCAACCGCCTCAAGACATGGCTGCCGAGCAGTCGGTACTCGGAGGCATGCTGCTCAGCAAGGACGCGATCGCCGACGTCCTCGAGGTGCTCCGGCCGGGCGACTTCTACCGCCCCGCACACCAGAGCGTCTACGACGCGATCCTGGACCTCTATGCACGCGGTGAGCCCGCCGACCCGGTGACGGTCTCGGCCGAGCTGGACCGCCGTGGCGAGCTACGCCGCATCGGTGGTGCCCCCTATCTGGTCACCCTGACCCAGACGGTGCCCACAGCGGCGAATGCCGCCTACTACGCCAACATCGTCGCGGAGAAGGCGATCCTGCGCCGTCTCGTCGAGGCCGGCACCCGCATCGTCCAGTACGGCTACTCCGGTGCCGATGGCCAAGACGTGAACGAGGTCGTAGACCGCGCCCAGGCCGAGGTCTACGAAGTCACCGAACGCCGCACCGCCGAGGACTTCGTCCCGCTCGAAGAGCTACTCCAGCCGACGATGGACGAGATCGACGCCATCGCGAGTCGCGGCGGAATCTCGGCGGGAGTGCCGACGGGCTTCACCGAGCTCGACGAGGTCACCAACGGGCTGCACCCGGGGCAGATGATCATCGTCGCGGCGCGGCCTGGTGTTGGTAAAAGTACGCTCGGTATGGATTTCATGCGCTCGTGCTCGGTGAAGCACGGCCTCCCGAGCGTGATCTTCTCGCTCGAAATGAGCCGCACCGAGATCGTCATGCGACTGCTCTCGGCCGAGGCGAAAATCAAGCTCGGCGATATGCGCTCGGGCCGGATGAGCGACGACGACTGGACCCGGCTCGCGCGGCGCATGAGCGAAATCAGTGAGGCGCCACTGTTTGTCGACGATTCGCCGAACCTGACGATGATGGAGATCCGCGCCAAGGCGCGCCGGCTCAAGCAGCGGCACGGTCTCAAGCTCGTGGTGGTCGACTACCTGCAGCTGATGACGTCCGGCAAGAAGGTCGAATCCCGGCAGCAGGAAGTCTCCGAGTTCTCCCGCAGCCTCAAGCTTTTGGCGAAGGAGCTCGAGGTTCCGGTGGTCGCGATCTGCCAGCTGAACCGTGGCCCCGAGCAGCGCACCGACAAGAAGCCGATGGTCTCCGACCTTCGTGAGTCCGGCTCGCTCGAGCAGGACGCCGACATGGTCATCCTGCTCCACCGCCCCGATGCTTTCGAGCGTGACGATCCGCGCGGTGGCGAGGCCGACCTCATCCTCGGCAAGCACCGAAACGGGCCGACGGCCACGATTACCGTTGCGCACCAACTGCATTTGAGCAGATTCGTCGACATGGCGCGCGGGTGATCAACTCCCGCGCCACAACCGGGTCCGTACGCAACGGCGCGTGCGGGCGCACGTCACCACAGGAAAGTTGATTCGGCAGTACCCGATTGCCCCGAGGTAATGCGTTATGTCCGTTGCATTCTCGATCATCTTGTGTGTTCTCGTCCTCGCCGTGCTCGCTGCGCGCGTGGTCTGGCTCTTGACCGTCGACCACCCGAGCAAACAACCCGCAGTGGAGGACCGCGGCGCAGGCTGACGCCGCCGCGTGACGAGACCGGGACAGCTACGGCGCCGAACTCGGCGATTCGGGCTGCCGCCACCTTTTCGGTAGCCGCGGCGCGCGGCGATGGAGCCGTCAGCGCGAGTTGGGAACGGGCGAGCGGTCTTCTCCTCAATCGCAGCGTGCCCGGCTCGTCGATCGTGAACGCGCCATCGGTTCTCGATTTCGTGGCACTGAAGTTGGCGCGCAGCAACAGGTCCGGCTTCACGGCGAGCTCTGGTCCTCACAGCGCACGCCCGACAACTGTGATAACGAATTCGGCTACCGCGTTGTCGACCCGAAAAGCGCTTCCATATGCTGACGGTGCGCATCTCGATATCTGTGCCCGTCACGAACGGTGCTCAGCGATTCGGAATGCCAATGGGCCCAGTGACGTGCCTCTCATTCAGCCGGCATCCCGAACCGAGGGACACGCCGCGTGAGTCCGAAAGGCCCAAGAGCACAGTGAGCAAAACGGAACTGACCCAGTGGAACTCCGAGGAAGCGCTTGCCGAAGCGATGATCCCGATCATCGGTGGCCTGCACCGCAGACACTCGGTAACCATTCTTCTGCACAGTCGCTCACTGGTGAACAAGTCGGTTATCAGCATTCTGCGAACTCATCGCTTCGCCCGGCAGATCAGCGGCGACGAACTGTCCGTCGAGGAGACGTTCCCGTTTCTCGAGGCATTGACCCACCTCGATCTGCCGCCCGCGAAGATCGACCTCGGCCTGCTGGTGATGGCCTACCGGGCCGACGGGGACGGAGCCTCTATCCCGGATTTCGTTGCACAGAGCCTGGCCGCACTGGTCGGCCGCGCCGATACGAGCCCTGCCCAGCCTCAGGACGTGATCCTCTACGGATTCGGGCGTATCGGCCGACTCGTGGCTCGACTGCTCATCGAGAAGGCCGGTTCGGGCAACGGACTGAACCTGCGCGCCGTGGTGGTCCGCAAGGGCGGCAGCGACGACCTGGTCAAGCGCGCTTCGCTGCTGCGCCGGGACTCCGTCCACGGGCAGTTCAACGGCACGATCAGGGTCGACACCGATAACAACGCCCTGATTGCCAATGGCAACGTCATCAAGTTCATCTACAGCAACGATCCGACCAGCGTCGACTACACCGAGTACGGCATCGACAACGCCATCCTGATCGACAACACCGGCATCTGGCGCGATCGCGACGGGCTGTCGAAGCACCTCCGCCCGGGAGTCGCCAAGGTGGTCCTCACCGCGCCCGGCAAGGGTGACGTCCCCAACATCGTGCACGGCGTCAACCACCGCGCCCTCGACCTGGACGAGCGCATCGTGTCGTGCGCATCCTGCACCACCAATGCCATCGTCCCGCCGCTCAAGACGATGGACGACGAGTTCGGCGTTTCGCGAGGTCACGTCGAGACGGTGCATTCCTTCACCAACGACCAGAACTTGCTGGACAACTACCACAAGGCCGACCGTCGAGGTCGTTCCGCGCCGTTCAACCTGGTGCTCACCGAGACCGGTGCCGCCTCGGCGGTCGCGAAGGCGCTCCCCGATCTGAAGGCCAAGATCACCGGCAACTCGATCCGCGTACCCACGCCGGATGTGTCCGTCGCCATCCTGCACCTGCAGCTCAATCGTGAGACCACGAAGGAAGAGGTGCTCGAGCACCTCCGCCAAGAGTCGCTGACCGGTGCGCTGAGCCGGAACCTCGACTACACGGCTGCCACCGACGCCGTGTCGAGCGACTTCATCGGCTCGCGTGCGGCGTGCATCGTCGACGCGAACGCGACAATCGTCGAGGGCGACACTGCCATCCTCTATGTCTGGTACGACAACGAGTTCGGCTACTCGTGCCAGGTGGTGCGTACAGTTCAGTACCTGTCCGGCGTGGAGTACCCCACCTATCCGGCGCTCGACGTCGCGGCCATGGAGCCTGCCCAAGTCTCCTGAGAGGCATGGCTACAACCGCGTCGCGTTGTCAGTGCGACGCGGTTTTCCGCTTCGGAATCAGGTGCATGATGAGCACGACGATCGCGCCGACGACGAGCCCGACGAGTGCGGAAACAACGGTTCCGGCGGTCCAGGACAGCACCCCGCCGAAACCGCCGTGCACAAGTTCGCCGAACCAATGCTCGAGGTCGTGTAGCTGGTCCGCCGGCCATTCGAAGCCTGCCTCGCCGACGTTGACGATCAGGATGTGGCCGCCCACCCACAGCATCGCGGCGATCCCGACGACGGTAAGCACCTTCATCACCATTGGCATCCCGGCGACGAGTGCCCGCCCGATCCGCTGGCTCACTGCAGAGTTGCGCTGCGCAAGTGCGAGGCCGACGTCGTCCATCTTCACGATCAGCGCGACCACGCCGTACACCAGGACGGTGATGAGGACGGCGACGACGATGAGCACAAACAGGCGGGTCAGGAACGGTTCGTCTTCGACGGACGACAGCGAAATCACCATGATCTCGGCGGAGAGGATGAGGTCGGTCCGGATCGCGCCACGGATCATCGTCTTTTCGTGCTCGGGTCCGCTCTGCCCCTCCGCAGCCTGCTGGTCCTCCACATGATGTCCGCCGGTTATCGCCTCGTAGACCTTCTCCGCGCCTTCGTAGCAGAGGAACAGGCCGCCGGCGATGAGCAGATACGGCAGCGCCGCGGGCAGGAACTGACTGAGGATCATCGCGACCGGCAGGATGATCAGAAGCTTGTTGCGGATGGACCCGATGGCGATCTTGCGGATGATCGGGAGTTCGCGCTTGGGGGAGAACCCGTGCACGTAGCGCGGCGTTACGGCGGTGTCGTCGACGACAACACCGGCCGCCTTGACGCTGGCCTTACCGGCGGCCGCTCCGATGTCGTCGACGGACGCCGCAGCAACCTTTGCGATCGCGGCGACATCGTCCAGTAGCGCGACGAGACCACCAGCCACGGGAACCTCCATTTGTGTTTGGTCGCGCTGCCGACGCGGCGCTGCTCACTCGAACGGTACCCAGCCGGTGTTACTCAGGCGATCGAGTGTTCCCAGGTCGTGTTCGGTGCCCGAGATTATCGCGGCGATCGTGGTGAATTCGATAGGTCAGGCTGCCGCCACTTTCGGTAGCTGCGGTGCGCGGCGATCGCGCCGACGATTGCGGTTACGCACCATACTGCGATCGCCGTGTACGCCAGCGGCGCGGACAGATCGCCGATCGATGCGCCTAATGCGGTGTAGACGAACGCGCGCGGCATCGAGCCGATGAATGCGCCGACGGCCATCTGCCACAACGGTATTCCGAACGCGCCGAAGGCATACGAGGCCAACGCGTCCGACAGGCCGGGGATGAAGCGCTGACCGACGACGGCCCATATGCCGCTGCGTTCGAGTTGGTCGTCGAGCCGGTCGGCCCGCTGTGCCCCGAGGACTTCGCGGGCGCTTTCGCGCCCCGCGCGCCGGCCGAGGAGGCTGGTGATTATCGCGGTGCCGACCGTCGCGCCGAGTGTCACCGCAGTCCCGAGTACGGGTCCGAAGAGGATGCCGCTTCCGGCAGCGAGCACGGGACCCGGCACGAACACCGCGGCGAGCGCCGCCGAGACGGCGACGTAGGTCAACGGTGCGGCCGGTCCAGTCGCCGCCACCGCAGTGCGCACATCATCGACGTCGATCACTCCGGCGACGCCGACGATGTAGAACAGCGTCAGCAGCGCCGCTGCGAATACGCAGAGTCGGACGATGTGCCGCCGCCGCGACGTCGTGGGTGAACTGATTGTGCTTGCCATGTCAGGTGCGATACTTCCGCACCCGCCCGGGACCGTCGAATCGTGAAGCTGCGCTCCGCGATCCGACGGTGTCCGGGCTCGTAAGAACCGCCGTTGGTGCTTAGCGCCCTTTACTTCGGGGCGAATCGCTGGCCGGCGTCGAGGCGCAGGCACTGGCCGTTCAGCATCGGGTTCTCGACGATCGCCAGCGCGAGCTTGGCGTACTCCTCGGGCTTGCCGAGGCGCTTCGGGAAGGCGGCGTCCTTGGTGAGCGCCTTGGCGAACTCGTCGGGGATGCCCTGGGTCAGGCCGGTGGCAAAGAGGCTCGGCGCGATGGCGGTGGCCCGGATGCCGAGGCTGCCCAGATCGCGCGCCATGGTCAGGCACATTCCGGCGATGGCGGCCTTCGACGCCGTGTAGGCGACCTGGCCGATCTGGCCCTCGAATGCGGCGATGGATGCGGTGTTGATGATGACGCCGCGCTCTTCGGCTTCCTCGTCGACCGGGTCGTTCTTGCTCATGTGTGCGGCGGCCAGGCGGCTGATGTTGAACGTGCCGATCAGGTTGAGGTCGGTGACCTGACGGAAGACGTCGAGGTCGTGCGGCCCTTCCTTGGTCAGGGTGCGCATCGCTGCGCCGCCACCGGCCGTGGTGACGGCGATGTGCAGACCGCCGAGTGCGGCGACCGCGTCGGCAAGTGCCTGCTCGGTGCCCGCGAAATCGGTGACATCGGTGGCGAAGAACGGCACGCCGATCTCGTCGGCCACCTCCTGACCCTTCGAATGCGGCGCCGGCCGGTCCAGGATCGCGACGCTGGCACCGCGCTTGACGAGCGCCTCTACTGTGGCGCGGCCGAAGCCGGACGCGCCTCCGACAACGACTGCCTTCTTACCCGAGATTTCCATACAGCTTTCTTTCCAGATTGGGGTGGGATTGTAAAGCCGCAGTTCCCCGGGCTCCCCCCTCTGTGTCCACGCAGCCGATACGGTCTATCGGGTGACCGTACGGGTAAAGATCTGCGGTATCCGATCGGAAGACGACCTCGCCATCGCAGTGGCCGCGGGTGCGGACGCAGTTGGGTTCATCGCGGGCACAACGCATTTCACCGAAGACGGGCTGGATGCTGCAGCTGCCCGAAACCTGTCTCGTCAAGTTCCTCCGTACGTCACCCGCGTCCTGGTCACGCACCTTCAGGACGCGGTCGCGATTCTGCGACTGGCCGATCAAGTTAACGCCGACTCGATTCAGGTTCACGGCGAGGTCAGCCTCGGGACAGTCAGGGCCGTGGTGAACGCGGCGAGCGGTCGACAGGTGATCAAGGCGGTACACGTGACCGGCGCGGAAGCGCTTGATCGCGCGGTCGCCGCCGCCGACAGCTGCGGCGCCGTCCATTTGGACTCCCGCACCGATGACCGCCTCGGCGGCACCGGCTTCACGCACGACTGGTCGGTCAGCGCCGCAATCGTGCAAGCGCTGGCTGAGCGGAATTGCCCGGTCATCCTGGCCGGCGGGCTGACGCCTGCCAACGTCGCCGAAGCGATATCGGTGGTCGGGCCGTTCGCGGTCGACGCCAACAGCGGGCTCGAGGATGACCGAGGCGACAAGTCCACCGGGCTGTGCCGAGCGTTCGTCTCGCGCGCTCACTCCGCCGAGCGCTGAACAACCCGACTTCCGCATACCTATACACGCCTCTCTCTCGGTGGTAACTTCATTACCGCTGGTGACAGCTCGAATGCCCCCGATGTGGAGGGAGTCGATCCAATGACGGTAAGTCGTGATGCCGTTATGGAATCGGCCCTGGGCGACGGCGAGCAGCGCATTCGTGCGGCTGTCGTCGAGCTGCTCGAGACCGAGGATTACGACGCGATCCAGGTGCGCGAGGTGGCGAGGCGGGCTCGGGTATCGCTAAGCAAGATCTACAAGTTGTACGGCACTCGCGACGAACTGATCCTCGCCGCGATCAACTGGTGGATGGCCGAAAACGCCTACGCCTCGTTGCCCGAGCACGCTGCGCAACCAGGCGAGTCACTGCACGTCGCACTCATGCGCGTACTGCGTCCGATCTTCGAGCCGTTGGAGCGCCATCCGAGGCTGCTCGCCGCTTACTTCCGCGTCCGCGCATCGACCCGCGGAGAGATGTTGGTCAGTCATGGCCTCGAAGCCGTCTTCCCCGCTGCGATGGCGGCGTTGGTGGACGTCGATATCGAGTTCGTGCAGGACATCGACGCGATCCTCCAGAGCCTCGTGTACGGGCTGATGGGGCGGTTCACGGCCGGGGAGATCGAGGTCACCGACATCGTGCCGGCCATCGATCGCACCGTGTTCTGGCTGACCTCCGGCTACGAAGCCACCCGTACTCACCAAGAGATGTAGCCGCGACGCAGATTTGCAGATCAGCCCGAGAAGAAGAACGAGGCAGCGATGACCGAAACACACGCCGAACGTCCTATCGCAGCGACGGCAACTGCTCCGCCCGTGAATCACGATGGGCCCGTCTACTGGGATCCCTGGGATAGAGACATCGCCCGCGATCCCTATCCCGTGTACAAGCGGTTGCGCGCCGAGGCTCCGCTCTATTACAACGAGAAGCACGACTTCTACGCGTTGAGCAGGTTCGACGACATCGACCGTGCGCTGCTCGACTGGAAGACCTACTCGTCCTCGCGCGGCCCAATCCTGGAAATCATCAAGTCCGGCATCGAAATCCCGCCCGGCACATTGCTGATGGAGGATCCGCCCGCCCACGACAACCACCGCGCGCTTCTCAAGAGTGTGTTCACCCCGCGACGGATCATGTCGCTCGAGCCGCAGGTTCGGCAGCTGTGTATCCGCACACTGGACCGGCTCGCCGGGCGGGACCGCTTCGATTTCATGACGGAATTCGCAAACGACGTACCGATGCGCGTGATCGGGATGCTGCTCGGGATCCCGGAAGACGACCAGGAGGGAATTCGCGACCACACCGATGCGTTCCTGCGAACCAAGCCCGGCGAGCAGATGAAGGTGGGGGACACGGCAGTTCCGCATGCGGAGCTATACGCGCAGTACATCGATTGGCGCGCCGACCACCCGTCCGACGATCTGATGACGGATTTGCTGCGCGCGGAATTCGTCGACACCGAGGGCGTGACACGGACGCTCACCCGACCGGAGATCCTGACCTACATCTCAGTCGTGGCCGGCGCGGGCAACGAGACCACTGCCCGACTGCTCGGTTGGCTCGGTTCGTTGTTGGCGCAATTCCCCGACCAGCGTGCCGAACTCGTGGAGAACCCGGCTCTCATCCCCAAGGCCATCGAGGAAGCACTGCGGTTCCAGCCGACCGGGCATGCAATTGCGCGTTACGTCGCCCGCGATGTCGAGGTCCACGGCACCACGGTGCCCGCGGGCAGCGCGATGATGCTGATGGTCGCATCGGGCAACCGCGACGAGGATCGCTGGGAGGACCCGGACCGCTTCGATATCCACCGCAAGATGAGCAACCTGCGCACCTTCGGTCACGGCATCCACTTCTGCTTGGGCGCGTCGCTGGCACGTCTCGAAGCCAGAGTCGCGATGGAGGAATTCCTCGCGCGCTTCCCACGCTGGGATGTCGACGGCGATCAACTCGAATTGTCGCCGACCTCCACGGTCCGCGGCTGGCAAAACCTACCGATCATCGTCGGCTAGCTGACAGATCGCTGTATTCCGCTATCCGGCAGCGTGATTCGCTCGAACTCGAAGGAGAAGTAGTGGGAAAACTCGACGGCAAAATCGCTTTCATCACCGGGGCAGCCCGTGGACAGGGCCGCAGCCACGCGATCCGGCTGGCGGAGGAAGGCGCCGACATCATCGCGGTCGACATCTGCTCCCAGCTGGACTCGGTGCGCTACCCGATGGGCACTGCCGAGGAACTCGAGCAGACCGTCAAGGAGGTCGAAAAGCTCGATCGGCGCATCATTGCCCGCCAGGCCGATGTTCGTGACGTGGCGGAACTACGGAAAGTCTTCGAAGAGGGCGTTGCCGAGTTGGGTCCGGTCGACATCGTCCTGGCCAACGCCGGTATCGGCGCCGGCGGTTCGGGGGTCAGCGAGGAGCAGGAATGGGACGAGGTGCTCAGCGTCAACCTCACGGGCGTGTGGAACACCGGGCGCGTCGCTATCCCTTCGATGGTGGAACGGGGCCAGGGCGGATCCATCGTGCTGACCAGCTCCACGGGCGGACTGATCGGTGTCGGGATTCCGACCGCTGGGTTCCTTGGCTACACCGCCGCCAAGCACGGCGTCATCGGACTGATGCGGTCCTGGGCCAATTACCTTGCCCCGCATAGCATCAGGGTGAACAGCGTTGCCCCGACGGCGGTGCGGACTCCAATGGCGGCCGACGGAGACCTGAAGCTCATCATGGAACACGCGCCGGATTTGGCGCGTGCACTGTCCAACGCCATGCCGGTGGATCTCGTTGAACCGATCGATGTTTCGAACGCGATCGCGTGGCTGGTCTCCGACGACGCACGCTACATCACCGGCACCGTTGTCCCGGTGGACGCGGGCCAGCTGAACAAGCGGTAGGCCCACCGCATGTCACGGGCGGTGCAGGAACCCATGCAGGGTTGCCTGCACCAGTTCGTCGACAATCGCGTCCCGGGCCGGCGGCTTGTCGCCAAAGAAAGTCGACCGCAGCGCAACCATGCCGACGATCATTGCGACGGTTGAGTGGGCGGGAAGATCCGGTGTGCCCGAATGCATTCCGCGTAGGGTGACGCCCTCGGTGCTGATCTGGCCGAGCAGGGCGATCGCCCGCCGGACATCGGCGATCCCGGCCGCTTCCATCTCCTCGTCGCTGAGCCCGTCCGAGGCGACGAGAGTCAGCAGCAGGCCTTGATGCTCGACGAGGATGTCGTAGAGCTGGCCGACGAACTGTCGCGCCAGCGTCTCCTCGTCGGCTTCCTCGGGGACGACGGCCTGCCAGGTCTTGCCGAACTCGTCGATGAAATCGGTGAACGGAAGAACCAGCGCTTCCCGGAACAGGCCTGCCTTCGAACCGAAGTGGCGGAAGAGCAGGTATTCGGTGACACCCGCGGCCTCGGCGACCTCGCGCGTGGTTGTAGTCCGGTAGTCCTTGCGCGCAAATAATTTTCGAGCGGCGTCGAGCAGAAGTTTGCGCGCCTCCCCGGGTGCTCGACGAGCTGTTCGGCCCGCGACCTCGGCGGTCCCCTGCTTCTTGGAAGAACGCTCCCCGGGCACGGTTCCTCGCTTCCGACGGGCCGTACTCGGCGGTTGACGAAATCCCACGATAGCGGCCTTGACCCGACTCGCATAATAGTGTGCACTATCAACATCCGCTTTTCGCGTGAAAGGAGGCTGGTCGTGGGCCAAGCCATCATGCTTTCGACACTGTTCGGGCTGATAGTCCTCATATTCG
Organism: Aldersonia kunmingensis; assembly: GCF_001646865.1. Lineage (GTDB taxonomy): Bacteria > Actinomycetota > Actinomycetes > Mycobacteriales > Mycobacteriaceae > Aldersonia > Aldersonia kunmingensis. Next base: position 29,131 of record NZ_LRRB01000103.1, on the reverse strand, counting down.
GGTTGGTGCTGTACTTCGATCCCGAGGCACGTCGTAGCGCGAGCAACGAGGACACCCGAGTCAGCGAAGAGCTCCACGGATGAGTGAAGGACTGACCCCTGTACTCATCGGGGCCATTGCTTTTGCCTACGTCGGCGGCATCCTCTTCCTCGGCTTCGGCGTGTACCTGAGCATCCGCCGGCGCGGCATCCACCCGCTGCTTCTCGTCTCGATTGCGGCTGTCTCCATCTCGTGGATCGAGGCGCCGTACGACTGGGCGATGTACGCGCAGTTCCCCACCGCCATCCCCCGCATGCCGTCGTGGTGGCCTCTGAACAAGACGTGGGGTGGGCTGCCGTCCTCGGTGCCGGTCGGTTACATCGCCTACTTCGTCTTGCCCGCCGTCGTCGGTTCCGCGCTCGGACGCCGGCTGAGCGCGCGGTTCCAATGGCGCCGGCCGATCGCCCTGCTGACCGTTGGCTGGATGGTCGGATTCTGTTGGGCGCTGCTGTTCAACGGGGTCCTCGGCGCCCGGATCGGCGTCTTCTACTACGGATATGTGCTTCCCGGTCTCGCCATCTTCGAGGGAACCAAGCACCAGTACCCGATCTACGACGCCATCGCGATGGGCATCCTCGTGATGGTCTTCACCTACCTCCTCGGCCGTACGGACGAACAGGGACGGAACGTCATCGAGATGTTTTCCGATCGCGTGTCGACGACGAAGATGCAGTCGGGCGTTGTGTCCGTCTTTGCCGTGATCATCATCGGAAACCTCGTGTACGGAGCAGTTTTCGCTCCCCACCTCGCGACGAAGATGGGCGGATATGTGACCGCCGGGCCGACGGAGCAGTTGTTCCCGGATGTGCCGAATCAGCCTAAATAGCTTGTACAGCAACTCTTTTAATCGGAAGGCCGATCCGAAAATGACTACCGATCCCGTTGTCGATGTGTACTACGACCCCTATGACACCGATATCGACGACAATCCGTACCCCGCCTGGCAGCGGTTGCGCGCGGAGGCTCCGCTCTATTACAACGAGAAGTACAACTTCTATGCGCTGAGCCGCTATGACGACGTCGCGCCGGCTCTGCCGGATTGGCAGACGTACCGGTCGGGGCGCGGCACGACAGCCGACATGTTGTTCAGCGGCCTCGAGGTGCCGCCCGGCATTCTGCTGTGGGAGGACCCGCCTATCCACGATCTGCATCGGCGCCTACTGTCCCGGGTGTTCACGCCGCGACGAATGCTGGCCGTCGAGGATCTGGTGCGTGGATTCTGTTCGCGCGCACTGGATCCCCTGCGCGATGCAGACGAGTTCGATTTCGTCCGCGACCTCGGCGCGATCATGCCGATGCGCACGATCGGCTACCTACTCGGAATCCCCGAGGAAGGCCAGGAGCACATCCGGGATATCACCGACAGAAGCATCGACGTGGGCCATCGAGAGGAGGGCAGCGCCGACATCAGCCTGGAGATATTTGCGGAGTCGCTAACGGCGTTCGCCGAGTACATCGAATGGCGGGCGACGCATCCATCGGACGACCTGATGACCGAACTCCTCAACGCGGAGGTGGAGGAGCAGGACGGGACGATTCGGAAGCTCGACCGCAACGAGGTTCTTGCCTACACCGCGATGATCGCCGGTGCCGGGAATGAAACCACTGCGCGGCTGATCGGATTTATGGGGCGATTGCTTGGCGACCATCCCGATCAACGGCACGAACTCGTCGCCGATCCATCTCTGATCCCTGGCGCGGTGGAGGAGTCCCTGCGGTTCGAGCCGCCATCACCAGTGCAGGCGCGCTATGTCGCCCGCGATGTCGAGCACTATGGGCACACCGTGACCGAGGGGTCATACATGTTGCTGCTCAACGCATCGGCCAATCGTGACGAAACACGCTTCACCGATCCCAACCGCTTCGATATCCACCGTAAGGAGGGGCATCTCAGCTTCGGGCAGGGCATTCACTTCTGCCTGGGCTCGGCGTTGGCGCGGCTCGAGGCGCGGGTGGCGTTCGAGGAGGTCTTGAAGCGCTGGCCCGACTGGGAGGTTGACCACGCCAACATCAAGATGGGACACACCTCGAGCGTGCGCGGCCCGGCTCAGATGCCGGTCAGGATCCGATGAACCCAAGCGACCTGAGAGCCCCAGTCGCCGAGGCGTGAAAAGCTTTCGCCAGCGGATGTCGAGAACGCCGCAACGACTCCGTCCCAGGGGTACGCGACCAACACGGGTCGCAACTCGAAGGGAGAATGTCATGGCGAAGTACCTGCTCCTCAAGCACTACCGAGGCGCTCCGGCTTCGGTGAACAACGCGCCGATGGACCAGTGGGCACCTGCCGAAATCCAGGCGCACATCCAGTACATGCGCGATTTCGCGACCAAGCTGGAAGGCACGGGAGAGTTCGTCAGCGAACAGGCTCTCGAGCCGACGGGTGCCTGGGTTCGCTACGACGGCGAGGGCAAGCCGGCGGTCACGGATGGCCCGTTTGCCGAGACCAAGGACCTGATCGCGGGCTGGATGATCATCGACGTCGACTCGTACGACCGTGCCGTCGAATTGGCCGGCGAACTGTCCGCGGCGCCCGGCGCCGGTGGCAAGCCGATCCACGAATGGCTCGAACTCCGGCCATTCATGACCGGTGCGCCCACCTTCACAGAGTGATGACCGCCGGTGCGGTGGACGAGGGGCAGATCAGGGCGCTGATCCCGAGCGTCCTTGGCGCCCTCGTTCACCGCGGGGCCGATTTCGCGACCGCCGAGGACGCGGTTCAGGAAGCGTTGCTCCGGGCCGTCGAGACGTGGCCGAACCAACCTCCCGACGACCCCAAGGGCTGGTTGATCACCGTGGCGTGGCGACGCTTCATCGATCTCACGCGCTCGGACACGGCGCGGCAGCAACGCGAGGTTCGCGTTTTCGAGGAGCCCGAGCCGGGACCGGCAGCGTCCGTGGATGAAACGCTGCACCTCTACTTCCTGTGCGCGCACCCCAGCCTCACGCCTGCGTCGGCCGTGGCGCTGACGCTACGGGCAGTCGGGGGGCTCACCACCCGCCAGATCGCACAGGCCTACCTGGTGCCGGAAGCGACTATGGCGCAACGGATCAGCCGGGCCAAGCGGATCGTGAGCGATGTTCGCTTGGACCGGCCCGGTGACCTGCGCACCGTGCTTCGGGTGCTGTACCTGGTGTTCAACGAGGGATACAGCGGCGACGTCGATCTCGCCGCCGAAGCGATCCGCCTCGCCCGTCAATTGGCCTCGACAACAGACGATCCGGACGTCGCGGGATTGCTCGCACTGTTCCTGCTCCACCACGCCCGGCGCCCGGCACGCACTCGCGCGGACGGCAGCCTTGTGCCGCTGGGCGAGCAGGACCGAGACCTGTGGCGGCGCGACCTGATCGCCGAGGGTGTCGCGATACTCCAGGCGGCGCTGGCCCGTGACCGGCTCGGCGAGTACCAGGCACAGGCCGCCATCGCCGCGCTGCACGCCGACGCGCAGAGCGCCGACGAAACCGACTGGGTGCAGATCGTCGAGTGGTACGACGAGTTGGTCGCCATCACCGACAGCCCCATCGTGCGGCTCAACCGTGCCGTCGCGGTCGGTGAGGCCGACGGCCCGCACGCCGGGCTGGCCGCGCTCGCCCAACTCGACCCGAAACTTCCGCGCTACACCGCATCTGCCGCCTACCTGCATGAACGGGCTGGTGACACGGCAACGGCCGCGGAGCTCTACGTGGACGCCGCCGCGCAGGCGCACAACATTGCCGAGCGAAACCACCTCACGCTCCAGGCGGCGACTCTCCGGCAACGCCTTTCGAGCACGGACGGCTGAGCCGGAATCGGCAATGCATCATTTCCGCCACGATGGGTAACAGCTCGGGATGGTCGCCGATCTAAACCTGGACGCTGTTTGTATATTGTGACCAGTCGGCCGCCCGTGTAGCCGCCCTCCAACGTCGGAGAAGTGCAATGAGCAGTGATTCTGCCCAGCAGAACCGCAGGTCAACCGTGCGCGCGTATGCCGAATGGATTGCCAGGGCCCGTCCCGCGGACTACCTGATCGAGCTGAGCGCAGCGCCGTCCTCCCTTCCCGTCATCGGCCGAAGCCTTGCCCCGCTGGGTGGGGTCGCGGCGCTCGGCGTGTGGGGTGCTCGTTATCTGCCGGACAATCTCGCGACGCGACGCAAGTCCGAAAAGGGTTCCAACAGAGCCGACCGTAAGCGGAGCCAGCAAGCGCAGGCGCCGGAACTGGCCCTCGCCGCCCTGCAGGGCATCGTGGCGCCCGATGAGCTCGCCCAGCCGTGGCCGGCGCCGAGCGAGTCCGCGCCCTGGGTGGAAGCGCGTGGCCAGCGCAAGTACGTCTACCGCCAGGCGGTGCAGTACGGCGACGATCCGTCCCAGAAGCTAGACGTGTGGCGGCGCGAGCGGCTGCCCGGGAAGCCGGCGCCCGTCCTGCTCTACGTCCCGGGCGGCGCGTGGGTGGTCGGCAGCCGGATCCTGCAGGGCCACGCGCTGATGTCCCACCTCGCCGAACAGGGCTGGGTCTGTCTCGGTATGCAGTACCGAACCAGCCCGCAGCATCGCTGGCCGCGCCATATCCAGGACGTGAAGGCCGCCGTCGCCTGGGCACGCGCGAACGCTCGCAAGTACGGCGGCGACCCCAATTTCGTCGCGATCGCGGGCTGTTCGGCCGGCGGTCATCTCGCATCCCTCGCCGGACTCACTCCTGACGATCCGCAGTGGGACACCGAATTGCCGGCCGATGCCGATACGTCGGTGGATGCGGTGGTCAGCCTCTATGGACGCTACGACTGGGCCGACAACTCGACGGTCGAGCGGAAGCGCTTCGTGAAGTTCCTCGAGCGCGTCGTGGTGAAGCGCACGCGGGCGCGGCACCCCCAGCTTTACCGGGAGGCTTCACCGGTAGTCCGCACGCGTGCCGATGCTCCACCGTTCCTGGTCGTGCACGGCAGCCGGGACGGTCTGATCCCCGTCGGCGAGGCGCGTGCCTTCGTCGAGCAACTCCGCTCCCACTCAAAGAGCGAGGTCGGCTACCTCGAATTGCCCGGCGCCGGACACGGATTCGATCTCCTCGACGGCCCACGCACGGCCGCAGTCAATATCGCCGTCGGGCTGTTCCTCAACAGCATCGTGCGGTCCCGCCGCGTGGCGGCCGCCGGCGAGGTCGTCTGATTCGGGTGCGCGCTTAGCCGATCACGGGGAAGCGGCGCTCGCTCGCCAATGCGTCCAATGCCTCCTGCATCTGCGCGCGAATGTAGGCGTCGACCTCATCGATATCCGGATCCGGGCCGAACTGCACTCTGATATCGATCGGGTCGAGCACCTCGACGACGATCTTGGTCGGCAGCGGCATATTCAGCGGGAACAGCACACTGGGCCCGAAGGGGAATCCGACGCTCACCGGCAGGATGTTCAACCTGAGCAGCTTGCTCAGGCCCAGGTTCCGGGCGAGCCAGTTGCCGCGCGTCAAAAACAGCTGGGCCTCCTGCGCACCGATCGAGACGGTCGGAACGATCGGTACATCGGCTTCCAGCGCGGTGCGGATGTACCCGGTCCGACCGTTGAAATCGATGGTGTGATCGAACGAGGGCCGGTACGAGTCGTAGTCCCCGCCGGGAAAGACCAGCACAACCGCGCCCGACCGCAGCGCCGCCGCGGCATTCTCGCGGTCCGCGTGGATGACACCGAGCTTGTTCAGCAGCGTGGAGGTCGGTCCGAGCAATACGCCGTAATGGGCCAGCGTGAATAGCGGCCGGTTGTAACCGAAATGCTCGTAAAACTCTGGCGCAAAGACCAGAACGTCCGGGGTCAACATCCCACCCGAGTGATTGGACACCACCAATGCGGGCCCGTGCGACGGGATCTTGTCCATCTTGCGTACTTCGGTCCTGAACCACTTCTTCACCACTGGTCCGGCCCAGTATTTGATCTGCTGGGTCACCGTGGGATCCCACTGGCGGATCTCCGAGACGGTCATTCCCCCTCCAAACGTCGTCAACATCGGCCGGTAGTTGTCCTGTACCCAAAAGGGGACCACTCGAAATGCCAGCGTGTGCCGCGGCGATGCATCCCCCGATATTTCGCCGTGCGTGCGCCGTCACCTGCCCCCGGGACGAAACGCTACTACCAGTACCAGAATGCGGGCTGTGTCGCGGTTTCGCAACCCCAACGATCAAGTGGTACGAAGGTGTCAGAATTGAAGTGACACAACAATTGTCGCCCAAGCGACCGATTGGTTGAGTCGGTTCTCACGCCTCGCGGCGCACGATTCCCCGAATCACCGTGTCGCGCGCAAGCACGAGCGCGGGCCGCGGCCCGAGCTCACGAATGATGCTTTCCGGCATCCACAGCACATCCATTACGCAGCGCGAGAGCAATGCGAGATCCGCCGCGTCGATCCGAATATCGCCATCGGCAATTCCGGCCGCGAGCAGGCGCTCCAACCATTCCATCATCAGCCCGAACGCATGCCCCGGATCGGGGTTGTCCGGCGGGGACTGGCGCATCCACGCGAGCTGAATCTTCCACTCGTCCGGAAACTGCAGCACTGCGTTGATATGGATCCAGATGAGCGCGTCGAGCTTCTCGATCGACGTGGAATCGGATTCGAGGACGGCGATCGAAGCCGTGCTCGTTTTCTCGCCGAACGCATGCATGATCGAGGCGAGGAGTTCGTCCTTCGAGCCGATCACCCGATGCACCGTGGCTGGGTTGAGCTGTGCCGCCGCCGCGATATCTCGAATCGTCGTGACCTCGAATCCTTTGCGCCCAAACACTTTCAGAGCCGCCGCGCGAATATGCGCGGTCCGATCGGCAACGGGTTTGGAGTCGCTGATCGCCCAGGTCGCGATGATCGAATCCGCGGACGTCATCGCGGGCGACGAGTCCAACTCGGCGTCGTCGACGATCCTGCCGGCCAACCCGTCGAGCATGATTCGCGCAAGCATCGCGGCGACTTCGTCGGGTTCGGCGTCACGCCGGATGACGTCCAGGCCGACGTGCAGCATCGATTGGCACATCCGGTCGGCCAGCGGGCCCAACTCGAGATCGGGGCGGAGGTAGCCGCTCCACCGGCCGGCGCGCAAGGTCTGCACCATCGCGTCCTGCACAGTTTGCGGCCGCTGAGCGAGCAACTCGACAAGCTCGGCGCTCTCGGTGGGCGCCTCGTAGAACGACATCTGCAGCCCGGCGCGGTTGCGCACCGCGCAGTGCGCGATCGCCGAACCGAGTTCGACGACCCGGTCGTCGACGCTTGCGGAATCGTCCGCATCGAGGCGGCGTAGGCCGTCCTCGCCAACCTGGGTCAGCTCGCCGTGATATCGGCGAATCAGCTCGATGAGCAGGGCTTCCTTGGAATCGAAATGGTGGTACAGGCTGCCGGTCAGGATGCCGGCGGCCTTCGCGATCTCCTGCAATGACGTGCGCAGGCCAGACGTGGCGATCAGCGCCTCGGCGGTCTGCAGGATCTCCTCGCGCCGACTGGTCTCCCGGGAATCGGCGGCGTCGGCTGCCACGGCCGGTGTCACCGCATCGGTTGGATGCTGGAGCGCCACAACACCTCCACAGCGGTCGGGTCCGTGGTCATTCAGCCATTGTGCACTTGGAACGGGTCACGCCCGGACGGCCCGGCCGCGGGAGCGGAGCGACCGGGCCATCCGCGATCGGTCAGGACGGCAGGCTCTTCGCGAGGTCGAGCACGCTGACGGTGTCGGTGCCAACCTTCTTGAGTCGCTCCGACGACCGGAATCCGAGATCGACATCGGTGGCCTGCGCGCGCAGCGCACCGACCGTCAACTGGTCCTTCGGGATCTTCGAGAACATATCGAAGGAGAACAGTCGCATCGCGTTCTCGTGCGTGATCTTGTTGATATCCGAATCCGACACGCCCTGAACGTATTTGGCGAGCGACTCGGGTGCGAGCGGCCAGGTCGAATCCGAGTGCGGGTAGTCGCACTCCCACGTGATCATGTCGACATTGAGCTTGTCGCGGTTCTCGATGCCGAAACCGTCGTCGATAAAGCACGTGACGATCCGCTCCAGGAACACCTCGCTGGGCAGACGACCCTTGAAGTCCTGGTGCGTCCAATGCCGGTGCATCGTGTAGACGCGGTCGATGCGCTCGAGGAAATACGGAATCCAGCCGATTCCGCCCTCGCTCAACGCGATGGTCAGGTCGGGGAACTTGCGCAGCAGCGGCGACCAGATGATGTCGGCAGCGCACTGCACGATACTCATCGGCTGCAGCGTGATCATCGTGTCCACCGGCGCGTCGAGCGAGGTGATGACGACGGACGACGACGAGCCGATGTGCAGGCAGACGACGGTGTTCTCGTCATTGCAGGCCTGCCAGAACGGATCCCAGTGGTCGCTGTGCAGCGACGGGTAACCCAGCTTCTCCGGGTTTTCCGAGAACGTGACGGCGTGGCAGCCCTTCTTTGCGACCCGGCGCACCTCGTCGGCCATGAGTTGCGGATCCCAGATCGGCGGAAGCGCGAGCGGGATCATGCGGCCGGGGTGGGCCCCGCACCACTCGTCGAGGTGCCAGTCGTTGTACGCCTTCAGGACTGCGAGGCCGAGGTCCTTGTCCTTGGCGCGGGCGAAATACTGCCCGGTGAACTGCGGAAACGAGGGAAAGTTCAGCGACGCGGCGACACCGTTCGCGTTCATGTCGCGAATGCGCTCGTCGATGTTGTAGCAGCCTTCGCGGATCTCGCTCAGCTTGGTCGGCTCGGCGCCGTACTCGTCCGGCGGGCGGCCGGCGACGGCGTTGAGTCCGACGTTGGTCGCCTCCTGGCCCTCGAACACCCAGGCGTTGGTGCCGTCATCACGGGTGATCAGCTTGGGTACGTCGTCCTTGTACTTCGCGGGAATGTGGTTGTCGAACAGATCGGGTGGTTCGACGAGGTGATCGTCGACCGAGACAAGGACGAAGTCATCCATATTCATGCTGCGCTCCTGGTATTCGCAACGGGTGTTCACGGCACTTACGGCGAATAGGCGGCGGGGCGGAAAGCGACCTCGCGGCGAGGCCCCGCCCCACTCGTTTGTCGGTGCGTTGAACGATACGAGTGAACAGAATTTAGGTCAATGCCCGCACGCCCAACGAGGCGAACTGGGGCGGCACCGACTCTGAGACCAGGAAGAACCGTTGACGGGCATAGCCGCTCTGGCTAATGTGCAACAAAAGTTAGGTTTCATCCACCAAGGAGTGGCATGTCCTACGAGAGCGCTGCGCAGCCCATCAAAGTCGGCTATCTGATGGATTTCGTGCTGTCCGACGACTACCCGCAGGAACGGCGAGACGACCTGACGATCCCCTTCGACATGGTCTTCGCCGATGCACTCGAGCGCGGCCTGATCGACCGGCCCATCGAGGTCATCTACCGCGAGGTCGAGGGTTTGCCGAAGGGGTCGGTCAAGGCGGTCATCGATGCCTACGAGGAGCTTGTCGAGGAAGGGTGCCTCGTCATATTCGGTCCCCATATCGGCGACAACGCGGTCGCGATCCGAGAAGTACTAGGCGAGAAATTCAAGGTCCCGGCACTCAGCGTGACCGGCTCCGACGAGGCCTTGAGCGAGTGGTTCTTCGCGCTGCCGATGGGATCGCACTTCGACGAGCCGATCTTCTGGGCCGACCTGCTCGTGAAGGGCGGTCACAACGACGTCGGCGTGCTGATGGAGAAATCCCTTGTCGGCGAGGCCTATATCGCGAACTTCCGCAAGGCTTGTGCAGAACGCGGCATCCGGATCACCGCCGAGATCACTATCGCGCAAACCGCTCAAGACACGAGCGAGGCGGTGCGAGCCCTGCATGACGCCAAGGCCGGCGCAATTGTGCACTGCGGCTTCGGTTTCGGCATCGTCTTCGTCAACCCGGTGCTGGCCGAGCTGGATTGGGACCCGCCCAGATTCGCAGGCACCGCGTTCCAGAATGCCTGGATCAATCCCGTTATGTGGAACGCCTTCATGGGCTGGACCGGCGTCGACCAGTACGACGAGCACAATCCGGTCGGCCAGCAGTTCCTCGACGAATTCGCGACGGTGACCGGCCGTCGCCCCGAATGGTGTGTACCGGTGGTCAATCGGGATGTCGCCGTGACCATCCTGCGTGCCCTGGCGAACGCGCATCCGCTGAGCCCGCGGGGGGTCAAGGAGGCGCTCGAGCGCGTGAAGATGGTGCCCGCCGCCTCCGGAGCACCCGGCACGCGTATTTCGTTCGGGAATTGGACCCGCCGTGGCTGGATGGGGCCCGGCTATCTCGTTGCCAGACAGCTCAATTCCGATGGGTGGACCTCGCACCTCATCGACCGGTTCGGCGAATAGCCGCCGAACACCAGAGACGGTTCATATCCACCGACGAGAAATCAGGGAGAAAACGATGACGGTTGCGGATCTATTCGGATACGCCGGAAAGCGGGTGCTCGTCGTCGGCGGCGCCACCGGCATGGGCGCGGCTGCCGCGCAGACCGCGCGATCCCTCGGCGCCAACGTCACCGTGATGGACATTGCGCCGGTGACGTACGACGTCGACAAAGCGATCGAGATGGACCTGCGCGACCCGCAGTCGATCAATGCCGCGATCGACGACCTGGACGGGACGCTCGATGCCGTCTTCTCTGCAGCGGGAATCGCAGACGGGCCGGATCTCATGCGCGCCAACTTCATCGGCCACCGGCACCTCATCGAACGCCTGGTGTCCACCGACCGTGTGCAGTCGGGTTCGGCTATCTGCTTCATCTCCTCGGTAGCCGGGATGTCGTGGGAGGAGAACCTGGAGCAGGTGCAGGAGTTCCTGGCCAACCCCGATTTCGAATCGGCGGACAAGTGGTGCGTTGCGCACGAGTCGGACGGCTTCATTCACTACGGCTTCAGCAAGGCTGCGATCAACGCCTACGTCGCGATGGAGGCCTATCCATTGCGAGCCAAGGGAATCCGCATCAACGCGATCTGCCCCGGCCCGACCGATACGCCGCTCGCGCGGGCGAATGAAGACCTGTGGCTCGGCTTCGCGAAGGACTACCGCGAGGCCACCGGTGCGCCGGTTCATACGCCCGAGCAGCAGGGCAACGCGATGATCTTCCTCAATAGCGATGCGGCGAGCGGGATCAGCGGCGTCACCCTGATCGTGGACAGCGGTCACGCCATGTCGTCGATCACCGGTTCTTACGCGCCGGGCAAGCCGATCATGGACATCCTCATGGGCAAAGTGAAGTTCGGATAAGGACCCGGGGGGCCGGAAGCGGTGGCTCGGTGCGATATGGCACCGAGCCATCCCTACTCATCGAGAGGGATCGATGTTCACGCTTCGCTTCGATCTGCGCGCCCCTGCATTCGGCGCACCCGCGGCAGACCTCTACGCGGCGGCGATCGACATGTGCGCCTGGTCCGAATCGCGCGGCGCGGCGCTCGCGGTGCTGTCCGAGCATCATGGCGCCGACGACGGGCACCTGCCTGCGCCGACCTTGCTCGCCTCCGCGATCGCCGCACGGACCTCCACGCTGTCGATCATCATGGCCGCCGTCGTTCTCCCGCTATGGGACCCGGTTCGCCTCGCCGAGGAAATGGCAGTGCTCGATCTCATCAGCAAGGGTCGCGTGATCTACGCGCTCGGAATCGGCCATCGCGCAGCGGAATACGAGCATTTCGGGATCGACCCGCATCGCCGTGGTGCGATGGCAGATGAGTACCTACCACTGCTGCTCGACCTCCTGCGCGGCAACTCGGTCGACTACGACGGCCGACGCATCACCGTCACACCGTCCTGTAGCACACCCGCTGGTCCGACGGTGATGATCGCCGGCGGCAGCCCCGCCGCGGCCCGGCGTGCGGCGCGACAGGGGCTCGGACTTGTATCGCAGACGTACCGGCCCGAACTGAAAGACATCTACGAGGCGGAGTGCCGCGCCCACGGGCACGAACCCGGCTTCGTGCAGTTCCCCGATCCGACCGGTCCGACTGCGGTATTTGTCGCCGACGATATCGATCGCGCGTGGGACGAACTGGGACCGCACCTGCAGCACGACGCGCTCATGGCCGCGTCGTACCGGCCAGGCGACGACACGGTCGCCAGCATCTCGAGGGCCAGGACCGTCGCCGAACTCCGTGCTGAGAATGGCCCGTATCGGATCATCTCGGTTGCAGAGGCGGCCGAGACTGTCGCGGGCGGTCGCCTGCTTCCGCTCGCCCCGCTATGCGGCGGGCTCGCACCCGAAATCGCCTGGCGCTACCTCGAACACGCGGCGAACGCGGTGAAGCGCAGCCGCCAATCCAAAGAACCTGCCACGAACTGAGGAGCGAGCGTGGGACCGGATACGAAACGGGTAGTGGTGTGGTCGACTGGCGGCGTCGGCTCGAACGCGGTCGACGCGGTGCAGCGTCGGCCCGATCTGGAACTGGTCGGGGTGTGGGTGCACAACCCGGACAAGGTCGGTAAGGACGCGGGAGTGCTCGCCGGGCGCGACCCGATCGGTGTGACGGCGACCAATGACGCAGACGCGTTGATTGCGTTGCAGCCGGACTGCGTGGTGTACGCGGCCAGTGGCCCCGAGCGCGATGCGGGCGCGCTACCCGATTACGAGCGGTTGCTCGCTGCGGGCATCAATGTCGTGTCGACAACCTCGACGAGCCTGGTGTACCCAGCCTCGTACTTCCTGCCCGACTGGCGAGACCGGCTCGAGGTCGCCGCCAAAAGCGGCAACGCTTCCTTCTATGCCTCGGGCATCTTTCCCGGATTCGGTTCGGACCAACTCGCCCTGCTGCTGACCACGCAGTCGAAGTCCATCCGCACGATCAAGGTGACCGAGGTTTCGCTCAACGACCACTACCCTGTCGCCGACGTCATGATCAACGGGATGGGATTCGCCCGCCCGCTCGACTTCGAACCAATGCTGAAGACACCGGGTTTCATCGAATTGGCCTGGAACGCGCCGATCCGGTTGATCGCTGACGGACTGGGCGTCGAGGTCGAGGAGATCCGCGGCACGCTGGACCGGCGTCTGACCGACCGCGATATCGAGGTCGCGTTCGGCACGATCCCAGCAGGCACCTGCGGCGCGGTGAGCACCACCGCCGCCGGTGTCGTCAATGGGCGCGAGGCAATCGTGATCGAGCACATCATCCGGATGTCACGCGACGTCGCGCCCGACTGGCTCAGTGTCGACAACGATGCGACCTACCGAGTGGACATCGAGGGTGACCCGGATATTCATTGCGAGATGACACTCGGCGCCGCCGAGGGTCATGGCGCCGGCCGGGCCGCGATGTCCGCCACGGCTATGCGCGTGGTCAACGCCGTGCCGTACGTGGTTGATGCCCGGCCGGGTTTGCTCACCTCGCTCGACCTGCCGAACACGTTGCCGCGGCACGTGTTCGAGTAGTTTCGCGATTGCGATCGCGCCCCGGGCCACTCTCAACCGGGTGCAAAGTGTGTAAACGGGCCGAAAGTTTCGCCCCCGATCAATCCTTCGTGCCTGCGACCGCTTTCGCCTTCTCCTGGAACTCGGCGAAGCTGGATCCGGACCTCTCGCGGTGGTGGGACAGCGCCTTCACGGAGACGTCGTGGCCCTCGGCGGACTTGCGCAGTGCGCCGACGGTCGCCTGCTCCTTCGGCACGTGCTTGAACGGTTCGAACGAGTACCAGCGCATCGCGTTCTCGTGCGTGATCTTGTTGATCTCGTCATCGGTGACGTCATACGTCGTGAAAACGTCGTGCAACTCCTCGGGAGCGCCCGGCCACATCGAGTCGCTGTGCGGGTAGTCCATTTCCCAGCAGATGTTGTCGATGCCGATGTCGTGGCGATTCTTGACGCCGTTCGGGTCCGAGATGAAGCAGGTCAGGAAGTGCTCGCGGAATACCTCGGAGGGCTTCTTGTCGCCGAAGTCCTGATGCGTCCAGGTGGAGTGCATCTCGTAGGTGCGATCGGCGCGGTCGAGGAAGTACGGAATCCAGCCAGTGCCGCCCTCGGACAGCGCGATCTTGAGGTCGGGATACTGCTTGATCGGCTTCGACCACAACAGGTCGGCGGCGGCCTGCACGATGTTCATCGGCTGCAGCGTGATCATCACGTCCATCGGTGAGTCCGGCGCAGGAATCGACAGCCGGCCCGACGATCCGATGTGCACGCTCATCACCGTGTCGGTGTCGACGAGGGCCTTCCACAGTGGCGTCCAGTAGTCGTCGTGGAAGCTCGGGTATCCGAGTGCTGCAGGGTTCTCGGTGAAGGTCAGCGAGTGAACACCCTTCTTCGACACACGGCGCACCTCGGCGGCGCAGAGCTCCGCATCCCAGATCGCCGGGAGCGCCATCGGGATGAACCGGCCGGGGTTCGACGCGCACCACTCGTCGATATGCCAGTCGTTATAGGCCTGCACGAGCGCAAGCGAGAAGTCGGAGTCGTCGGTGGCGAACAGTCGCGCGGCGAAACCGGGGAACGACGGAAAGTTCATGGTGGCAAGCACGCCGCCTGCGTTCATGTCCTTGACGCGCTCATTGGGGTCGAAACAGCCCGGACGAATCTCGTCGAGGCCCTGCGGCTCGAGACCGTACTCCTCCTTCGGGCGGCCCGCGACGGCGTTCAGCGCGACGTTCGGAATCACAGTGTCGCGGAACTGCCAGGTGTCCGAGCCGTCCGGGTTGTGGACCAGGCGGGGCGCGTCCTCGAGGTACTTGCTCGGCAGATGATTGGTGAACATGTCGGGTGGTTCGACGATGTGATCGTCCACGCTGATCAGGATCATGTCGTCTTTGTTCACGCGCGTTCCTTCCGCTGCGGACGCACTCCGTGAGCGGTTCGGCGGAATGCGAAAAGGCTTCCTGTGCCGGTTTGACGATCGTGACAGTGCGGGCGAGTTATGTAAAGGTCCGGCGACCTGCTGGTAGCGCCCGGTATGGGTGATTTCGCGGTAGTGGCGATTCCGCATCGAGTCGGCTGCCATGGCGACTGGACACATGTCTATACAGTTGACAAGTCCAAAATCCGTGCGTAGGTTTCTGCCAACCATCGGCGTGATGTGCGTCACCCCTCTGATGTATATGTGGTGCACAGCACTGGCGTTACGTCCAGGTACGTACAGAAGGAGTTCTCAATGCGAATCCGCAATTCGGCACGGCTGAGGCGGACGGCCCTCAGCTCGTGTGCGCTGCTGGCGGTTGGCCTGCTCGGCATCACCGCTTGCAGTAGCGACGAGAGCTCCGAGAGCGGTGACCTGGCGTCGCTCCCGACCACCGAGTTGCCGGCCCAGCCGGCCACCGGCACGCCGGTGAAGATCGGCCTCATCACGCTCGAGGGCGGCCCCATGGTCTCGATCCCCGAGATTCGTGTCGGCGCCGAGGCCGCGGTCAAGTACGTCAACGAGAACGCAGGCGGCCTCGCCGGGCATCCGATCGACCTGATCACCTGTAAGGAATTTGAGGACACCGCGTCCGCCACCTCGTGCGCGAACCAGATGGTCGAGCAGAAGGTCGCCGCGGTCATTCACCCGAGTGGCTCGCAGGGTGGCGCGATCCTCCCGATCCTCACGGGCGCGGGGATTCCGTTCGTCGGTCTGAACGGCGTCGCCCCCGCGGAGATGATGTCCCCCAACTCGTACATGCTTACCGCCGGTATGCCGGGCGTGATCAACAGTTGGGCCGCCTACGCCGGTGACCACGGCGCGAAGAAGTTCGCGATCGCGGTGAGCAACGGTGGCGGCGTCGGCGCGATCGTGCAGACCTTCGCCGAGCCCGTCTTCAAGGAGAAGGGCGTCGAGGTCAAGGTGGTCCCGATCGAGCCCGGTACCGCCGACCCCACCCCGCAGTTGACCGCCGGACTGGCGAATCAGCCGGACGCGGTGGGCATCCTCGGTGAAGGTGCGCTGTGCATTTCGGTGCTCCGGACCATGCAGACGGTCGCGCCTACGCAGGAGAAGTACCTCGTCCCGACGTGCGTGGAAGAGAACGTCGTCAAGGCCGTCGGTACCACCGCGATGCAGAACTCGATCGGATTCACCGCGGTGGACCCGAACTCCGATGACCCGGATTCGGTGCTGTACCGCACGGTCCTGGCCAAGTACGCGCCGAGCCTGAGCCCGGCCGGTTACGGCTCCTCGGGTTACCAGTCGGTGCTCGGCCTGGTCCGCGCGGCGAATGGCATCCAGGGTGACGTCACCCCGGCTGCGATCACCGAGGCGCTGCGTTCGACCAAGGATGTTGCCCTGCCCGCCGGCGGCGGCATCACCTTCACCTGTGACGGCACGTCGTTCCCGCAGTTGAAGTCGATCTGCAGCCGCACGCTGCTCGTCGGTGAGGTCAATGCCGACGGTGTGCCCGTCGATCTCGCACCCATCGGCGCCTGAGCTTAGGGACGGAGAGGCTAAGCACCGCCGATAACGAGGGACCGCGACATGTCAGATATTTCAACCTATTTCGTCCTGGGGCTCGGCAACGGCGCCGTCTATGCGGCAGTCGGGCTCGCGCTGGTGATGACCTTCAAGAGCTCGGGCGTGGTGAACTTCGCCACCGGCGCCATCGCGCTCTATACGGCCTACACCTATGCGCTGCTCCGGGACGGCCGGTTGATGATCCCCATCCCCGGGCTGCCCCGGACGGCCGATCTCGGTGGGCCGCTCGGTGTCATCCCGGCCATGGCGCTGTCCCTCGTTATCGCGGCTGTTCTCGGAGTTGTGCTCTATGCCTTGATATTTCGTCCGATGCGCAACGCCACCACGGTGGCCAAGGCCGTCGCCTCGATCGGACTCATGGTGGTGATCCAAGCGCTGATCGCTCAGCGCGTGGGCACCGAATCGATTGCGGTGGAGTCGATCTTCGAGGCGAAGGCGCTCCATATCGGTGAGGGCGTGGTACCGGCCGACCGACTCTGGCTGGCCGGGCTGATCGTGCTGATCGCGGCCGGCGCGGCGTTGGTCTACCGGTTCACGCCGTTCGGTATTGCTACCGAAGCCGCAGCCGAGTCGGAGAAGGGCGCATACGTCACCGGCTTGTCGCCGGACCGAATCGCGGTGAGCAACTGGGCGTTGTCCTCGGTGGTGGCCGGGCTTGGCGGCATCCTGATTGCCCCGATGGTGCCGCTGAACCCTATCGCCTACACGATGTTCATCGTGCCCGCGCTGGCGGCGACGCTGGTCGGCAACTTCTCGTCCATCTCGCTGACGGTGATCGCCGGACTTGTCATCGGCGGTCTGCAGTCCGAAGCGGTCAAGCTGCAAGCGACCTACGACTGGATGCCGCAATACGGAGTCCGCGAAGCGATTCCGCTGATCCTGATTTTGGTGTTCCTGGTCGTGAAGGGACGCCCGCTGCCGGACCGCGGCGGTGTCGTGCGTCAGACGTTGGGCCGCGCGCCCCGGCCCGAACACATACTGTTCCCCACCGTTGTCGGCGTATTCGTGGCAGTGATCGCGCTGTTCACCACCTCCGGCAGCTATCGGGTCGCGATCATCGTCAGCATTATCTTCGCCATCGTCTCGCTGTCCCAGGTGGTCGTTACCGGCTTCGCCGGGCAGGTATCCCTCGCGCAGCTCACCCTGGCAGGTGTCGCGGCGTTCGCAGTGAGCGTGCTGAACAACCGACTCGGCATTCCATTCCCGTGGGCTCCCCTCCTCGCCGCCGTGTTCGCGATGGTCGTTGGCGTGATCGTCGGTCTGCCCGCGCTCCGGATCCGCGGACTTCCGCTCACTGTCGTCACGCTGGCACTCGCGGTATTCCTCGAGGCGTTCTGGTTCCGAAACCCCACGCTCAACGGCGGAATCGAAGGCTCGACCATCGACAATCCGCGCTTCCTGGGCAGCGACATCGGTATCGGGTTCGGTGAGGGCTACCCCCGCATCGCGTTCGGCATCATGTGCCTGATTCTGCTTGTCCTCGTTGCGATCTCGGTCGCGAGGCTGCGTCGCAGCTCGCTCGGCGCCGCGATGCTTGCGGTCCGGGCAAACGAGAGATCCGCCGCCGCGGCGGGCATCGACGTATCGCGAACGAAGCTGGCGGCCTTCGCCATCGGCGCGTTCCTCGCAGGAATCGCCGGGGCTCTGCTCGGATACCAGCAGACCGTTGCCGCCGCCGACTCGTACTCCGTCTTCAACGGCATCGCTATTTTCGCCCTGCTCTTCACGGCCGGAATCACGTCGGTATCGGGCGGCATTCTGGCCGGGTTGATCGCGCCAGGCGGCGTGGTCTACCTGCTCGCGGACCGCTGGCTGAACGTCGGTGACTACTACACGCTGATCAGTGGCGTGCTGCTGATCCTGACCGTGATGCTGAATCCGGACGGCATCGTGAGCCGGATACCGCGCATTCCCATTCCGTCGTTCGCGGGTCGTACACGCCCCGCGGACGGTCCGGCGCGAGCAGTGCTCGAGCCGGAGGCGCCAGGGGCACCGACTGCATCGGCAGCACCTGCCCAGGAGGCCACTGCGCCCGCCGAGCCACTGCTCGTAGTGCGGGATGTCGGTGTCGCCTATGGCGCGGTGCAGGCCGCAGCGGACGTGTCGTTCGAGGTTTATCCCGGCGAGATCGTGGGGCTCATCGGCCCCAATGGTGCCGGCAAGACAACAGTGATCGACGCGCTGACCGGCTTCGCGCACGCCGACGGCACCGTCGAACTGGGTGGAATCTCGTTGGAGCGCAAGGCGCCTCATGGGCGGGCCAGGCTCGGCCTCGGTCGCAGCTTCCAGGATGTTGAGCTCTACGACGATCTGTCCGTCAGCGAGAACGTCTCCGTCGGCGCTTCCAACGGCGCGGGGGCACGCGAGGCGCATGCTCGCGTGGACGAGGTGCTGCGGCTGCTCGATATCGCCGACGTTGCGGATCGGACGGTCGCGTCGCTCTCCCAGGGCCAGCGTCAGCTCGTGTCCGTGGCGCGGGTGCTCGCGTCGAAGCCGAAGGTGGCGCTGCTCGACGAGCCCGCGGCCGGCCTTGACTCCACCGAGAGTCAGTGGCTGGGTGAGAAGCTGCGCGCGGCCCGGAACGGTGGCACGGCGATCCTGCTCGTCGACCACGACATGGAGCTCGTGCTCAATATCTGTGACCGTGTGATCGTGCTCGACCTCGGCCGGGTGATCGCGACCGGAACGCCCAAGACAATCCGGACGAACGACACGGTCATCCATGCGTACCTCGGCCTGCCGGCCGAGGCGACGGACCTCGAGCATCAGGCGGTTCCCGCGCTCAAGGGGCAGGAGGCGATCTCGTGACCGGGTTGGAATGCGCCGATCTGAGCACCGGCTACATCAGTCAGCGCCCCTGCGTTCGGCATGTGAACCTTACAGTCGCGCCGGGTGAGGTGCTCTGCATCCTCGGCCCGAATGGGTCGGGAAAAACCACTCTGCTGCTGGCACTTTCGGGATTGCTACCGCAGTTCGACGGACAGGTGCGGGTAGGTGGTCACGCGATTGGGAGCGGGCGTCCGCGCGACGCGGTCCGGTCCGGCCTGGTGCTCGTTCCGGATGACCGGTCACTGTTCCGCAAGTTGACCGTCGAGCAGAACCTCAAGCTGGCGGTCCGGGGACGATCGAAATCCGAAGCGGTGGCAGAGGTTTACGCGTACTTCCCCGCGTTGGCCAAGCGTGGGAAGGTGGCCGCCGGCCGGCTTTCCGGCGGCGAGCAGCAGATGCTCGCGATCGGGCGGGCCATCGTTCAGCGACCCAAGGTGCTGCTCATCGACGAGCTGAGCATGGGCCTTGCCCCGGTCATCGTCTCCGAGATCCTGCCGGTGCTACGCACGCTCGCCGAACAGCAGCAGATGGCAGTCGTCATCGTCGAACAGCACGTCCATCTCGCGCTCGGCATGGCCGACCGCGCGGCGGTACTCGTGCACGGTGAAGTGGTGCTCGAGGATTCGGCCGCTGCCTTGCGCGCCGATCCCGCGCGGGTCGAACGTGCCTACCTCGGTGCGGACGCCTCGGCTCAGGCAAGCTGACCAGGAAAAAGAGGGCCGGATAGCGACCGCGTGTGCGCTGCTACCCGGCCCTAGCCCCCCGGGGCGTCTTACCGAGTGGTCCGCGCGAGCAGCGGGTGGCGGGCCCGGTCGGGCAGGACCTTGTCCATTCCGTTCGTGATGGATACCAGCGTCGAGAACTGCCGGTCGCGCCCGCTGTCCCACTTGATCCCGAGCCGGTCGCGCAGTTCTTCGGGCAGATAGCCCGAGGTGGCAAGCCGCAGCAGCGCGGCGAGCGGAATCGCCATGGCGTTCCAGAAGGGTGTCGGAAGCGGGAACTTCGGGTGCCGCGGCAACGGGTGCCGGTCGAGCTCGATGAGCAGGTCCGTGCATGAATTACGTTCCAGCACATTGGAAACCGTGTGCTCCACGTATTCCCAGAAGTCCGACCGGGTCGCCGGGATGACGCGATCCGGAATCCGTAGCACGCGAGCCTGGTCGGTCCATTCCGCGTAGAGCATGTCCTCTTGGGCATCATCGAGTTCGGCGTTGTGCACCCGCCGAATCGTGGCGCTGCTCCAATACCCCGTCGCTGCCACCCACAGATAGGCGTCGGCATTGAGCGCGTGGTACTTGCGGCCATGCGCGTCGACGCCCTTGATGTTGGCGTGCATTTCGCGCAGCCGTTGACCCTCGTCGATTGCCGCGTCGGGGCCCTCGAGCCCGCTGAACCGGCGCGCCGATGCCGCGGTGGCCGTGATGCGCGCCCAGCGATCCTCGAGGAACTCGGAGTGGTCCATCACGCCCGCGCCGACCACCGGGTGTGCGACCTGCATGAGGATCGCGACGCGGCTGGTCAGCACGGCGCGCCAGTCGATACCTGCGGACCAGCTCAGCGAATCGGGGCCCCACGGACGCAACTGGGGTTCGGAACCGGTTTCGGTTCGAGTAGGTGTCATTCCGCGTGCCCTAGACCGGGCATCCGCCGCTGCCGCGCCGCGACTCCGGCGGTGCGAACGAGTCCAAGGCGTACTTGCGGTGGAATCTGGCCAGCTTCTCGTACTGCAGCCGGTTGTAGGCCAGCGGAGCGAGCAGCACCTTGTCGGGCAGGACGCGCCACGCCACCTGCATGGCTCGCGTGTAGATCCGGAACTCCACCTCGTGTCCCGGCTTGAGCCGGAATCCGGTGAGCTTCTGCACGCCGGGGTGCATGGTCTTCGACGAACACACCTGAATGACGTGTCCGACGGCCGGGCGCACCGCAAACCAGAACGGCGTCAACAGGACTCGCGCGCCGTCCGGGAGCAGTAGCGTCGGCAGTGGCAGCTTCGTCAGTCCGGCGAACTGCTCGACGAGGAACGGATTGGCTTCGAGTTTCGTTTCGACGACCCGGTCGTAGTAGGCGGAGGCCTCCACGAACGTGGCGGGCAACTTGCCTGAGCGCCCCGGCAACTCGATGCCGGCGAACGCTTCTTTCATCACCTGGTAGGCGGCTTCCTTCTCCGCCGGCCGGAGCACGATGCCGGTGCACGGCGTGAAGGAATTCATTGCGACGAAGACGCCGCTGACGCCGATCCACACCCAGTTCTCCGGATCGAGCGCGCTGTATCGGACGCCGTCGAAGTCGCCCTGACCCTTGCCACGCACCTCTCGGTGCCGCATCTTCAGCCACTCGCCCTCGGCGGCACGATCCTCGGCGTCGCCCCACAGCGCGAGCAGCGCCGAGAAGCCGCTACGGACCCCGCGGTCGGCGAAGTTTTCGGCAAATCGTCCGGTGCGATCGACAGCCGCGGCCACAGCCGGCATCGCGACCTGATCGAATGCGGCACCGCCGAATAGGCCACCGAAGGCGCTCGCGGTGTGCTTACGGAATTCGGTGATGACCCAAGGGCGGACATCGGAGTAGTCCGGAGCCTGCGTCTCTGCTGGCAGCGCCATTTTTCGCTCCACGGGTGATAGTTTCAACGGGCTCATACTATCAATCCGACGGTCTCGAGAGAACCACTGGAGCGGAGAAGATCTCGCGTTCTTAGGTTTACTGGCGTGTAGCGTTGGGAATCTGACGGCATGCCCATCCCGCAACCGGATCGAGCCTTGGATTGACGAAGTACCCCGAGCTGATTTCCTCCTCGTGGGCTGAACTGAGCCAGCTCGACTCCAGATCCCGGCAGATCGTCGAATCAGCCCGGACCTGTTTCGCCGAAGTGGGTTTCGAAGAGACCACGATGGTCAAGATCGCCGATGTTGCCGGCGTGGGCGTGGCCACCGTCTATCGACGGTTCGGGACGAAAGCTGCGATCGTGCGGTACGCGCTCATGGCCGAGTCGGTCCGGGTCGGCATGGTCCTGAACGATGCGATGGCGAAATCCAGTGGGCCGATCGGCGCGCTCGCCGAGACGTTCGCCGCGTTCGTCGCCGAGGCGTCCGCGCCGCGGTTGCTGGTCCGGAACCTGCGCGAGTCCTCTGCCGCCGGCGAGATGGCGCAATTTCTCGGCGACGACGCGTTCCTCGCGCAGGGCCGGACCCTCATGGGGCACTTCATTCGGTACTGGCAGGACCGCGGCGAGTTGGGGGATTTCGACGCGGATGTTGTCGCGGAGATTTTCGTGCGGCTGGTGATGTCGTTCATCTCCAACCCGCACGGCATCCTGCCGCTGCGCGAACCGACGGCCGCGCGTGACTTCGCCTACGAGTACCTTTCGCCCCTGCTTACCCCCCACCGCAGCCAGCGCTGACCGCTACTGCTTCGGGCGCACCTTGTATGCCGCCGACTTCAGTTCGCGTTCCTTCATCTTCGCGATGCACTGGTGGTGCTTGCGTGCGTGGTACGCGAGCGGGAAGTACGTCAGCCGGTCGGGCAGCACCTTGTAGGCCAGCCGGATCCAGGCGTAAGTCTTCTCGAGCTGCTTCTGGTCTTCCTCGGTCCAGGGGGCGCCGATCATGTCTCGCAACCGCGGGTCCAGCAGGCCGACGATGGACAGGTAGTTGAACCGCAGCATCGGGCCCATCGCGAACTGCAGTGCCTTGCGGACGACGAGCGGCTTCGATTGCAGTTGCTCGAGTTCGCCCGTCCTGAGCTGACGGAACTGCTCCTTCGTTTCGTCGTCGGCGGTGAGCACGTCGGCGACCATGTGCTCGTAGTACACGTCGAACTCGGCGCGGGTCTGCGGGTAACCCTTCATCGGCACCCGCACGATCTTCGCGATCTTGATGTTGTCCGCGAGCAGTTCGTCGAGTTCAGGGCCCGTGAACTCACGCCCGATCAACAGCGGTCCGGCCTTGGCGGTGGTGACAAAGGCCGTCGCGATGACCCACTGGTAGGCCTCGGGGTTGAGGGCGCTGAGCAGCTTTCCCTTGGGATCGCGCACCTGCAGCGGCTGATGCAGTGACCGCAGCCGCTTGCCCTCGGCGATCGCCTCTTCGCCGCCGTAGGTCCAGCGCAGCACCGAGTCGACCGAGCGGATCGCGCGGCCCATCGGGTCGGTCTTCGCGATCGAGTATTCGTCGGTGACGGCCTTGATGGTCGGGTGCATTCCCTGCATGGCGAATGCCGCGCCCTCGAGCATGAGATAGGTCCAGTGCCCGACCATTTCGGCGGTCAGGGAATCCGGGGCAATGAGCTCAATCGGCTCTTCCGGTGCCGGCGCCGGTGTGCTTTCGGCGGGTGCGGCCGAGGGCCGTTCGGTCGTGCTTGTCATGGTTCCTCCTGATCATCAGTTCTCGTGTTGCTACCCGCCGGCCGGCGCCGGTGCCGGTGCGGGTGGTGCCGTATCGGCCGGTGGTGCGGCATCGACCGGCAGTTCCGCACCGACGCCACCAACATCGGTGATCGTCCAGTTGCTCGCCCGGTCGAGGGTCACGGTGTAGCTCGCCGTCGCGGTCACCCCGCTCGGGCTCTGCCGGCTCTTCGAGTTCATGTCCACGAAGACCTGCACGACAAAGGTGTCGCCATCCTGCTTTTGGACATCGGCCGCAAGGAGATTCGCGGTCGAGGTGTAGTCCATCTCGCTCAGCCACGGACCGACCACATCGACAGCCGCATCCAGTTTCGGCTTCAGCTGATCGCTGACATTTGCCTGCAGCGCCCGGCGCCAAGTGTCCAGGTCGGCGGCGTTGACCTGGGAAACGCCCAGCGCGTACTGCGACGCGGCATTCTCCGCTGCTTCCTGCACCGCTTGGGATTCCTGGAGCGCGGCAAGCTCGTCCGACGAATCATCGGTAATCCACAGCGCGGCGAACACCACCGCCGCGAGCGTGCTCACCGCCGCGATCGTCGCCACGACCGGGCGAGACGAAAGCCGTTGACGCAGACCTTGTTCGGCAGGTGTCGAAGATTCTGCTGCGGGCTGCTCGACCTCGGTCTGGTCGGGAGTGCCGGTATCCGTCATCGCGTGTCCTGTCGTCGAACCGGTGAAACATCTCGTTTACGTTGTCCAGCAACGTGCTTCAGTTCGGCATTCGCACCGCCACCCGAACCGAATCTCCCGGCAGGGTCTGTAGGGCCGTCTCCAGCAGATCGCCGAAATCGATCAGGCCGAACAGTGGCCCCACCGAGGTTGTCACCGGCCGCAACGCGACCCCGATCGCGCCGATGTCGGGCGACGAGCGCTGCAGGTAGGAGACCAACTGCTCCTCCTCCTCGTGCCAGGAGCCCAGCACTTCCTTTCCCTTCAGCGCCTGCGAGCCCACGAACAGGTACTTGAAGGAAGCGCCGAGGGTCACGCCGAATGCGTCGAGTTGCGGGGGCGCGGCGGTGAGTACGGGCTCGATCCAGTCGCTGTCGGCCATAGCGCGCATGAGGTTGCGTAGCGCAGCATCCAGCGAGGGCTCGTGCCGCATCAGCGTCGCCAGCAGCATCTCCGCGCCGCGGCCGATCGTCGGAATGGCTGTATCGAGGTCGGCCAGCGAGGTCTGGAAGGTATCCACCATCCGCGCGACGACCACGGGGTCCGCTTGCTCCAACAGCTGTGCTTGTCCGGCCAGCAGTGTCGGCACCGATGCCGGGACGATGACCGGTCGGTTCACGTGTGCGCCGTCACCGAACCACGGCCCGGTGGTGGAAGCCGGCAGGAAGGCGAAGACCGGCTCGCCGAGCGCGGACAGGTTCTCCACTTTCATCTCGCTCGACTCGGGAATCTGGTACTTCGAGTCGTAAGAGATGCGCGCCCGCACCCCGCCGGGAATGCCCTCGACTCGCTCGACGGTACCGATGTTCGCGCCGCGGTAGACGACGTCCGAGCCGGCGCGCAGACCGCCGGACTCGGGCAGGTCGACTTCGATGTGATTGCGCTCGGAGCGCGGATCCATCTGCAGCACATTCATAGTGAGATAAGTGCCGCCCAGAATGAGCACGATGGCCAGTGTCAGGCCGGACAACCAGGCGGGGATGCGGGTCATCGCAGCACTCCGATCATGCGCAGCAGCACCATCGCATCGCTGGTGGAATTGCCTTTGTTCCCAGCGATGCTGATCTGCCGGACATCGATACCCGGTTCGAGCAGGAACGGGATGAGGTCGTTCTGGGTCATCTTGATCAGCTCGCCGGCGTTGCCCCTGATCTCGTGCTGGCTCGGCGACGGCTCGCGCAACACCACCGCCGACTTCTCCAGCGCCTCGTTGATATGCGGCAGCCGAGGAATGAGCCAGTCCAGCCCGGTGGTGAGCGTGTTGACGTCGATCACCACGTTGAGCACGGCATCCATGAAGTACGGAACGCGCCCGAGCCGGCTGCGTGCCACCGGCGAGAAGAGGAACCCGATCTGGTCGCGCATGTCGTTGAGCCGCACCGACAGCGCCTCGGTGCTGGAGACGATTCGTTCGAGATCGGGAATGTGCGTGCTGGTTTCCTGGAGGTTGGTCGTGGCATCGGAAGCGAGTGTGCGCAGCTCGCTGTCCTCGCTCGGGAGCGCTTCGTTGAGTTGGGCCACAGCATCCTGCAGCCGGGTGACGCTGCCGCCGTTCACGAATTCCGCAACTCGCTGCAGGATCTGCTCGATCTGCGGGCCGGTGTCGGTGTCCGATAGCGGGATCGTGTCACCGTCACCGAGCAGCGGCACCCCGGACGTCTCCGTCGGCGGCAAGAGCGCCAGATAGATGTCGCCCAGCACCGTGGTCTGTCGCAGTTCTGCATGGGTGCCGACCGGCAATTGCACGTCGTCGCCGACATCGATGTGGGCGATGGCGGCCTGGGGAGCGAGTTCGATGGAGCTCAGCGACCCGACCTTCGTGCCGCCGCTACGGACGGCGGCACCCGCAGGAAGGCTCAGTAGCGACTCGAACTCGACATTCAACCGATACGTCGGCCCGGAGACCCCGCTGCCAGGCATGGCGTAGTCGCTGGGATTGAACCCACAGCCCGCGACCGTCACCGCGGCCGCCACACCCAGCACTGCGATTCGCGTTCGCCGGAGCCTCATCACGGTTCGTGCTAGGCGCGAATTCATCACCGTCCTCCGATCGTCGAAAGCAGCTGCTGCGGAAGCGGTATCCCGGCGACGGCTGCGTCTTGCGTGAGCAGCGGCGGGCGATAGTTGAGCGTGATCGCTCCGGGGGTGGACTCGATCATGTTGCGCAGCATCAGCACGATCCCGGGCACCTTCCCCAACAGATCGCTGGAGTCCTCGAGCCGGGTGCGGATCAACTTGGTCACCGGCACGGATGACTCGAGCATCTCCAGCAGGTACGGGAAGTGCTGGTTGAACAAGCGGTCCATCGGGCCGACCGCGGTGGCGAGCTTCTCGACCAGCACCTTGACCACCACCAGCATCTTTTGCAGCAGGTCGAGGCCGGGGGCGAACGTGACCAGGGTGGTTTTGATGTCGCCCCATTGATCGGTGACGAACTGACTCAGCGCCGCGGAGTTATCCAGAAGCTGGCCCAGCTGGGACATGAAGTCGTCTGGGGAGGCCATCAGTCCGGCCAGCTGACGAAGTTCGCGATTGATGGTTGGGCCGAGGCCGTCGAACTCACGATCGGCAGCGGCGAGCACCGTCTGCAGCGGCAGGGTGCCGTCTGCAGCGGGCTCGACAAGCTGGCCAACGATATTCGAGAACGACTCGAGCGCATCCGACACGCTCACCGGTACCGCGGTGTGCTCGGTCGAAATGCACTGTCCCTCTGGCAGTTCCGGGCCACCGCGGTAGGCCGCATCGAGCAGTTCGACCCTGCGGTCGGTGAGAATCGACGAGTTGACGACGACTGCCCCGATACTGGCCGGAATTGCGCGCTTGTCGATGTCCATCGTGACGCGGACCTTGTCCCCATCCGGCTCGATACCGGTCACCGAGCCGACCGAGATTCCCCGGATCGTCACGGTCGCATCGGGATAGAGCCCGAAGGTATTGCGGAAGTCGGCGCACAGACTGTCGCGGCGTTCACCGGTCGGTTCGTCCACCGCCGCCAGGCTGGTCGCCGCAGGAACGATAAGGGCGATGATGGCGAGCGCGCCTACAGCGACGATGCGCGGCCTGCTCCGGACTACCCGTGGCATCAACATGTGAGTCCCGGGGTCGGCATGCAGACGTCGATTCGGGGCGCGGTAAGCCGACTCTGGTCCACCAGGGCCTGGCCGTCGGGTCCGGCGAGAGCGGCGAGGCGGGTGACCGATTCGGCCATCGAATCCATCAACGTGTTTGTCCGCTCGAGTAGGTCATTACTCGCCTCCTTCGCCTGTTCGAGCGGTGGCAGCAGCGGCTCGACCTTGTCGGCGTAGGGGCCGGCGAGGAAGTCGAACAGCAATCCGACGACCGCGGTGACCTTGTCGGCGAAGGTCTCAACCTGTTGTTGGGAATTGACCAGTTGCGGGCCCACCACGGCATACGCCTGAAGCCATTCCTTGGCCAAGTCCTCGTTGTCCCGCACGGTCTGCAGGTACTCGTTCGACAGCGCGAGCAGACCCTCGACCTGGTTCTTCTGCTCGGCGAACACGCCGACCACCGACTCGAGATCGGCCACGGAGTTGCGCAGCGCATCGGGTGCGTTCGACAGCGCACCGGCGGCGCCGGAGATGCTGGCGCGCAGGGCTGGCACGTCGATCTGGTCGGTGAGCTCCTTCGCCTTCGGCACCAGATCGTTGACCACGAACGGCAGGGTGACCCGATCCGCGGGGATCGGTTCCTCCAGCGGAACGCTTCCGGCAGGTTGCAACGCCACATACAGCCCACCGACCGGAGTCAACATCCGGACGTCCATCGTGGTCTGGTCACCTAGCGGGTGCCGTGACTGCACCATGAACGTGACGTCGACGGCGTCATCGGTGAGTTCGAGCGCGGTCACTTTGCCGACGACAATGCCCGAAATACGAACGCCGTCACCTGGTTTCAGGCCACCGGACTCGACGAGCTGGGCGTGGTACGTGGAGTACCCGGGCGGGCGAAGATAGAGCGCGCCGAGTACGGCGAAAACCAGCCCGAGCACCACGACGCTGGCGAGCGCCCACCACCGCTGGGTGCTCGGAGCGGGCACCTCCGGGCCTAGTTCGAAATGCTTGCGCTGTAACCGCATTGGGCTAGCCACCCCCATTGCACACAGTCAGTGCCCGACCGTTGAGCAGCACCTGCGCCTCGACTGGAATCACCACGGCACCGTGCTGGCAGGCCTTGGCAGGCTCCGTACTCGGGATCAGGCGATTCAATCCGGCGAGGAGTCCCGGCAGCATCGAGAGCGAGCGGACCTGATCGCGGGTATCCGGGATCGCCTCATCGATGCGGCGGGTCAGATCGTCCTGGGCATTCTCCGCGCCGAGAAACAGCCTGGAAAGCGCTTCGGTGGTCCGCACGATCTCGCTCATCTCGATCGAGCCCGTGGCCGTGAGGCTGAGGAATTCGGTCATGCGGTTGGCGATCGGCATTGCGGTGGAATGGAAGACGGCCAGGATGTACTCCAGATTCTCCGATCGGCCGCGCAACTGTTGCGACACCGACGTCAGGTTGTCCAAGATGATCGACAGCACCTTGCTCCGATCACTCGCGAACCGGCTGAGTGTGGCGATATCGCGGAGGACGGGGTTGATATCGCTCTCGCTGCCTTCGATCAGCGCGACGAGATTTCGCGAAAGCTGGTTGTAGACCGCTGGGTCCGCCTCGGAGAGCAGCGGACGCAGACCGTTGAACACAGTGGTGATGTCGAAGGAGTCGACGGTGTTCGTGACCACCACGTCCGGTGCGATTTCCGGGCTCGGCTCGGTGCTCTCCTCCAGGGAGAGGTAGCGCTGCCCAGTGAGGCTCGCAAACTTGATCGCGATCACATCGGCTTGGTG
>NZ_LRRB01000059.1 GCF_001646865.1 Aldersonia kunmingensis | reverse complement strand
TGCCGAGATCGGTGCCGTTCACCTGCCACCGCTTGTCGGTGCGGTTGATCGAGCTTGCCCCGGTCAGCTTTGCTACCTCGGTCACGGCGCCGATCCGCGGCAGCGGAGGAGCCGGCTGCACCGGCGCGCTCTCGATCGGCGGCGCCGCCGGGGCGGGCGGTGGCGGCTGGTCCTGCGGCGGGCCGGGGATCGGGATACCGAACCAGAAGGGCTTGAAGCTGAAGATGACCCTGTCCGGA
This sequence comes from Aldersonia kunmingensis, assembly GCF_001646865.1. GTDB lineage: Bacteria > Actinomycetota > Actinomycetes > Mycobacteriales > Mycobacteriaceae > Aldersonia > Aldersonia kunmingensis. The sequence goes on along the minus strand of NZ_LRRB01000059.1, from coordinate 45,633 downwards.
ACGTTCAGCAGCGCGGACAGGCTGGATTCGTTGGAGCCGCCCGAACCGAAAAACAAGCTCGAGCCGCTCGACCCGCTGGACCCGCTCGACCCGGCCGACCCGTCCAAGCCGCTCGACCCGTTCGATCCGCTCTGATCGGCAGGTAGGTCCGTCAGGTCGGGACAGGGGTTGTCGCACGGGTTGGGCGGCAGCGCCTGCACAGTCCTGGTCGGCACTGTGGTCGGCGCGGGGAACGGCACAGCGGTGACCGCGGGGAAGGGGATGATCAATTCCTGCGTCTTGCCGACAAGTGGCTCGTGCGTCGGCGACGGGTCGGTGACGCACGGCCCGGTGCCGGCGACGGTGGTCGGCGACGGTGTCGAGGTGGTCGCAACGGGGACACCGCCAGACTCCGGAGGCACCGCCTGAGCAGTTCTGTCCTCCGCGATCAAAAGGGTTCCAGCGGCAAAAACCACCGCCGCACCGAAGGCAGCACCACTTCGAGCCGTACGGGATCGATCCATGCCCACCTCCGCATGTCACCGGCGCTTTCCCGCCGGACGTTAACACCCTGGACAGCCGTCCACCTGCGGTTGCTGTAACCAACCCGCGACACGTTCGGTAACGACTAGACAACGAAGGTTTCCGGTCGTAATGTTTCCGTGACTTAGTGAGACACAGCCGGATCACCAGATCCGACCTCACGAAGTACCGCTTAATCGGCACCTCGGTGCCGAGCCGGGGACCCAGGTTCCTTGGGGTGAATCTCCTCAGTCGCTTGCGACAGAGGGGTAGGGCTACTTCCTTAGCCCGAACCCGTCAGCTAACTCGGTCGGCGGACCAGAGGAAGATCGGAGTGCGTCTTTCGTGGGCAAGCACAGTGTGCAGCGCGAATCACGAGTATCTACGCCGGTTCGTGGCGCAATCGTCCTTGGCGCTGTCACCGCTGGAGCGGTAATCGCCCCCGCTGCGCCGGCGATGGCCGCCACGATCAACGTTCCCGGCCTCGGTGACATCAACGTCCCGGACCTGCCGACCCAGCAGCTCGACGAGCTCCAGGCGCTCGCCGACCTCCCGCAGGTGAAGCAGCTCGCAGAGCTTCCGCAGGTCCAGGAGATCGCGAAGCTTCCCCAGGTGCAGGCCTTCACCGGCCAGCTTCCGCAGGTCGCACCGCCGACCCTCCCCGGCATCCCGGACATCATGCACTCGGTCGGCCAGCGCGCCCTCGAAGCCGCCAAGACCAAAGTCGGCGCCCAGTACGTCTGGGGCGCGACCGGCCCGAACTCCTTCGACTGCTCCGGCCTCGTGCAGTGGGCCTACAAGCAGGCCGGCGTGAACATCCCGCGGACCAGCTTCGAGCAGGCCAACGCCGGCATCCCGATTCCGGTCGAGCAGCTCCAGCCCGGCGACATCGTCATCAGCAACGGCGGCAACCACGCCTCGGTCTACGCGGGCAACGGCAACATTCTGGAGGCATCGACCTCCGGCGTTCCGGTCAAGTACACGCCGATCAGCGAGATCGCGGTTTACACCGCGCGTCGCGTCTAGCTTCTCGGGAGCGAGTTAGCCTGCGAAGGTGAGCTCCGCACACCCCGCCACGAATACCTCCGAAACGGCCCGCGTCGATGCATGGACGTGGGCCGTTCGGCTGTTCAAAACCAGGTCTGCGGCCGCCGCGTCGTGCCGCTCGGGACACGTGCGGGTCAATGGTGCGTCCGCCAAGCCGGCGCAGCATGTGCGGCGTGGCGACGAGGTCCGGATCCGGGAGGGTGGCCGCGAGCGCATCGTCGTTGTCGAGCGGATCGTCAACAAGCGGGTCGGGGCGCCGATCGCCGCGGAATGCCTGATCGACAAGAGCCCGCCGCCGCCCCCGCCCGAGGTGCTGGCGTCACTCCCGCGCCGGGATCGCGGCACCGGAAGACCCACGAAACGTGACCGCCGCGAGATCGACAAGCTCCTGCATGGCGAGCCCACCACCGATTTGTGATCTGATTCACAACGAATTGGCGTAATACCCTCGGCTCGCTCCCCGTACTCGCGAGTAGATAAGGGTGCTAGCTGCCCGCTACCACTGCAGACGTCACCACCGAGGAAATCTCAACCGGCACAACCCTACTCGCGAGTACGGCGTCAAGTTGGAATCAATGTCCGAGCACCCCCTCGGCTGGGCCATTTCTCGAAATATCTTGAATCGCAACAACTTACGCTTCCGTAGGTTTGCGTAAGTGCTGGTAGGACCCCTTCCGGGGCAAACGACCAGCGTGACAGCGGCCAATAAATGCGTCATTCTGAGTCCCGAGGGGCCACGCCGGCGACGACGCCGAGCGAGGTTCCGACCGACAGCAGGCACCGGCGCATGTTGACGGGCCGCCAGGCTCGACACCCCGATCCGCACCCGTAACGAGGGATCGATGAGGTTCGAACCACTCCTAAAGCCGGCGGCGTATGCCAGAGCACTTATGACGACACTGGGGCTCCTGTGTGCCAAAACGGCCCAGGAGCCCTGCACGAACGAGGGAACGGCGGGCAAATAGATGTTCAAACGGATTGCGGTAGTCAACCGCGGTGAGGCAGCGGTCCGCCTCATCAAGGCCGTGCGTGAGCTCAATGCCGAATTCGACTACGGCATCCGCGCGATCGCGCTGCACACCGAGGCCGAGCGCCGGGCGATGTTCGTCCGCCAGGCCGACGAGGGCGTCCTGCTTCGTAAGACCGGCGCTGCCGCCACCCCGTACCTCGACCACGCCGAGCTCGAGCGTGCGCTGATCGAGGCCAAAGCCGACGCCGTGTGGGTCGGCTGGGGCTTCGTCGCAGAGGACCCGGCGTTCGCGACGCTGTGTGCCAAACTCAACATCACCTTCATCGGCCCGTCTGCCAAGGCTATGCAGCTGCTCGGCGACAAGGTCGAGGCCAAGCTCCTCGCAGAGAAGGTCGGCGTTCCCGTTGCCCCCTGGTCGGGCGGCCCCGTGGAGACCCGTGCGGACGCCCGTCGGCACGCCCACGCGATCGGTTACCCGCTCATCATCAAGGCCCGCTCCGGTGGCGGTGGCCGCGGTATCCGCAAGGTCTTCGCCGAGGACGAGCTCGAGCTCGCGCTCGAGCGCACCCAGGGTGAGGCCGAGCGCTCGTTCGGCGACCCTGTCGTCTTCCTGGAGCGCCTCGTCACCGACGCCCGCCACGTCGAAGTGCAGTGCATCGCCGACTCGCACGGCAATGTCTGGGCACCGGGCGTGCGCGACTGCTCGATCCAGCGCAAGAACCAGAAGGTCATCGAGGAGTCTGCCTCCCCGGTGATGAGCAAGGAGCAGGCCGATCACCTGCGCCAAGTTTCGCGCGATCTCATCAAGGCGGCCGGCTACTGCGGTGCGGCCACCGTCGAGTTCCTCTACCAGCCCGAGCAGAAAGTCTTCACCTTCCTCGAGGTGAACACCCGCCTGCAGGTCGAGCACCCGATCACTGAGGTCACCACCGGACTCGACCTGGTGAAACTGCAGATCAAGGTCGCCTCCGGCGACAAGCTCGAAGGTGAGTGCCCGGGCGAGTGGGGCCACGCGATCGAGGCGCGGCTCAACGCCGAGGACGCCGACAACGGCTTCGCGCCCGCGCCGGGCTCGGTGCAGCTGCTGCGCTTCCCGCTCGGCTCCGGCGTCCGCGTCGACACCGGTATCGCCGACGGCGACGTCATCCCGCCGGACTACGACTCGATGGTCGCCAAGGTCATCGCGTGGGGCAAGGACCGCTCCGAGGCGCTGGGCCGCCTCCGTCGCGCGCTGCGCGATACCACCGTCGTGCTCGACGGCGGCACCACCACCAAGTCCTTCCTGCTCAACCTGCTCGACCGCGAGGAAGTCATCTCGGGCTCGGCCGACACCGGCTGGCTCGACCGCACCGGCGCGGGCACGAGCAACGGCCCGACCGCCCTGGCGAACGTCGCGCTGATCGCGGCCGCGGTCCAGGTCTACGACGGCGAGGAGGCCCGCGAGCGCGCTGCCTTCCTGTCGTCCGCGCGCGGTGGCCGCCCCCGCGCCAGCCATGCCATCGGCCGCAAGGTCGAGCTGAGCTACCTTGGCCAGAGCTACAAGTTCGTGGTCGGCCAGACCGGACCGCACCGGTACCGGATCGAGACCGACACCACCGACTTCGAGGTCGGCCGCGACGTACTCGGTGAGTACGAGAGCCGCCTCACCGTGGGCGATCGTTCGCATCAGGTCGTTTCCATCGCGGGCCCGACCCACTACCTCGTCGAGGTGGATGGTGTCTCCCATCAGGTCAGCCAGGACGAGGCCGGTCTCGTGCGCGCACCCGCGCCCGCCGTGGTCGTTGCCGTCCCGGTCGCCATCGGCGACACCGTCGAGGCCGGTGCGACGCTGGTCGTGCTCGAGTCCATGAAGATGGAGACCGCGGTCCGTGCGCCCTACGCCGGCCGGGTTCGCGAGATCAACGCGATCGTCAACTCGCAGGTCGACGCCGGTGCCGCGCTGCTTCGCGTGGACAAGGCCGAGCCGACCCGCCGCAAGCTCGGCTTCGACATGAACCTCGCCGACGAGGCCGCCGCACCGGCCAAGCGCGTCGAGTTCAACGGAGTCCACGCCACCGCGGGCAACGCCCGGTGCGAGGCGCTGGCCAAGCTCGACTCGTTGACCTCACTGATCACCGGCTTCGACGTGAGCGCCGAGCGGGCCCGCGCGCTGCTTGCCGAGTACGAGGCGCTGCGCTCCGAGCTGCCGACCAACGACTCGGAGCTGATCGGCGCCGAACTTGCGCTGCTCACCGTGTTCGCCGATATCTGCGAGCTGTCCCGCAACCGTCCGACGACCGAGGACGACGAGGCGGAGGCTGTGCACAGCCCCCGCGAGTTCTTCCACTCGTACCTCCTGTCGCTGGACGTGGACGTGGAGAAGCTGCCCGAGTCGTTCAAGACCCGGCTCGCGCACGCCCTGCGCCACTACGACGTCGCGGATCTCACCCGCAGCTCCGAGCTGGAGGAGGCCGTCTACCGCCTCTTCCTGGCTCTGCAGCGCATCGATAACCAGGCGCCGGTGATTGCCGGGCTGCTCGAGCGGGCGCTGGCCGACCTGCCGGCTCAGATCGAGCCGCCGGCCACCCTTGCCGAGGTACTCGACCGGGTCATCATCGCGACCCAGGTCCGCTTCCCGGTGATCGGCGACATCGCGCGTAACCTGCGCTTCCGCTACTTCGACGAGCCCGCCATCCGGCGCGACCGGCGTCCGGTCTACGACGGTGTGCGCGGCAGCCTGCAATACCTCGTCGAGAACCCGTCCACGGCGGACTACACCGAGCGCATCGAGCGCATCGTCGAGACCACCGAGCCGCTCGCCGGAATGCTCAGCGCGTGGAACTCGGACCCGGCTCCTCTGCTCGAGGCCATCACTCGGCAGTACTACCGGATCCGCGGCCTCGAGGACGTGAAGGCGTTCGATCGCGACGGCGTCCACGTCGTCACGGGCACGTTCGTCCTCGCCGGCGAGCCGGTCGAGCTTGCGTCGGCGGTGGCGAAGCGCGATTCGCTGCCGGCGACGCTGGACCTGCTCGCCGAGCTGTCCAGCCCCGCGCCGGAGAACCGCGTGGTGGATGTCTACCTACGCTGGGCCGACGCGCCGAGCGACCGCAACGAGCTCGTTACGACCCTGCGGGGTCTGCTCACCGCGCACCCCGCCGCACTGGGCTGGCGTCGCACCACGTTCACCGTTCTCGGCAGTGACGAGACCGAGATTCGCCACGTCACCTTCCGCCGGACCGCGGATGGTGTCGCCGAAGACTTGCTCGTGCGTGACATGCACCCGCTCACCGGTCAGCGCCTGAACCTGTGGCGGCTCAAGAACTTCGACCTCACGCGGCTCACCGCCCCGGCCGATTCCTACCTGTACCACGTTGTGGCCAAGGAGAATTCGACCGACGAGCGGCTCATCGCGATGGCTGAGATCCGGGACGTCACCATCCAGCGCGACGACGCCGGCGAGATCATCACGATCCCCGGTATCGAGCGTGCGGTTGCGTCCTGCATGGACGGCATCCGGCGTGAGCAGGCCAAGCGTGGCAACAAGCGGATCGATAACAACCGCGTGGTGCTCTACGTGTGGCCCGTCCTCGACGTACCGGTTGACCAATTCACTTCCATTGCAAAGCGTTTCGCCCCGCTGACCAGCGGTGCGGGACTCGAGGAAGTCACCTTCATTTGCCGCGTGCGGGAATCCGCCGACGCGGTGCCGCAGGACCACGCGGTGCGTCTGTCGTACCGGTCCGGTGCAGGCGTCGTGGCGCTGGCCACCGAGCCGCCCACCGAGCCGATGCGTCCGCTCGATGAGTACACCCAGAAGGTCCAGCGCTCCCGGGCGCGCGGCACCGTCTACCCGTACGAGCTGGTGCCGATCCTCACCGGAACGCAGGGATCGTTCACCGAGTACGACTTCGACGCGTCGGGCAAGTTCGTCGCGGTCGACCGGCCGTACGGCCAGAACAAGGCCGGCATCATCGCCGGTCTCGTCACCACCCCGACCGATCGCTACCCCGAGGGCATGACCCGCGTCGCGCTGTTCGGTGACCCGACCCGCGCGCTTGGCACGGTCGCCGAGGCGGAGTGCTCGCGCATCGTGGCCGGTATCGACCTCGCCGAGCAGCTCGGTGTCCCGGTCGAATGGTTCGCGCTCTCATCCGGCGCGACGATCGCGATGCACAGCGGCACCGAGAACATGGACTGGGTGTCGCGCGGTCTGCGGCGGATCATCACGTTCACCCAGAACGGTGGCGAGATCAACATCATCGTGGCCGGCATCAACGTCGGCGCACAGCCGTACTGGAACGCCGAAGCCACGATGCTGCAGCACACCAAGGGCATCCTGGTCATGACGCCGGACAGTGCAATGGTGCTGACCGGCAAGCAGTCGCTGGACTACTCCGGTGGCGTCTCCGCCGAGGACAACTACGGCATCGGCGGCTACGACCGCGTCATGGGTCCGAACGGCCAGGCGCAGTACTGGGCGCCGAACCTGACCGCGGCGTGCGAGGTGCTGTTCGCGCACTACGAGCACGCGTATATCGCTCCGGGCGAACGGTTCCCGCGCCTCGCGCCGTCGGCCGACCCGGTCGACCGCGATGTGTGCACCTTCCCGCACGTTCACCCGTCCAGCGACTTCACCACGGTTGGCGACATCTTCTCCAAGGAGACGAACGCCGAACGCAAGAAGCCGTTCGACATCCGCACGGTGATGCGCGCGGTTGTCGACCAGGACCACGCCGTGCTCGAGCGCTGGGCCGATATGGTCGGCGCCGAGACCTCGGTGGTGTTCGACGCGCATCTGGCCGGCAACCCGATCACGGTGATCGGCATCGAGTCTCGCTCGGTGCCGCGCAAGGGCTGGACCCCCGCGGACGGCCCGGACACCTGGACCTCGGGCACGCTGTTCCCGCAGTCGTCGAAGAAGACGGCCCGCGCGATCAACGCCGCGAGCGGCAACCGCCCGGTTGTCGTACTGGCCAATCTCTCCGGCTTCGACGGTTCGCCCGAGTCGCTGCGCAACATCCAGCTCGAGTACGGCGCTGAGATCGGCCGTGCGATCGTCAACTTCGACGGCCCGATCGTGTTCTGCGTTGTCTCGCGGTACCACGGTGGCGCGTTCGTGGTGTTCTCCGGAACGCTGAACGACAACATGGAGGTGCTCGCGGTCGAGGGCTCCTACGCCTCGGTCATCGGTGGCGCGCCCGCCGCCGCGGTGGTGTTCACCCGAGAGGTGAACGCGCGCACCGCCGCCGACCCGGACGTGAAGGCACTCGAGACGGAACTCGCCGCGACCACGGACGAGGCACGCCGCTCGGACCTGCGGATCGAACTGGCCACCAAGCGGACTGCGGTGCGCTCAGACAAGCTGGGCGAGGTTGCACAGGAGTTCGAGGCGATCCACAACATCGATCGCGCCCGCGAGGTCGGTTCGGTGCACACGATCGTGCCTGCGGTGGAGCTGCGCCCGCAGATCGCCGCGGCCGTCGAGCGCGGCATGGGCCGGACGCTGGCCAAGAAGGGCTAACCACCACCCGAAGTGACAGCACCGGCCGCCGAGCGAAATGCTCGGCGGCCGATGCTTTTTTCGTCGACGCACCGTATTCGCAAATTCGGTATCGGATCGCTTCGATTGTTAATCCGCCCATTTCGGAGCCATCGGTGCATAATTCGGGTGTCCCGACCCGGACCGGCGCGCAGCCAGCGGAGCGCCCCAGAACAACCGCTGCCGCGCGTTCGGTAGCCGGGTCCGCCCGAACCGAGGGAGTGCGCGATGACCACACGTGTCGAAGTCATCGAGTTCAACAGGAACATCTGGTGGATCATGGTGGTGCGCGGCCTGATCGGCATCATCTTCGGCTTCATCGCGCTGATCTGGCCGGAAATCACGCTGTGGGCGATCGTCTGGGTGTTCGGCATATACGCGATCATCGACGGAATCATCGCCCTGGTCCACGTCTTGCGGGGCGAAAAGGCCGAACACTGGGTCTGGTCGCTACTTCTCGGCCTCGTCGCGGTCGGCGCCGGCATCGTCTGCATTGTCTGGCCGGACATCACCGTTCTCGTCCTGGTATACATCGTCGCCTTCTACGCCATCCTGTTCGGTGTGATCGGTCTCGCCTCGGCGATCTCCCGGCGCAAGACGCCCGGTCCAGCCTGGTTCCTGCAGATCGCGGCGAGTGTCCTGGCAATCATCTTCGGCATCATTCTGTTGGTGCACCCGGACTTCAGCGTCAAGATTTTCGTCTACCTGCTCGGCGGCTGGGCGATATTCTTCGGAATCCTGCTGACTGCGGCGGGGTTCCAGCTCAAGACCGAGTTGAACAGGGCCGAAGACACAACCGTCTGACAAGTGCGACACGGCCCGGCGTCTCGGCGCCGGGCCGTGCTGCGTCCAGGTTTTCAGTTCCGTGCGTACGCGGTGCGCAGTTTGTCGAGCAGCGGTTCGGCCGCCTCCTTGAAGAACAGTTCCTGCCCCTCATCGCCGATCTGAACGAGCGCGATATCGGTGAACCCGGCCTTCCAGAATGGGCGCACGGATTCCACGATGGCATCGAGATCCGGTCCGCAGGCGATATTCTCGGCGACATCCTCGGGCCGGACGAACTGCGGAGCGGCCGAGAATCCAGCCGGAGTCCGCAGATCCGCATTCACCGGCCAGCCGCCGCCGAACCAGCGGAACTGTTCATGCGCCCGCTCGATCGCTCGCTCGCGGTCCGGATCCCACGAGATCGGAATCTGCCCGATCGACCTTGTGCCACCTGGTAATTCGGTGCACTGACGCCGCCCGTGATGCCACGCCTCCACCAAGTCGCTTTCCGGCTCCACAGCGATGAGGTGATCGGCGGAGGTCGAGAAGCGAGTCGCTGCCTCCGGGCCGGAAACCGCTACCGCGATCGGCACCGGCTGGTCGGGCAGATCCCAGATCCGTGCCGAATCCACCTGAAAGTGCTTGCCGTGCCAGTCGACCAGCTCGCCGCTGTGCAGCCGGCGGATCAGCCGCACAGCCTCGTCGAGCATGTCCTGGCGGGTGCGCACCGAGGGCCACCCGCGCCCCACCACGTGCTCGTTGAGCGACTCTCCGCTGCCGAGACCGAGCGTGAACCTGCCATCGGCCAGGATCTGCATCGTCGCGGCCTTCTGCGCCACCACCGCCGGGTGGTAGCGCATGGTCGGGCATGTCACGTAGGTCATCAGCTCGATGCGCTCGGTGGCGTGCGCGGCCGCGCCCAGCACCGACCATGCGTAGGCCGCATGTCCCTGCGCAGTCAACCACGGTGAAAAGTGATCGCTGCTGACCGCGAAATCAAACCCGGCTCGCTCTGCTTCGACCGCGTATCGAACGAGTTCCTTCGGTCCGCTTTGCTCGGTCATCATTGTGTAGCCGAACCTGGTCATGATTGTGTTTCCTCCCCTGCAAAACCCTCGTTCAACGGCACACCCGTAGGTCGCCGCCGAAACCCCCGTTGACAATCCTCGCACTAACCCGAGAGGGCGTTACGCGCTGCGAACGATTCTGTTCGCAGTGATGTCCAGGATTGGCAAATCGCCGACGGACGCGCACAATTTCCCGCCACCGCGCATGCCCAGACATGCGCGCTCCCGGGAAAAGGCGTGCGGCGAATGATTTGTTCACCGCGACCCACGGCATTGGCGATTCGCCAACAAGAGCGCAGACTCGTCGGTGTACGCCGGCGAATTGGAGGTCGGTGCGTAGTCGGTCGACGGCACGCAGCGTCGTCCGGGGAGGATGCAATGACGTCACGAATCGTGCTGTACGGAGCCACTGGCTATACCGGCAGACTCACTGCCACGGAATTGGTGGCGCGCGGCCTCGAACCGGTGCTCGCTGGGCGAAACGCGATTGCGGTGCGCCAGCTTGCCAATGAACTCGGTGGGCTGCCGACGGCGACCGCCGACGCCGCGGACCCCGATTCCGTACGGAACCTGGTCGGGCGCGGCGATGTGCTGCTCTCCACCGTCGGCCCGTTCCACCGATTCGGCGCACCCGCAGCGGAGGCCGCCATCGCCGCCGGTGCGCATTACATCGACTCCACCGGCGAGCAGGCCTTCATTCGCCGGGTGTTCGAAGAGTGGGGCCCGCAGGCTCGCACTGCCGGCGTCTCATTGCTGACCGCGTTCGGATTCGATTACGTACCCGGAAATCTCGCTGCGGCGCTCGCGCTGGACGAGGCGGGCAAGGATGCCACGTCGGTCGTCGTCGGCTATTTCACCCGCGGTCGCGCGGATGTCAGCAAGGGCACCGTCACCAGCGCCGCCCAGGCGATGCTCGAGCCCGGCTTCAGCTGGAAGTCGGGTGAGCTGCGCACCGAGACCGTGGGCCACGACCTGCTCCGGCACCGGATGCCCGGCGGCCGGACCCGCAGCACGGTTTCGGTGTCGTCCACCGAACATTTCGCGTTGCCGCGGGTGTATCCGCAGCTCCGCGAGGTCCGGGTCGGTCTCGGCGCCCTGGGCGCGGCCACGCCGGTGGTGTGGGCGCTCGGCCGCGTGAGCCAGGAGGTGCTCCGCATCCCGGGTCTGCGTGATCGCGTGCGGAATGTCGTCATCGCACGGCTGCCCGGGTCCGGCGGCGGTCCGAGCGAGGAGCACAACGCCACGTCCGGCTGCCTGGTCACCGCGCATGCCTCCGCCGCGGACGGCACCGAACTCTCCCGTGTGGTGCTCGAGGGACCGAGCGTCTACGGGTTCACTGCCAAGGCGCTCGCCTGGGGCGCGGACCAGTTGCTCGGCGGCGTAGCCAAGGACGTCGGCGCGGTCGGCCCGGTGGACGCCTTCGGGCTCGATGAACTCGAAAGCGGCTGTGCCAGTATCGGATTGAAACGTGTGGACTGAAGCGCCGCCGGGTAGCCGGCGGGCACGGCTACGGCAGCGGATCAATTGGCTATCCCTGCACGGGGTTATCCGCGCCGCGACCTCGGTCGGCCTCCGGCACGGCGAGTTACAGGCGCGACTGCTGGCCGACCCGAAGGTGCGCGAGAACCCGGTGGCGTTCTACGACGAACTGCGTGCGCGCGGTTCGATGGTGCGCAGCAGGATCGGGCACATCGCGGTCGGCTATGACGCTGCCTACGAGGTGCTGCGGTCCGACGCCTTCACGACACTTCCGTACGGCGGGCGGATGCCAAAACCGTTACGGCGCCTGGAGGAAAGCACCCGGGTGGCCCGGTTGCATCCGCTGCGGCCACCGTCGCTGCTCGCGGTGGAACCGCCGGACCACACTCGCTACCGCAAGACGGTATCCGCGGTTTTCACCCGCCGGGCGGTAACGGAGCTCGAAGACAGCGTAAAGCTGACCGCCACCGGACTGCTCGCCGGACTGGATGCCTGTGCGCGCGAAAACCCCGACTCCACAATCGATCTCGTGCACGAGTACTGCTCCCAGCTACCGGTTGCCATCATCAGCGAGATCCTCGGCGTGGCGGAAGCCGACCGCTCGAAGGTGCTCGTCCTCGGCGAGCTGGCGGCGCCGAGCCTCGATATCGGACTGGATTGGCCGACGTACCTCGAGGTCGAGCGGGGCATCGCCGATTTCAACGCCTGGCTGCAAGGGCATATCCAGAATCTGAAGCGCGCCAATGGCGATGACCTGCTGAGTCGGCTGATCCGCACCTCTCAGGACGGCGAGTACCTCACCGACCTCGAGCTCGAGGCCACCGCGGGCCTGGTACTGGGTGCCGGATTCGAGACAACGGTGAATTTGCTCGGCAACGGCATCCGCCTGCTGCTCGACAACCCCGATCAGCTCGCCAAGCTGCAACAACGCCCCGAGCTGTGGCCGAACGCCGTCGAGGAGATCCTGCGGTTCGATTCACCGATCCAGCTGAGCGCGCGGCTGGCCCGCGAAGACACCGAGATCGAAGGCGTCCGTGTGCGGAAGGGGCAGGCGGTGGTGGCCTACCTCGCGGCGGCCAACCGCGATCCCGCCGTGTTCACCGATCCGAATAGCTTCGATGTCGAGCGGCCGAACGCGAACAAGCACCTGTCGTTCTCAGGCGGCAGGCACTTCTGCCTCGGGGCCGCGCTGGCCAGGGCCGAGGGCGAGGTAGGCCTGCGGACACTGTTCGACCGCTACCCGAGCATGGGCCTCGCCGGTCCCGCGGAGCGCCGACCGACGCGCGTATTGCGCGGCTGGACATCACTTCCGGTGACGCTCGGGCAGCCGGTCGCCAGCACGCCGGCCGAGTCGGCCTAGGCCGATTCCCGGGTGCGGATGCCGTCCGCCCGCGAACGCCGTTCAGCTACTGAGCCGCCGCTCTCCGCGTGCGACCGCCGCGATCAGTCAGGCGGGGGCGAGCATCGAGACGAGCATCGACCCGACGCTGCTGACCATGGGCATGGTTGGTACCAGCATGCTCGGAGGTCCTTGGTGTCGGCGCGATCGCCGGCGTGGTGTGGATCGGCGTGAACCTCGACTACAAGGCGATGCGGACCGGAAACAGAACCTGATCAACTGGTTACGCGAGACGTTCGGCACCGCTCGTGGCAGTACCGCGCGCATGCTCGAGGTCGCACTGTCCACGGCCCGTCCCGAGATCGTCATCCGCTACCGCGACCAGCTGCGCACGAACATGGAACAGGTGCAGCAACAGATCGTCGACGCCAAAGAGGCGGCCCGACTCGATGCCGCCACCCGCGAGCAGACCCTGACGAAGCTGACCGGCAACCAGCGCACCGTGAACGCCAAGATCGCCGAGATCGAGACGCTGATCGCCGACCTCACTGCGGTCCGGCACGCCGGCTGAACTGCCGCGAAGAATTTCTTTCAACCCGGGGAACTTTTGGCGACCGACCCGCATCTGACGGTGTGAAGCCCACAGCGCGGCAACCGCCACCCCGGAAGGAACCCCAATGACGAACCCCACCAACCCCACCACCGTCACCATCCCGTTTCGAGGTGCCCGACCTCGGGCCGGTTCTCGATTCGGAGCCGGGGACGGACGACGTTCACGGAAACCCGGATGCCTTCGCGGACAACTGGTTCTATCAGGAGAAGCAGGGCTACTGCGGCCCGTCGACCGCCGCGCAGATTCTGTCGGAGTACACCGGCCTCGACATCAAAGATCCCGAACAGCTCGCGTATCGCGTCACCGAACTCGGACTGTGGGCCGAGGGAGATCCCGGTCTTGGAATGACTCTGCGCGGGATCGAGACGCTGCTAGCGGATCAGGGCGTGCCGGCCCATATCGAGCGCGGCGGCACCCTCGAGGACCTCGAACAGAAGCTCGACGCGGGCTACGGCGTGATCGCCATGGTCGACTCGGGAGAGATCTGGAATCGGGACGGCGAGAAAGTCGAAGACAACACCGCCAACCACGTCCTGGTCGTGACCGCTATCGACGAAGCGCGCGGCGTCGTCGTCTTGTCCGACAGCGGTAACCCGATCGGCAACGAACTGACGATCCCCATCGAGCAGTTCGAGGACGCGTGGGCCGGCTCCAACAACGCGATCCGCGTCGCCGATGACCCCGACCCGAACCTGGTCGATCCCGACGCCGCCCTGGTCACCGCCACGTCCGAGGAAGACCGTGGCTGGGCGATCGTTGCCCTGGTCCGTGGACTCGTGGACAGAGTTTTCGGGGTCCGGCGCTAGAACGCGTTTCAATTTCCGCCGGAAAACTACTGACAAGCGCCCATCGGTTGCCATACGTTCGAGCGACACGGGCGCGGAGCCTGCGGAGCCGCCCCCGCCTACCGAGAGTCCAAATTTCAGTTGAGGGTGAGTGTCTGTGGCTTCTGATCCGACCATCGAAGATGTCGACCGACTGCAACGCTCGAGTCGCGATGTCACCACATTGCCGGCCCAGCTCGGGCGCTGGCTGTCGACCGTCCTGCCCGGCGGAGTTACGCCGGATGTCACTGTCGAGAGCGGGATCGACGCGACCGGCATGTCGTCGGAAACCATCGTGCTGTCCGCGACCTGGCTAGAGGACGGCGAGACCGTCGAGCAGAAGTGGGTGGCGCGCGTAGCCCCGTCCGCCGATGACGTCCCTGTCTTCCCGACGTACCGGCTCGACCACCAGTTCGAGGTGATGCGCCTGGTCGGGGAGCACACCGATATCCCCGTCCCGAGGGTCCGCTGGCTCGAACCGACCGGCGACGTCCTTGGCACGCCGTTCTTCCTGATGGACTACGTCGAGGGCATCACCCCGCCGGACGTCATGCCGTACACGTTCGGCGACAACTGGTTCTTCGACGCACCCGTCGAGAAGCAGCGCGAGTTGCAGGATGCGACGGTCGAGATTCTCGCCAAGCTGCACGCCATCCCGAACGCGACCAGCACGTTCTCCTTCCTTGCCGAGGACGACGAAAGCAAGTCGGCGCTACGCCACCACGTCGACTGGGTGCGCGCCTGGTACGACTTCGCGGTCCCCGATATCGGCGCCTCGCCGCTACTCGAACGGGCCTTCGCCTGGCTCGAGGACCATTGGCCTGCCGACGCGGACGCCGCAGAGCCCGTGGAGCTGTGGGGCGACGCCCGAGTGGGCAACGTGCTCTACCAAGACTTCCAGCCGATCGCGGTCCTCGACTGGGAGATGACCACACTCGGCCCACGCGAGTTCGACGTGGCGTGGATTATCTTCGCCCACAAGGTATTCGAGTCGCTGTCCGGACTCGCAGGGCTGCCCGGACTCCCCGGCGTCCTGCGTGAGGAAGACGTGCGCGCCACCTATGCCGAACTGTCGGGAGTCGAACTCGGCGACCTGCGCTGGTTCTACGTCTACTCGGGAATCATCTGGGCGATCGTCTTCATGCGTACCGGCGCGCGCCGGGTCCACTTCGGTGAATTGGAGAAGCCCGAGGACGTCGAGTCGTTGTTCTATCACGCCGCCCTGCTGAAGCAGCTGCTCGAAGACTAAGGAGAACCGTAATGCTTGGTCCTGCAGACGAATTCCCGATTCATCAGATTCCGCAGCCGATCGCGTGGCCGGGATCGTCGGATCGCAACTTCTACGATCGCAGCTACCTCAACGCCCACGACCGGACCGGTGACATCTTCCTGATTACCGGAATCGGCTACTACCCGAACCTCGGAGTCAAAGACGCCTATGTCCTGATCCGCCGCGGCGACACCCAGACCGGCGTGCACCTGTCCGACGCCATCGATCAAGACCGGTTCAATCAGCGCGTCAACTCCTATCGGCTCGAGGTCACCGAACCGCTCCACAAACTGCGGGTGGTGATGGACGAGACCGAAGGCATTGGCCTCGACCTGACCTGGAACGGCCTGTACGACGCCGTGCAGGAACAGCCACATGTGCTGCGTTCCGGCAACCGAATCACGTTGGACGCTCAGCGTTTTGCCCAGCTCGGGTCGTGGGAGGGCACGATCTCGATCGACGGTGAGGACATCACCGTCGACCCGGCGGTGTGGCTGGGTAGCCGCGACCGGTCGTGGGGTATCCGGCCGATCGGCGAAGCGGAACCTGCTGGGCGCCCGGCCGATCCGCCGTTCGAGGGAATGTGGTGGCTATACGTACCGATGGCCTTCGAGGACTTCGCCGTGGTGATGATCATTCAGGAGGAACCGAGCGGCTTCCGTTCGCTGAATGACTGCACCCGAATCTGGAGTGATGGCCGGGTGGAACAGCTCGGCTGGCCGCAGGTGCAGATCCACTACACCTCCGGTACGCGGATTCCCTACGGCGCGACCATCTCCACGACCACCCGTGACGGCACACCCGTCGTGCTCGAGGTGGAGTCGAAGCTGCCGGTGCCGCTGCACCTCGGCGGTGGGTACGGCGGAGACGCGGACTGGCTGCACGGCATGTGGAAGGGCGAGAAGTTCGTCGAACGACTGAGCTACGACCTCACCGACCCTTCGGTGTGGGGGCGGGCGATGTTCGGCATGGTCGACCACGTCGGACGTGCGGTGTGCCGCGACGGCGACGGCCCTGCGAAGGAGGGCTGGGGGCTGTTCGAACACGGCGCGCTCGGCCGGCACGATCCGTCCGGGTTTGCCGACTGGCTCACCGTGGCGCCCTGACGCCTAGTATCACTGACACGTCGGCACCCTGATTCAGTAACGGCCCGGAGATAACAGCCGGGTCGCGGCCTGAATGTGCATCCGGCAAACTCGACGCGCCCAACGAGGTGCCGACGTGACAGCACAAACCGAAACGAGCCCCGCGGCAACGGGAGCTGACCTCGAAGCTCAACTATCAAGGGCAGCAGTAATTTCCGCGAACGCATCGATTCCAATCGGTGACGGCTGATACAGACAGATGCGCTCGGAGATGCCATCGACCCGATCGCGGACATGCGCCGCAACCTCTTTCGGGGTTCCGCACGCCACGATCGTGCGCAGCACCTCGTCGTCGATCAACCCGCCCATTTCCGCCCAGCGACCCTGCTTGGACAGCGCGTGGAGTTCGGGTTGCAGGGCCTCCCAACCATGCGCCGCGAGCACCGGAACGTAGGCGGGGGTCGATCCGTAGAAGGCGATGAGGGTGCGCGCCGAGCCCAGGGCGCGCTGGTATTCCTCTTCGGTCGTCCCGGTGGCGACGATGATTTCCGGGAGGACGGCAAAATCTGCTTCACCCCGACCGGCCGCGTCGAGACCGTCGCGGACCCGCGGCATGACGTGCTCGTGCAGGTACCGCTTGGTGCCGAACGGCATCACCAGCAGTCCGTCTGCACTCGCAGCAACGGCCTTGGTCAGTACCGGACCGAGCGCACCGACGTAGATCGGCGGTGGCCCATAGGGATTCGATCCGGGCGAGAACGTCGGCGTCATGAGGGTGTGCCGATAGAACTCCCCGCGGAAGTCGAGACGTTCCCCGGTCTCCCAGGCGTGGAAGATCGCCCGCAGCGCGGCGACAAGTTCGCTCATGCGTGCCGCCGGGCGGTCGAAATCGGCGCCGAACCGCTTCTCGATCTGGGTACGTATCTGCGTGCCTAGGCCGAGGAAGAATCGGCCCTCGCTGAGCAGTTGCAGGTCATTGGCCTGGTGAGCCAGGTGAATCGGGTTGCGCGGGAACGCGATCGCAACGTTCGTCAGGAGGTCCAGCCCACCCACCGTGGCCGCGAGGGTCAACGGAGTGAAGACGTCGTGCGGGCCCTCGAACGTGAACACGCCGCTCGCGCCGGCCTCGCGCAGCTGTCGGGATCGCTCGATCGCTTCGCCCGGCCCGTAGATCGCGGTCATCACCTGCATGGCAAGAACCTAGCCGAGCGCGTGGTCCAGACATCCGATCTCGGCAGCCCGGGTCTCGCCTTCCTGCGAGAATGCCATTTCCGCAAACGGAAACGTGTTGTACGCTGACGCAGAACCGGCTGTTGACCGATGGCGAAGGAACGCTGATATGCAGAAGGCGCTGGCGCCCCAGATTTCCACCTGGCCCGATGAGAACCCGCAGCTCATCGGCAGTGAATGCGGGAAGTGTGGGGCCACCCTCTTTCCCGTCCAGGACCGCTGCGCCAAGTGCAGCAGCACCGAGATGTCCGAGGTCAAGCTGCCGCGTCGCGGCACCGTGATCGCGTGGACCACGCAGGGCTTCCCGCCCGGTGCGCCCTACGCGGGCCCGACCGGCAAGGATTTCGTGCCGTTCGGCGTCGGACTTGTCCAGCTCGGTGACGTCGTCCGCGTCGAGGGCCGGCTGACCGAGAACGACCCCGAAAAGCTGAAGTTCGGCCAGGAAGTCGAGCTGATCATGGTGCCGTTCACCACCGACTCGGAGGGCAACGAGATCATCACGTTCGCCTTCCAGCCGGTCTAACAGGAGAGGGCATTCAGATATGACCAACGACGTCGCCATCATCGGTGTCGGCCTGCACCCGTTCGGCCGGTTCGACAAGACCGCCATGGAGATGGGCGCAGACGCCATCGGCCTCGCACTGGCGGACGCCGGCCTGGAGTGGAAGGACATCCAGTTCGGCTTCGGCGGTAGCTACGAGGTCTCGAACCCCGACGCCGTCACCCGCCTCGTCGGGCTGACTGGCATCACCTTCACCAACGTCTTCAACGCCTGCGCCACCTCGGCGAGCGCGATCCAGCAGACCGCGGACACCATCCGGCTCGGCAAGTACGACATTGGTATCGCGATCGGCCTGGATAAGCACCCGCGCGGCGCGTTCACCGACGACCCGGCCAAGCTGGCCCTGCCGCAGTGGTACGCCGAGAACGGGCAGTTCGTCACCACGAAGTTCTTCGGCATGAAGGCGAACCGCTACATCCACGAGCACAACATCTCGCAGGCGACGCTGGCGAAGGTTGCGGCGAAGAACTTCCGCAACGGCGAGCTCAACCCGAACGCGTTCCGCCGCAAGCCGATCTCCGAGGAAGAGATCCTCAACTCGGCGGTGCTGAACTACCCGCTGACGCAGTACATGTTCTGCGCGCCGGATGAGGGTGCGGCCGCGGTCATCATGTGCCGCGCCGATATTGCACACCGCTACACCGACAAGCCGGTGTACGTGCGCGCCTCCGAGATCCGGACCCGCACCTTTGGCGCCTACGAGGTGCACGCGACCTCTGCTCCGCTGGACGAGGACGTATCGCCCACCGTGTACGCCGCGAAGGCTGCCTACGAAGCGGCCGGTATCGGGCCCGAGGATGTCGACATCGCGCAGCTGCAGGACACCGACGCCGGTGCCGAGGTCATCCACATGGCCGAGACCGGGCTGTGTGCCGACGGCGACCAGGAGAAGCTGCTGGCCGAGGGCGCGACCGAGATCAACGGCTCGATCCCGATCAACACCGATGGTGGCTTGATCGCCAACGGTGAGCCGATCGGCGCATCCGGTCTGCGGCAGATGCACGAGCTGGTTCGTCAGCTGCGTGGCGAGGCCGGCGAGCGCCAGGTGCCCGGCGAGCCGAAGATCGGCCTCGCACAGGTCTACGGCGCACCCGGCACCGCATCGGCGACCATCCTGTCGCTGTAAGTCAGTACGACAAAAACGCTCGGCGCGACTATCCGGTCGCGCCGAGCGTTTTTGCGTTCGGTCGGTTCCGGACCGCAAACGAGTGCAAAACTCGTAAACGGGCGCAAAACTTCGTCCCCACGAACACAATTCGCACCCAGGAAGGGTGCCCAAAACGGGTGTAAAACTCGTAAACGGGTGCAAGACTTCGCCCCTACGAACACAATTCGCACCCGCGAAGCCCGGTTAAACCTGGTCGAATTGTGTACCCGGGTGCAAAACTTCGGCCCCGTATGCAAGTTTTGCACCCGCGAAGGGGGTCAGTTAGCGAGCGGCAGTGTTCCGCGCCACCAGGATCGCGTCATCGAGCGTGTGCTCGTGACCATCGTGGCCTGTGACCGTTCGGGTTCGTTCCCCGGCGAAGACGATCTCCCAGCGATCGGGATCGAGCGCTGCACCGAGTTCAGCAGCAGACCGGAAGACCATCGGCGCCCGCTCGTCGCGGTGCTTGTGGTCTCCACCCGGCTGATGGTCGACGAGCAGCAGCGTCCCGCCCGGTGCGACCGCGGCCGCGAGCCGTCCAACGAACTCGGTATGCGATCCGGTGGGATGGACGTAATGGCTGCAGACCAGCTCGAATTCTCCCACCGGCTCCGACTCGGTGAGATCGGCTCGCTGCCAATCGATCCGGGCTGCGACAGCGGGATCGAGCACCTCGGCCCGTTCGCGCGCCAACTTCAGTGCGCCCTCCGCGATATCGGTCGCCGTCACCTGCCAACCACGCTCGGCAAGCCAGATCGCGTCCGAACCGACGCCGCACCCGGCGTCGAGGGCCCGACCGGGAACCAGGTCGGCGGTGTACTCGATCAACTGGGGATTTACGCCGGCACTCCCCATACCGTCCGCGTAGCGCTGCTCCCAGAACTCACGGTCGAAGACCGGGTGGTCGTGCTCGTGTGCCGTCATGCCATCACCCCCGCGCGGGCTGCGACGGCACGGCGGGTGTCCGCCATGACGAGGTCGGCGTTGAGCGCAGCGGCCGCGAATGTACCTGCGGCAGCGGCAGTTCCGACCTGCGCCATGATGTCGCTGATATTGCCTGCCGCCCACACACCGGGCGACTCGGTGCGTCCCATTGGGTCTGCGGGAATGTACTCGCCCATGCCCGACGGATGCTCGATCGGCTGGAGCCCAAGTGCGGCAAGCAGTCCCGCACGGGCGACCATGCGCGGTGCGACCACGAGCACGTCGCACGCGACCCGCGTACCGTCCGCGAGGAACACCCCACGCAGCGCGCCATCGACCACGTCGAGTCCGGCAACCTCACCGTCTACGACCCGAATATCGCGCGCAGCCAACTGCTCCGCTTCCTCGGTATCCGGCCCGTCAATCGTGTGCGTGAGCAGCGCGGTGTTCTCGCTCCACTGCCGCAGGAGGAGCGCTTTGTGTACGGCCATCGGCCCGCTCGCCAACACCGCGATCGCCTGATCGCGATGCTCCCACCCGTGGCAGTACGGGCAATGGATCACGTCGTTACCCCAGCGCTCGCGGATGCCCGGGATGTCGGGGAGTTCGTCGACGAGGCCCGTGGTGACAAGGATTCGCCGCGCCCGTACGGACCGCCCATCGGCAAGCCCAACGGTGAAGTCGTCGTCGCCGTTGGCATCGGTGCCCCGCGCCACCTCCGTGACCCGAGCATCGACGACCGATCCGCCGTACTGGCGAACCTCGGCCCGGCCCTGTTCGAGCAGTTCGGCGGGTGCGATCCCCTCTCGGCCCAGCAGTGCGTGCACACCCTCGGCGGGTGCGTTGCGCGGCTCGCCGGCATCGAGCACGACCACCGATCGGCGGGCCCGCGCCAGCGTCACTGCGCCGGCCAACCCCGCGGCGCCGCCGCCGATCACCACCACGTCATACTCGTCGCGCAATTCGTCGGTCACCATGACCACCTCCTGCAAACAGGATGACCACTAATCACTCAGAACGGCAAACAAGTTTGCCAATGTGGCAAACTGGGTGCATGACAGACAGCATCGATGAAGCACTCGACGCGGTCGGTCCCCGGCTGCGTGCGCTGCGCAAACAACGCGAGACCACACTGGCCGAACTGTCCGCGACGACGGGTATCTCGGTGAGCACCCTGTCCCGCCTCGAGTCCGGCGAACGACGACCGTCGCTCGAGCAGCTGTTGCCGCTGGCACGGGCGCACGGCGTCACGCTGGACGAACTCGTGGATGCGCCTGCGACCGGCGACCCCCGGATCCACCTGCGCCCGGTGACCATGCACGGGATGACCATGCTGCCGCTGACCAAGCGGGCGGGCGGGATCCAGGCCTACAAGCTGGTCATCGCGCCCGACAGCTCCCGGCGCGAGCCGGCCCCGAAAACGCATGAGGGCTACGAGTGGCTCTATGTGCTCAACGGGCGGCTCCGCGTCGTCCTCGGCGAGCACGACATCATCCTCGCGCCGGGCGAGGCTGCCGAGTTCGACACCCGCGTTCCGCATTGGTTCGGCGCAGCCGACGACGAGCCGGTGGAGTTCCTCAGCCTGTTCGGCAAACAGGGCGAACGCGCTCATCTGCGCGCCCGCCCCGCGTCACGCAAGACCGACTAACTCACGGTAGGTCTTGACGGCTCCTTCTAGCACGTGTTCTAGTTCCTCGCGCACGTCCCGGGGTCAACGTGAGGAAAAGAAATGCACGCGAAGTCGAAGATCGCTCTTGCCGTCGGCGCACTGGTCGCCCCAGTTGTCGCCCTGAGCGTGCCGGGCATCGCGAGTGCCAACGAGTACATTTCCAACCCGCCGAGTAGGCAGGCACAGTGCGCGGCCGGAACGGTTGGCTGCGATTCGGTCCAGGGCGAGCAACTGAGCGTCGAGGGCCCGAAGGGACTCACCGACTGCAGCGGCGGCAACGAACGATTTGCCGAACTCAACGACGACTCCAAGGAGTGGAAGGCCACCCCGGTAGGCCGCATGCAGCAGTTCGCGTGGAAGGTGTCGGCGCCACACAAGACCAGCAGCTTCCAGTACTTCGTTGGCGGCAGGCGGATCGCCGAGTTCACCGAAGCCGGAAAGGAAGTCGGCATCGAGACCGTGACTCACACGCTGGACTTCGGCAACCTGACCGGCAAGCAGAAGGTCCTGGCCGTGTGGAACATCGAGGACACCGCAAACGCCCTCTATAGCTGCATCGACGTCAACGTCAAGTAGCTTCACGCCCCCGCGGGGACCGCGCGATAGGCCTTGACGACCGGTTCCAGCTCGTCGGGCGTCGACCCGTGCATGATCAATGCGTCTGCGCCGTAAGCGAATTCCTTACGTATCCGGTCCACGCACTGCTGTGCCGATCCGGTCGCCGAGGGTTCGAGCCATTCCTCGGGGATCAGGGTTGCGATGTGCTCGATCTGGTCGGCTGTCGCTTTCGCGTCGATTCCGCCCGGGATCGAAGTCACCACCGGGTCTTCCCGGAAGCGTTGCAGCACAGCCGGATCCCACTGGTTGGTGTTCACCAGCAGGTCGCCGTAGCCCTGCAGATAGGTGGCGAGGCGGGCGACAGTCTTCTTCAGCCGTACCTCTTCGGGCAGATGGTCGCCGACCGTCGCGAAACAGGACCACACTCGCACGCTGTCCGGGTCGCGGCCCGCCAGTTCGGCCGCGTCCTTCACGGTCTTCACGCACCGCTGCAGGGTTTCGGGCGTGAAGTACGTGTGCAGGATGACGTCATCGAACATCCGCCCACCCAGGGCGAGGGTCTGCGGCCCGAACGCCACGAGCCCCAGCCGGATGTCTTCGCGGAAGTCCGGATCGAGAAACAGCACCTGGTACTTGCCGATCGGTCCGTCGTGGTTGAAGATCACCTCGCCATGCCACAGTTTCCGCATCACCTGCGCGAAGTCCTCGAGTTGCGCGGTGGTCACCGATGGCACCCCGAACGCCTTGTACATCGCGGCGACACCGCGGCCGAGCCCGAGCGTGAACCGGCCACCGGAGAGTCGGTGCATCGTCGTGGCCCACGAGGCGGTGATCAGCGGGTGGCGGGTGTTGTGATTCGTCGCGGCCGTGGCGATCTGCATCCGGCTCGTCACCGCGCACGCGGCACCGACGAGCGAGGACGCCTCCTTGATATTCCACCGCTCGGAGATGAAAGCGGTGCCGAAGCCGAGTTCCTCACCCTGGCGCGCTTCGTCCATCAAGGACGCCGGGCCGGTGCCGCCCGCACCGGCGAGCAGGTAGTAGCCGAGCTCGTCGAGCACCCGTTCGGTTCCG
Source organism: Aldersonia kunmingensis (assembly GCF_001646865.1). Classification (GTDB taxonomy): domain Bacteria; phylum Actinomycetota; class Actinomycetes; order Mycobacteriales; family Mycobacteriaceae; genus Aldersonia; species Aldersonia kunmingensis. Next base: position 21,988 of record NZ_LRRB01000059.1, on the reverse strand, counting down.
CTCATGCCCAGATCCCTTCCTTATAGCCGCAGTTGTTAGCCTCGGTGATCCGGAGCGCTCAGGCGCCCGCGAGCGCCGGGGGCTGAGCCGCGGCCGGGTCCGGGTTGGCGATCGGAAGCCCCATGAACCGGCGCGCGTTGTCACCCATGAAGTCGTAGGTGCGCCGCACGTCCATGCCTTCGGCGTAGCGCCAGAAGCCCTTTGGCTCGGGCAAACCCTCCGGATGCGGATAGTCCGAGCCGAACAGCACCCGGTCCCAGCCGACCGTCTCCACCACATCAGCGACAACACCCTCCCAGAACGGGCTCACCCAGATGTTGCGGCGGAACACCTCGAGCGGGTCCTCCGGGAAGTTTTGCGGCATCTTCTTCTGCAGGTCGGCGAGGTCGTGGAACAGCGGATGAATCCACGAGCTACCGCTCTCCACGCTGGCAATGCGCAGCTTCGGGAACCGGGTCAATGTGCCGTGGCAGATGAGACTGCCCAGCATGTCGGCGATTTCGCGGTGACCGAGTACGAGCCAGCGGAACGCGCTCATCGCCATGAAGTTCTGTGTGCTCGGCGGCTCCCATTTGTTGACGTACTCGTCGAGCGGCGGCTGGCTGGCGTGTAGGACGATCGGTAACCCTGCGGCTTCGACGTCGCGCCAGAACGGATCGAACTCCGGCAAAGCCGGTGAGCGCCAGCCGTTGACGCCCTTCACCGGCGCGGGCTTGATCAGCGCGGCGCGCGCACCTCGGGAGAGGATGTAGTCGAGCTCTCGCTGCGCACCCGCCACTTCGGCGCAGTTGATGACCGGGGTCGTGAACACCCGGTTCTCGTAGGCGTAGGTCCAGTGCTCGGCCATCCATTCGTTGAGCGCGTGGATTATCGCCATGGTCAGCTCTGGGTCGTCGGCGGCGGAATGCTCGACGAGGCTGGCCAGCGTCGGATAGACCAGCGCCTCGGTGACGCCCTGCCGGTCGAGTTCCTTCACCCGATCTTCGGGGTTGCGGGTCGCCGCAGGCGCCTCGATGGCTGGTCCCTGCATTTCACGGAGGGTCAACCCCTCGGTGTTCTCGCCGGCAAAGAACTTCTCGTGCGCACCAGGCGCGGCGACGCGTTCGAACGTCGGATTCGGGATGAAGTCTGTGATCCGGTTGTTGATCGCGATCCGCGTTCGCTTGCCGATCTGCACGAACTGCACCGCATGCGCATAGCGCTCGGGCAGGAACTTGGTCAGCGCTTCGGGGGTCTCGTACATGTGCTGATCGGCGTCGAAGATCGGCGCCTCGGTGAACTGAACCATTGGGTCTCCTCGTCCGCACCGCGTTCGTTCGAGATTCGCACCATCTTGACGATAGTGTCAAGAACTACTTGCCTAGCTCCCCATAATTAGCTTGGCCTGCATTAACACATATTGACGCTATCGTCGGATAAGGTCGCTGCGTGACGGTGATCGAGGATGCCCACTCCGGCGACGCACCACTGGGCCGAGCCGAGCGCACTCGCGCGCTGATCGTCGCGGCGACCCGGCAGCTGTTTCTCGAACGCGGCTACGCAGGTACGACCGTCAACGCGATCACCGAGGCCTGCGGGATTTCCCGCGCCGGCTTCTACACCTACTTCAAGGACAAGCGCGAGGTGTTCGGATACCTCGGCGACAGCGCGTATCGCGACCTGCGTGTAGTGCTCGCGCTATGGGACACCTACCCCGAACCGCGCCGACGTTCGGACGTGCGGGACTTCGTGCGGGCCTACTTCGACTACATGGACCGGCACGGTGCTTTTGCCCTGGCCGCATCGTTCTCCGCGCCGGACACCGAGGATTTCCGCCGCGGCAATACGCGCATGCAGACCCGCGTGGCGTGGATCCTCGGCCAGGCGATCAGCGCGGGTTCGGAGCATTCACCCGAGGTCGTCGGAATCGCGGCGCTCGGCCTACTCGACCGGGCCTGGCACACGGTGCAGACCCAGACGATCGCGGTGGACAAGGACGAGATGATCGCGTTCCTCGCCGAAACCCTGTTCGGCATGGGCACCCACCCCGCGCACTGATACGCAACCGCACCCATCCCGCCGCACACTTTCTGTCGAGCCGCACAAGCATTTGCATGCCACCACGTTTGCGAATCGTCAGGAAGTGTGCGGCGAGGGCAGCGCCTCCCCGAAGCGAGCGCGGTTAGGGCGGTGCTGACCTGCGGCTCTTGTTCTCAACTACGTGCGCACATGGGAGGGGTAGGAAGGAGTTCTAGCTGAAGTATTCCTCTCCGCTACCGGTAGTACTATTCTTGCAATTCAAGAACGACGTACTCGCAATGCCGCCGCACAGCCGGCCCCGGTAAGGAGAACCCCGTGACCGACTTCGAAACGGTCGACTATTTCACCGATCCGTCCCTGGTGCCTGACCCGCATCCGTACTTCGACTACATGCGCGCGAAGTGCCCGGTCAGCCAGGAACCGCACCACGGCGTCTACGCCGTGACCGGCGCCGAAGAGGCGAACGTGGTCTTCAAGGACCACGAGACCTTCTCTTCGTGCGTCGCGGTGGCCGGCCCGTTTCCGCCGCTCCCGTTCGAGGTGGTCGGTGACGACATCACCGAGTTGATCGCGCAGAACCGTCACCTGATGCCGATGAACGAGCACATGGTGACCATGGATCCGCCCGAGCACACGAATGCGCGGTCGGTCCTCTTCAAGCTCCTGACGCCGAAGCGGCTCAAGGAGAACGAGGAGTTCATGTGGAAGCTCGCCGACCAGCAGCTTGACGAGTTCATCGCCGATGGCAAGTGCAACTTCCTCGAGGCCTACGCCAAGCCGTTCTCGCTGTTGGTGATTGCCGATATGCTCGGCGTTCCCGAGGAGTACCACGACGAGTTCCGCAACGTGCTCGGCGCGCCTCGCCCCGGTTCGACCGTGGGCAGCCTCCAGAAGGAGGCCGTGGCGATCAACCCGCTCGAGTGGCTCGATGAGAAGTTCAGCGAATTCATCTCCGATCGGCGAGCGAACCCGCAGGACGACATCCTGACCGCCCTCGCCACCGCCTTGTACCCGGACGGATCGACCCCCGAGGTCATCGACGTCGTGCGTTCGGCCACCTTCCTCTTCGCGGCCGGCCAGGAAACCACGACGAAGCTGTTGTCCGCGTCGGTCCGCGTGCTCGGCGACCGGCCCGACGTGCAGCAGGCGCTGCGCGAGGACCGGAGCCTCATCCCGAACTTCGTCGAAGAGTCGCTGCGGATGGACGCACCGGTGAAGAGCGGGTTCCGGTTGGCCAAGAAGGACACCACGCTCGGCGGCGTCGATATTCCGGTCGGCTCTGTCGTCATGTACGCCGCCGGCGCGATCAACCGCGATCCGCGCCGGTTCGAGGATCCGCACACGTTCAAGCTCGATCGCAAGAACGTCCGCGAGCACATGGCATTCGCGCGCGGCGCGCATTCCTGCCCGGGTGGCCCGCTCGCCCGCGTCGAGGGCCGCGTCACGATCGAGCGATTGCTCGACCGCATGTCCGACATCCGGATCAACGAGGAAAAGCACGGTCCGGTCGACGACCGCAGCTACAGCTACGAGCCAACCTTCATCCTTCGCGGCCTGACTGAGCTGCATATCGAGTTCGACGAAAAGAAGTGAGGAACCAATGACGGGACGTGTAGAGGGCAAGGTCGCGTTCATCACGGGTGCGGCCCGCGGCCAGGGCCGCAGCCACGCACTCAAGCTGGCCGCGGAGGGTGCCGACATCATTGCGGTCGACATCTGTAAGCCGGTGGTGGACAGCGCGATTCCAGCTTCCACTCCGGACGATCTGGCGCAGACCGTGGAGCTGGTCAAGGCTCTCGACCGCCGGATCTACCACGCCGAGGTGGACGTACGCGACTACGACGCACTCAAGAGCGCGGTTGACGCGGGTGTGGATCAGCTCGGTCGCCTCGACATCGTCGTTGCCAATGCCGGTATCGGCAATGGTGGCGAACCGCTGGACAAGACGCCCGAAGAAGACTTCCAGGTCATGATCGACACCAACCTGACCGGTGTGTGGAAGTCGGTCAAGGCTGCCGTTCCGCACATCCGCGCGGGTGGACGCGGCGGTTCGATCATCCTCACCAGCTCGGTCGGCGGCCTGAAGGCCTACCCGCACTGCGGTCAGTACATCGCCGCCAAGCACGGCGTTGTCGGCCTCATGCGCACCTTCGCGGTCGAGTTGGGCCAGGAGATGATCCGCTGCAACTCGATTCACCCGACGCATGTGGGCACGCCGATGCTGCTGAACGAGGGCACTTTCGCGATGTTCCGTCCGGACCTGGAGAACCCGGGCCCCGAGGACATGGCGCCGATCTGCCAGATGTTCCACACCCTGCCGATCCCGTGGGTCGAGCCGGAGGACATCAGCAACGCAGTGCTGTTCCTCGCCTCGGACGAGTCGCGCTACATCACCGGACTCACGATGCCCGTCGACGCCGGTAGCTGCTTGAAGTAGTTCGACTGGCGCACGTGGAATGGCCGGCAACAACACGCGAATCGGCTGTTGTTGCCGGCCATTTCCATTCCAGTCGAGCACAGGCATGTCTGCGTCAGATCATGGCGCGAAGGCGTGCCGGCGGATCGATGTCCATGGTGGTGAGAGCCGTTGAATGGTAGATCGTTCCAGGGACATGAATCGCGTGCCCCAATCCAACGTGCGCGTCGCGCCAAAAGCGTTGTAGGGGATTGGTTTTGCGTGCGGCGTTACCACCTGACCTGGCGAAGATCTCATCCGCAGCGGAGACGGCGCGCCACGCACAGCGAATCTGGTCCCGCCGCACCACCGCCCGGTCTTCGAAGGTAATGGGTTTTCCGGCATCTGCCCGGTCGTACAGGCGACTGATCCCGGCAAGCAATTGCGTTCGGGACGCCGCGATTTCGGACGCGGCGTCCGAGATTGCATAGAGGACGTAGGGGTCGTCCTTGATTCTGGTGCCGGTCGCTGCGACACGGTCGCGCTGATAGTTGAGATGGGCAGCGAGTGCCCCCTCAGTGATACCGATGACCGCGGCGGTAATTCCCAGCGGGAACATTGCCCAGAACGGCAGCTTGTACAGCGTTTCGTCGCGGCCGCGCTGCTCTGGATCACCCGACTCCAGTTGGCCGGGATCGATCGTCCGATAAGACGGCACAAAGGCGCGGTCGACAATGATGTCCTTGCTTCCGGTGCCCGACAGACCGATGACATCCCACGAGTCGTCGACGATCGTGTAGTCGGTGCGCGGCAACACCACATGCAGCATCTGCCGCGGCTCGGCCGGAGACCCGTCCGCGGCGCCGACGAGCGCGCCCAGGAAGATCCAGTCGCAATGATCGGTGCCGGAGGAGAAATTCCATTTGCCGGTCAGGACATAACCGCCGTCGACGGGCGTAGCGATGCCCTGGGCCGCGTACGGGGAGGCGATCCAGGTATCGGGATCCTCGCCCCACACTTCGTCTTGTAGGCGGCGGTCCATCAGCGCCATCTCCCACGGATGCACTCCGCCGACGCCACACACCCAACCGGTCGAACCGCATTGGGCGGCCACCGCCATGACCGATTCGGCGAAGTCGCGAGGGTGCGCGGCGTAGCCGCCGAAGTCGGTCGGCTGCAGCATCCGCATCACGCCGGCCTGACGGATCAGCGCCACGCTTTCGTCGCAGAGCTTGCCGAGACCTTCGGTTTCCTCGGCAGTCGATGCCAGTTTCGCGGCGACCTCTTCAACGCGCTCGAGAACTTGATGTGTCATGGCTGTCCTCCTGAAGGGCAAGGCGGTCGGTTCGGCCGACCATCGATTCCCACCGTAGCGGCATCTTGACCAAATGGTCAATCCATATGGTCAAACCATCTGTGCAATTCGTGCAGTAGCCTTTGACCATGGGAAACCGGGAGGACTTGCTGCGCGGCGCCAAGCAGTGCCTCGTCGAACGCGGCTGGTCGAACACGACGGTGCGCGACATCGCCGCCAGCGCGGGTGTCAGTCATGCCGCCATCGGCTACCACTTCGGCAGCCGCGAACGCCTGCTCGTCGAGGCGCTCGTTGAGGAACTCGACGAGCTCGACGCCAGGATGGCGCCCGATGGCCAGTCGGCCGCGGCGGCTGATCGCTGGCGCACGCTGATCGAGTCCTTCACATCCGACAAGGCGCTGTGGCTGTCTCAACTCGAAGCGATCGTCGCTGCCCAGCGCAATGACGAACTGCGCACCCGACTGGCCGAGGGACAGCGCCGAGCACGCGGCGAAATGGGCGGCTCGATCCCGCTGGCGATCCTGATCGGGCTGATGGTTCAGTCGCTCATCGATCCGGACAACGCGCCGTCGGCCGGCCAAGCGATTGCAGAGATGCGAGAGCTGACAAACGAGAGTACGAAGTCTCGGTCGTAAGCCGCTAGCTCGTGTTCGCGGCGGATCGGTGCGCGAGTACGGTCGACCGATATCGTCAATTGCGTTGGCGGACTTAGGGAGAGTCGAGTGGGCGTGGTCAGTTTTCTCAGCCGGAATGGCGATCAGCTCGTCGCGGAAGAACTGGCGGTGAGCCACGGCGGAGGGTCTGATGTCGCCCGAGGGATCGCCCCCACTGTTCAAGAGCGGTGATCGCGACTGGACACATGACTTCGCCGCAAACCAGAACGCGGATCGCAAGACTTCGTGGCAGAGCATGCCTGCCCTCATTGCGGGCGAACCGCTTTCACCATTCCAGCACGCGGCCTTGGTCGGCGATACCACCAACCACGTATGCCACTGGGGTTCTCAGGGCGCCGGCTATATCAACACTGATATGACGCTCACCCTGTCGCGGCTACCCATCGGACACGAGATCGGGCTGCGGGCCGACAATGCGATTGCTGCCGACGGGATTTCGATCGGCACGGCCACCATCTACGACCGGTGCGGCCCCCTCGGCACGTGCGTCGTGACCACGTTGTCCAACGCTCGCCGGCAGGTCGACTTCGCCGTGCCCGTCGATGAGGACGGTATTCCGTTCCGCAGGGACAGGGTCCGCGACTAACTGCGGGCAGGTCGGTCCGGGACTAGAAGCCGATACACTCCGCCGCGAAGTACTCCTCGCGCTCGATGTCGCCGTGCGGAATTGCCGCGGCGTCGAGGGCGTGGCCCTTGAAAGCCTTCGCCGCCAAGCTCATTCGACGAAGAGCCGGACCCGCTGCGGTCCGCATCGTGGGAAGCCCCTCGCCGAAGATCGTCACCTCGATATCGCCGAGCTCGAGCACGGCCGAGAGGTAATCGCGCACCCGTTCGTCGGTTGCCAGCGCGGCAGCCGACACCGCGAGTGCCTGTGGGCCCCGACCGGCGGACGCGATGCCCTGCTCGAACGGCAACCCGGTCACGCCGAGAATGCGCAGCGCCCGGGAGCCTTCTGCGTCAGCGGTGTAGACGCAGACTTCCCAGCCACCGAGCGCCCGATCGAAGAGGGTTCCGCCCGCTGAGGAGATCACCTCCGCGACATCGTGGGCGATCACGTCGAGCCGGTGAGCAGCACGGCTCGCGCCGTTGCGGCGGACCTGCCGGGCGGTGGCCAGTTCGATGGTTTGCGCAGGCATCGATTCCCGTTTCGTTCGAAGGGTGGTCACGGTTTGCGGGTACGTGTTCGCGGTTTAGCGGCTCAACGTCGCACGTGGACAGGGACATTCGAATAGCCGGCAACGCTGGTCATATTCACGCGACGCAGGTTGTCGAAGTCGACCTCGTATTCCGGCATGAAATCGAGCAGATGCTCGAATGCGATCGCACTTTCCATCCGCGCAAGGGCCGCGCCGAGGCAACTGTGGATGCCGTAGCCAAACCCGAGGTTCTGCGCCTGCGAACGGTCGCGACTGATATCGAAGCGGTCGGCGTCGGTGAACGCCCGCTCGTCACGGTTGGCCGACGCCTCGATCAGCATGACCGGCTTCCCGGCCGGAATCGTCGTGCCGTGCAGTTCGACGTCGCGGCGGGTCGATCGCATGGCGTACTGCGCGGGCGCGGCATAGCGCAGCACTTCTTCGATGGCGGACGGGATAAGGGATCGATCCGCGAGCAACTGTGCCCACTGATCTGGATGGCGCGCGAATAGGACCACTGCGGAGCCGACGAGCTTGGTCACCGTCTCCGCACCGGCACCGCCGAGCAGTGTCGCGAAGCCCGCGATCTCGATGTCATCGAGGGTCTTCGACCCTCCGTCGTCGCGTTCGACCTCGGTGGAGATCAATCGGGAAATCATGTCGTCGCGCGGCTCTGCGCGACGGTCTCCGATGACGCCGAAGTAGACCATCGCCGTCTGGATCATCGCGTCGAGGCCCGCCTGGCTCACGCCGATTTCGCCCGGCTGGCGCGTCAAGCTGACGTCCAGCCAGGTCCGAATGTTCTGGTGGTGCTCCTCCGGCACGCCGAGCATCGTGGTGATGACTTCGACCGGGAACAGCGCCGAGAAATCCGCTACGGCGTCGAAGCCGGCCGGATCGACCTGCGACAGGTAGTGGCCAACCAACTGACGGACCAGCGGCTCTTGAGCCTGGATCGCGCGCGGAGTGAACACCTTGTTGACCAGGCTGCGCAACTGCCGGTGGTCGGGCGGATCCATCATGATGATCGAGGGTTGATTGGGCGGGCGGTCCTCCTGGAAGTCCGCCAGCGTGATGCCGTCAGCCGAGGAAAAGGTCTCGAAGTCCTTGAACGCGGCCGCGACATCCTCGTGCCGGCTCAGCGCATAGAAGTCGTATTGCTCGCTGTAGAAAAGGGGCGCTTCGTCCCGAAGGCGCCGGTACGTCTCGTGCGGATCGTTGAAGTAATCCTCGGAGAACGGATCGAAATTCACCTTCGAAATCGTCACCGCGACACCCTTCCGCAGTCGTCTTAGCGCCCGGTTCGGCGCAGAACCTAGCGTGACATTTATGACCCGATCTGTAAAGGTTGGGTTTGCGTCGAAAGGGTGGTCGATTTGAGCGCTAACGCCGGATCCGGATCGATGGCCGCGCGTGCCCGGGAGCGGGCCGTTCCGCTGGTCGCACTGGCCGCTCATCTTGGCCGCGGCGCGGCACGGATCGCCACCGACGGCGTGCTACGCGGCGCGCGGGCGTTCCCGCGCGGGGTGGAAGATCTCGACGCCACGACGCTGTCGGAGATACTGCGGCGACCGGTCGCCTCGGTGACCCGGCTCGGCGGCACCGCCGGTACAACCACGCATGCCCGACTGGCACTCACTGGTGAAGGCGTGCCGAGCACAGTGTTCGTGAAGGTGACGGCCAAGACGCTCGGTAACCGATTCATCGGCGAACTCGCTCGGCTTGCCGAGACCGAAGTGCGCTTTTACACCGAACTCTCCGGTGAGCTTGAAGGCGTTCCGCGCATGCACGGGTCCGCATTCGACTCCGCCACAGGGCGATTCGTCATCGTGCTGGAGGATCTCGCGGTCCTTGGCTGCGAATTCCCCGACACTGTGCACCCGCTCGATCCGAATCGGGCGGCACAACTAGTGGACACACTCGCGCACGTGCATGGCACCTTCTGGGGCCGGTTGCCGGCGGAGGGACACGCCGGTGCGCCACTCGGCTGGTTGCATGCCGGATCGGCAGACCCGAGCGTCCCGCTCGTCGGTTCGATGATGCGGCGATCGGTGAAGAGCCTGTCCGGGAAGACCCCGATCCCGATCGAGACCGGCCGCTTCATCATCGACAACTACATCCCGGTGGCTCGGCTGATCGACGCCGCGCCGCACACCGTCCTGCACGGTGACGCGCACCCCGGCAACTGCTATATCCGCGGTGACCGGGTCGGCCTGCTCGACTGGCAGGCGGTTCGGCGCGGTCACCCCACCCGAGACTTGGCATACACGCTGGTTACCGGGATGACCACAGTCGATCGGCGAGCGCACGAGCGTGATCTGCTCGAGCGATACCGGCACGCTCTCTCCGCCGCGGGCGGCCCACTGTTCGACTACGACGAACTGCGCTATCGCTATCGCCAGGCCGCGTCCTACGCCTTTGTCGCCGCGCTGATCACGGCTGGACTCGGTGGAATGCAGGACGAGGAGATCGCACTCACCGGACTCGACCGCACGGTCGCGGCACTCGACGACCTCGACACCGTCGCCGCGCTACGGGAAGGCCTGCGCGACAGCAGTGTTCGCGCCGATTCAACGCACGAAGTCTGAAAGGGATTTACGTTGGGTATCGTCACCACGAGTTCGTCCACCGCGTTCACTCACTCGGCCGAGACGATCTACGACTTCGTCACCAACCCGGCGAACTGGACCAAAACCTATCCGAACAGCGTCCATGTCGGGAACGTTCCCGACCGGCCGCTGCAGGTGGGCGACACGTGGGAGGAAGCCGGCCCCGATGGGGATCGGATCTTCAGTTGGCACTGCGCAATTGCCATGCGGCCACGCATGTTCGTGTTCAACTCCGTTGGCCGCCTCGCGCACGACCGCGATGGCAATGGCGGCCGCGAAGGCCGGATGACGATTACCTATCAGTTCACCGAGCCGGGTGAAGGAGTCACGCTGTTCACGCGGTCGATGGCCCTAGAGACGTACAAGCACGCGCCGTTCCCTGACGGCTGGTTCCGGACCGTCAACCCCGCACATATCGACTCCTACCATGAGGCAATCGCGCGTGAACTCGACGCACTCGTCGCGGCAGCGAACTGACCTTCAGCCCGTCCGGCACTAGGCGTCCGTCAGTCGCCAGGGCGGATTTCGGCGGTTGTCCCCGGCATGGAAGAGGACGAGATTGTGGCCCTCGGGGTCATGGAGTCGGGCTTCGCGCCAGAGCCACGGCATATCGGTGGGCGGCAGACTGAAGACGACACCAGCTTCCCGCAGACGCTCGCATTCGCTGTCGAGGTGGTCGGTTTCGAAATAGACGCTTACCTGCTCGTTTGCGCTGACCGCCGGAACTCGTTCGACGGAAAAGGTACTGCCTCCCGTCGGGCATTCGAATCGCAGATAGTCGTCGTCGCGAACGATCAAGTGCAGGCCCAGCAGCGTGTAGAAGTGTTCGGCGCGCTCGAGGTCCGTCGCTCCGATCGTCACCTGATTCAACTGCATGGAATCACTGCATCACGCGGGTATGTGCACCGCAAGGTTGCTCGAATGCAGCGCCGCCCGCAGCGCGGTGCCCTGCATCTCGAATAGCCGCTCGCTTGTTTCCCACCCGGGAACCAGCGAATCGAATCCGTGGCAGGTACCCGCGAACACATGGAGATCCGTCGCGACACCTGCCATCAGCAGCCGCACGGCGTAGTCGATCGCCTCGTCGCGCAGCGGATCGAGCTCGGAGCAGGACACAAAGGCTCGCGGCAATCCGGCCAGTTCCTCGCGGCGACCGGGAACCGACGCGTCACTCGGCCGGGTGTCGTGCAGATAGTGCTGCCACATGAGTTCGGTTGCCGGACCGTCGAATCCGGGCGTGATATCGAATTCCTCCTTGGACGGCATGGGCCGGTCATCGAGCACCGGTTGATGCAGCAGCTGAAACACGAGCGACGGAACCGACCCGTCCGTGGACTGTTGAGCCAACAGCGCTGCCAGCGCGCCGCCGGCGCTGTTGCCTGCCACCGCTATGCGGCCCGCATCGATGCCAAGCGACTCTGCTTCCGCGGCAATCCAGTTCAGCGTGTCGATCGCGTCGTCGAGTGCAGCGGGGAACGGGTGCTCCGGGGCCAGGCGATAGTCGACCGACACGACGGTGCACTCCGCGCGGCGTGCGAGTTCCACGCACTGCCGGTGATCGGTGTCGAGATTGCCCAGTACGAAGGCCCCTGAGTGCAGGTAGAGCACGGCCGGAGCGGGTGCCGGACCACCGCGGTAGATCCGCACCCGGATCTCTCCCGAACCGGGGACGACGGCATCCTCGATCCGGACGCCGGTCGCAGAGATCGCGGCCACACCCTCTCGTCGACGGAGATTGATCGAATCCCGTATGGCTGGAATGAGTTCCGTCGACAGGTTGGTCCGCGCTGCGGCAAGGTGCACGAGCGCCGGATCGAGCCGCGCCAGCACATCGGTGGTGTCCATGTCGCTATCCCGTCATGATCGAGTGTGTTTGCGGTGTCCACGTCGTCTCGCCGGGCTGCGCCGGCGCCGCCTCGAGGTAATAGTCCGCGGGCCGGAATCTACGTGTCATGCCCCAGAACGCCCGCGCGCTGCGCGGCCATTGCGTCACGACTCTGCCGTTGGCGCTCCGGAAGTAGCTGCTGCACCGCGTCGTCCACACGGTGCCGACCATCCACTTGTCGATCTTGCGGCCGAACTCCGCCATCGCCTCCGGCCGGACGGCGACATACGTTTTGCGGCGGCGGCGCATATGGCGCAGCGCCCGGACGATGTAGCGCGCCTGAGCCTCGAGCACGAAGATGACGCTGTTCGACCCCACATTCGTGTTCGGGCCGTAGAGCATGAAGAAGTTCGGGAATCCCGGTACCGCCATGCCCAGGTACGCGAAGGCACCGTCACGCCAGACGTCGTGCAGTGCCGCACCGCCCTCGCCGCGCACGTCGATCTCGCCGAGATAGTCGGCGGCCGCGTAGCCGGTCGCGCACACCACGACGTCGACCTCACGTTCGGTACCGTCCGCCGTGACCAGCGAGCGGGCCCGCAGTACTCGGGCCGGACTGGACACGACCTCGACATTCGGCCGGGTGAGCGCCTTGATGAAATCCGAGGAGAACACCAACCGCTTGCAGCCAAGCGGGTGCTCCGGTGTCAGTCGCTGTCGCAGTTCCTCGTCCGCGACCGTCCTCGCCAGCATTCGCTCCGCAACGCCCTTGAACGCCTGCGTCTTGTCGCTGCCGTGCTCGATCACCCCGATGTTCTGTTCGCTCGTGAGCCACAGTCGAGTTCGGTAGTACTTCTTCGCGAACGGCACGTTGGCAAAGACCCACCGCTCTCGGTCGGTGTAGGGCCGGTCCGGCTTCGGCAGGATCCAGGTGGGCGATCGCTGCACCGAGTAGACCTGCTCGGCTACCTTCGCAAGCTCCGGAATTACCTGTGCAGCAGTGGAACCGGTGCCCAATACCGCGACCCGGGCCCCTTCGATCTGCACCGAATCGTCCCACCGCGACGAGTGCATCAGAGTGCCGGTGAACGGCTCCTCCTCGACGAGGTCTGGCATCACCGGCTGGGTAAACAGTCCCACAGCGGAGATCACGACATCGAAGCGGTGCTCAGCTCCGGCGCTCGTGGTCAACAGCCATGTTTCGCTGACGGAATCCCAGGCTGCCGAGGTGATTTCGGTATTCAGTCGCAAATGCTTGCCGAGTTCATAGCGGTCGGCGCACCGCTCGAAGTACTCGAGGATCTCCGCCTGCCCGGACCACAATCGCGACCAGTTCGCATTCAGGTCGAAAGAGAACGAGTAAAGGTGCGACTTCACATCGCACGCGAGGCCGGGGTAGTGGTTGATCCGCCAGGTGCCGCCGACGCCGTCCTCGCGGTCGAAGATAGTGAAGTCGCGAAACCCTGCCTTGCGCAGAAAGATTCCCAGCGCAAGGCCACCGGGGCCGGCGCCGATAATGCCCACCGACAGGGTTTTGCCGCCTGCACCGATCATTCGAGCCTCCGTATCAGTGTGGTCCGGGATAGTGGTTGGTCAGCCGATTTGCAGCGACTGGCCACCGTCGATTACGAGTTCCGCGCCGTTGATGAACTTCGCGCGATCGGAGAGCAAAAAGGCGACCGCGTCCGCGATCTCGACTGGACTGGCTATCCGTCCCGCCACGGCCCGTGCCGCGAGTCCCGCGATGACCGACTCGTCCAGCATGGGTGTGTCGACCGCTCCGGGAATGACAGCGTTGACGCGGATGCCCGACGGCGCCAATTCGGCCGCGGTGATCTGGGTCAGCCCGCGCAGCGCCCATTTCGCCGAACCGTAGGCGGTGTGGTTCGGGAACGGTCGCACCGCGCTAGTGCTGCTCGTGTTGACGATGGCGCCGCTCTCTGCGCGGCGTAGTTCGTCCAATGCCGCGCGCGTCCCGAGGAAGGGACCAAGGCAATTTACTCGCCAGCTGCCCTCGAACCCGGCGACGGTTTCGTCCGCGATCGAGGCACGATGCAGCACGCCTGCGTTGTTGACCAGCCCGGTCAGCGCACCGAACTCGTCGACCGTTCGACGCACCGCAGCAGCCCACTGCTCCTCGCTGGTGACATCGAGCGGTATCGCGATGACCCGCGAATCATTGTGCGCTGCAACACTGTCCTTCATTTCATCGACGAGCACGTCGCAGGCCGCGACCCGAAACCCGTCGGCAAGCAGTTGCGTCACAATCGCAGCGCCCTGCCCGCGCGCGGCGCCCGTGACGAGCGCTACCCGGTTGTCTTCCGCGTTCACAGCACACGCTCCTGCGGGGTGTCGCGCAGTCCCTCGGTGGTGATGAATCGGCACTGCCTTCGCCGGAAACGCCAAGCGCCATCGGTGACTACCAATTCGTCGTCGTACAAGGCCGGTCGCATTTCGTGGGTGCCCGCGTCCACGAACAGCAACTGGGTCCGAGCGGTCGCCGTGTGGTCACGCACCTCGATCAGCTGCGCACCGGTGAGATGCACGCCGCGCGGAGCGCCGGTCAGCATCCGGCGGATCTTTTCGCGCCCGCCGAGCACCCTGCCGAATACCGCGAATTCGGCGTCGTCGGTGAATAATTCGAGGCAACCGTCGATATCGTCGGCGTCGAGCAGCAGCGCGTACCCGGCCAGCAGATCGCGGATTCGTTCGTAATCGGTCATCGTCCTCACCACGACCTGGGCAGCCCTAGTAGCTGCGTCGCCAACACATTGCGCACGATCTCCGATGAGCCCCCCGAGATGGTGAGCGCGCGCGACCACAGAAATGCCTGTCGCCAACGCGCATGCACGGGCTCGCCTTCGGGGCGCAGCACTCCCGCGGACAGAATCGTCATGGCGTGGGCACACATGGCCACGTTCAACTCGGTATAGGCGAGCTTGGCGATCAGGCCGTCGGCGGGGTCGTCGGTACCGGTGCCCAGCTTCTCCACCGCTTCGGCGGCGATGAGCGCGACCGCGCCCACCCTCGCGCGGATTCCGGCGATCCCGTCGCGGATGACCGGATCCTCGATGGCGCTGGTCCCGCCGGGTAACTCGATGTACTGCGCCAGCTCGATGAGGTCATCGAATAGCAGGTCGAGCATCACCGCGTTCGCGCCGACGTAGGCGCGTTCCGATGCGAGCCCCGAATTGACCACGCCCCAACCGCGGTTGACTTCGCCGAGCACCTGCGTCTCGGGAACGATGACATCGTCGAGATAGACCTCGCAGAACTCGGCCGAGCCGGTCATTTCGCGGATCGGCCGAACGTCGACGCCCGGTGTACTCATATCGAGCAGGAACACCGTCAGTCCGGCATGCGGTTTCGCTGCGGAGTCCGTTCGCGCGAGCAGCACACCTCCCTGAGCCCACTGGCCATCGGTCGTCCACACCTTCTGCCCGTCGACGCGAAAGTTTCCGTCGGGCAGCCGGATCGCCTTCGTGGTCAACCGCGCGAGGTCACTGCCGACACCGGGCTCGCTGAAGAGCTGGCACCAGATGTCCTTGGCTGAACGGATCCGCGGCAGGTAGCGCTGGTGCTGTTCATCGGTGCCGAACGTGATGATCAGATGCGCGGCGAGCAGCACCTGATCGATCGGGCGCGGCACGCGAGCGCGGACGATTTCCTCCATCACGACCGCGTCGTGGCGCGGCGTGTGACCGGCACGGCCGCCGTGCCGTTCCGGCCAGCCGCCGCCGATGTAGCCAACCTCGAACAGCGCCACGTACCAATCACGCACTCGCCGTTCGGTTTCCGCGTCACGCGGCACTCGAACGCCGTCACTCCAGGTCCCGTCTGGAGCATTTGCCTCGATGAACTTCCGGACCTGTGTGCGGAACTCGTCAATGTCCGCGGTCATCGCGTCGCCTTTCCCCACGATTCGGCCTCGGCGAGCCGAGTGCGCGCCGAACGCGAACCGCCCAGAACCACGGTGTTCTGCACCGCGCGCCGTAGCGCGAAGTGATGCCCGTACTCCCAGGTGAAGCCGATCGCGCCGCTGAGCTGAATGCAGTCGCTGAGCAGGTCGGCGGAACGGTCGCAGCAGAACGTCTCGGCCATGGCAACGCGGTCCGCGAAATCGCCGTCGCTGCCGGCGGGGTTGTCGTATGCCGCGCCTGCGTCGGCGATGAGCAGCCCAAGCTGACGCAGCGTGATGGTGTGGTCGACGAGCCGGTGCGCCACTGCCTGGTACTTGCCGATCGGTACGCCGAATGTCGTTCGTTGCCCGGCGTACTCGACGGTGCGGTCGAGAACCCGCGTGATCGCTCCCGCGGTGTCCGCGCAGTAGAGCAGTCGGCGGACCGCGGCCGCGTCCCTCGCGGTCTCCGCGACGTTTGTCACCACACGAGGTGCCGTGGGGTCGATGCGAATCGCCGAGAACGTCCGAGTGACGTCGAGAGTCGTTACCGGCTTGCTCTCGACCGCGTCGAAATGCACTGCAACGAGATTCCCGCCCTCGGTCGCAGCGATGACCGACGTGTTCGGCGCCGGCGCCACGATCTGTTCACCCTCGATGCCGCCGATGAAGACGGCCGAAGCGGCAGACTGCGCTACGCGCTCGAGCTGGGTGGCCAGCACCGTGGCGGCAAGCGTCTCCGCGGCAGGTCCCGCATACAGCGCCCGGCCGAGCTCCTCGGCTACTACGCATGCGGCGGCCAACGAGCCGTCCGGCGGTTCGAGCGTCGACCACGCCCCGAGTTCGGCCAGCGCAGCCCAACTCGCGGACCACTCGTCGGGTGTCGGTTCGGTGTCGCCGGCGAAGCGCTCGGCAAGCAACTCTCGTGTCGCCGCCCGCAGCAAATCCAGTTCAGTGGAGGTGATTACCGTCATTGGTATCCACCCGGCGCCGTGACGGCCTCGTTGTCCACTGCGGTTGCCTCTGCGAGGTGCGCAGCCGCGCCTCGCCGCAGCGCCTGCGATTCCGCCGCAAGCGTGATCATTCGATAGCCCCTTTGTGCCAGACCTTTTCCGGCGGCTCCGCTACCGGCGTGGATGCCGAGAACTAGCCCTGCCGCACTCACCGCCACCTCGATCCGCGCCATCGCATCGAGCACTGTCGGTTCCGTCAGCGCGCGAACCGGATTCGCACCCAGCGTTATCGCCAGGTCGGCGGGGCCGACGTAAACACCCGCCAAGCCCGGGACGGCGCAAATCTCGCCGACCGCCGCCACACCGACGGCCGTCTCGACCATCGCGAAAACCTGGGCGCGCGCCTCGAGCACGTCGATGTCATAGCCGAGGTCGGCCCGCAATGGACCGAAACTGCGCACGCCCCGCGGCGCGTACCGGGTTGCCGCCACCGCTTGGGCTGCCTGCTCGGCGGATTCGACCATGGCGATGACGACCGCATCGGCACCCGCGTCGAGGACGCGCCCGATCGGCGCGGGTGCCGCCGACGGCAGGCGCACCGCCGTGGCAATCGGGACATGCTCGAGCCGCCGCAGCACCATGGCGACATCGGCATCGTCGAGATAGCCATGCTGGGTGTCGAAGCCGACGTAGTCGTAACCGGCCTTCGCGAACTCCTCGGGTCCGAGCCAACTCGGCCCGGTCACCCAGCCACCCCAGAGCGTCGCCCGCTCGGCAAATCCAGCGCCGAAACGACCCGCCGCGCTCAAGGCACGATCGCGATCTTCACGCGGCCCGCGACCGGGCGGCTTGCCAACTCGAACGCGTCCTGAGTCTCGCTCACGGCAAACGTATGCGTGACATAGTCCGCGAGCAGGCCCGGGTGTTCGCGGGCGAATTCGTCGGCGAGCCCGAGGACTCTGCGACGGTCGAGGGTGACACCCGACTTCAGGGTCAGGTTGTTGCGCAACATCGTTCGCATGCTGATCGGGTAGCTGTCGTCGTCGGGGACCCCGAAATAGAAGACCGTGCCGCCCGGCGCGACCGCCTCGATCGCATGGTTCAGCGTCGCGACCTGGTGACCGACCGCCTCGATGACGACATCTGGGCGGTCCTCCACGGCGAGGTGCCGAACCCAGCGATCACTTGTCGCGTGTATCGCGGTATCGACTCCGAACAACTTCGCGACATCGGCGCGCTCTATGGGATCGATCCCGGTAACATGCTGCGCGCCTCGGGCTTTCGCGGCATAGGAAAACAACAGGCCGATCGAGCCCTGGCCGATGACAGCGACATCGCGCCCGTCGATCTCGGGCAATTGCTCGAGCGCATAGAGCACACAGGCGAGCGGCTGCAGCGCCACGGCGTGCGCGGGCTCGAGGCGCGCGTCGTACCCGACGAGCCCGTCACCATCCGCCGAGACGTACTCCTGGAGACCGTTGAATCCCGACGCCCACCCGACCACTCGATCGCCAACTCGATGCTCGGGATGGCGGGTCGCGAGAACCTCACCGACGATCTCGTGGATCGGAAATCCGGCCATGTCCGCGGCGTTCGTTCCGGTGTCACCGGGCAGCCGGCCCTGCGTACCTCGGAATCCCGGCAGGTCGCTGCCGCACACCCCGGCCGCGAGGAAGCGAAGCAGCACCTGCCCATCATCGAGCTGCTCCGCCGTGGTGTCGGGTACCTCGGTGCGTGCGAATGTGTACGGCGCGACCAGTCGGTAGGACCACATGTCACACCTCCACGGGGACGCTGTTCCAGCCCCACTGGAAACTCGACGGGGGTCGCTGCGCACCCTTCTCATCGACGGCGAACTCGGGCACCCGCTTGAGCCATTCCGATACAAGGACCGATATTTCGAGCCGCGCGAGGTGGAAGCCGATGCAGAAATGCTGCCCGCGCCCGAACGCGAGTTGGCGAATATTCGCTCTGTCCCAGACGAATTCGTCCGGCTCCGGGTATTCACGCTCGTCCCGGTTGGCCGATGCGATCAGGGTGATGATGCGTTGCCCCGGCTGGATCGTGTGGTCGCGCAAAGTGAACGGCTTGCGGGCGGTCCTGGCGAACCATTGAGCGGGTGCGCAGTACCGGATCATCTCGTCGCGGGCCAGCGGAACATTGGCCTCGAGGTCGGCGACCACCGCTGCCCGCTGCTCCGGCCGATTCTGTAGCTCCCACAGCCCGTGGGCGACGATCTTCGGCACTGTCTCGGTGCCACCGATGAAGATGCCGAGCAGTTGGGTAGCGGCCTCGACATCATCGAACGCACTGCCGTCCGGGAGTCGGTAGTCGATCAGGCCGTCCACGATGGGCAGCGGTCCGTGCGAGCGATCGGCCCGCCGGCGCTGGACCACCGGGACCAGATATTCGAGGTATCCGGGTCGTGCGGTCGACGTATCGACACCGCTCTTCGGCTTCGCAAGGCTTCCCGCGTTCACCGTGGCAAGCACTTCCGAGGCCAATTCTTCTGGCAGACCAAGCAATTCGCAGACGATCGTCGCGGCGACGATCCCCCCGTACTCCTGGGTGAGGTCGAAGGTGCCCCGCTCCAGCAGGACGTCGAGCCGCTCATTGGCCAGAGTGCGGATCCGCTCTTCCATCTTTGTGACCGACCGCGGCCGTAGCGGCGCACCGTGCGCCTGGCGGATTTCTCCGTAGAGCGGAGCGTCGAAGACGGCGTGGAACGGCATCGGGTGCCACGGCGGGTCCGGCACCGGTCCGTCGTTGTGCTTGGCCAACGTGGTGGCTGGCGGCAGCGTCCCCTCGGAGGCGACGAACGTGCCCTCGCCAACCTCGAGGACTCGCCAGATGTCGTCGAATCGGGACAGCGCGTACGTGTCCCACTCGGGCAGGTAGTAAACGGGGTGGCGATCGCGCAGCACCTTGTAGTAGGGCAGCGGGTCCGCCATCACCGCCGAATCGAACGGGTCGTATGAAAATTCTTCCACTGCAACCACCTTCACTGCAGCGGCGACGGCGGGAGCGCCTGCATGATCGCGTCCTCCCAGCCGTCGCGCAACGCGGGAGCGACACTCATCCAGGTGACAATCTCGGCGGGCGGGGAACCCTTCCACGACGGGTAGTGCTCGGCGAAGCAGTCCCAGTCGCCGTCGAGGGCCCAGTAATGGATCACCTCGTTGAACCGGAAGGTCGTGGTGAAGGAGCCGAGCCAGCGCTTCCCGGTGCGCTCGGACCATGGCACGTACAACCGCTCGAGTTCCCGGATGTAATCGTCCTGCTTACCGGGCTTGGTCTGCATGATTTCTTGAATCACCAGTCCTGCACCGAAATTCGCTTCGCGCAGCTGCGCCAAGGTCTTGTTGCTCGGGCCGGGGTACATGATGCGGCCCTCGCCCGATGCGCCGATCTCGGACAGGTACATCGACCATTTCGCGAAGGCCGCTTCGTGGCTGCCGCCGCGCGCCTGCGCCCGGCCGATCCGGCTGTAGTCGGCGAAGTTGTCGATCTCCCAGATCACGGTCACCTGCGGCCAG
Source organism: Aldersonia kunmingensis (assembly GCF_001646865.1). Taxonomy (GTDB): domain Bacteria; phylum Actinomycetota; class Actinomycetes; order Mycobacteriales; family Mycobacteriaceae; genus Aldersonia; species Aldersonia kunmingensis. The sequence continues at coordinate 1,628 of NZ_LRRB01000059.1, read as the reverse complement.
TGCCCGTTGTATGGCGTGGTCTCCCACGTCGCGAACAGTCGGGCGCCGAGCTCGGACATCATCGGCTGATAGATGTCGGTGAAAACCTCGACGAACCCATCGCTGCGACCGGTGCCGAGCGAGATGGTCTCGTGCAAATAGAGCAGCGTGTGCTCGTGGTACTTCCGCATCGTCACTCCCGACTGATGGCCGTCGCAGGTGCGCAGGAATTGATGTCGCATGCCGGGGAAATCGTTGACATGAACACCCGACGAGCGTGACACTTGGGCAGTGTTTTGTAAAGCATGCGACCAGCCGGAGGGGACCCGATGACGCCCACACCCTTGGCGAACGGCTTTTGCTTCGGCGAAGGTCCCCGCTGGTTCGAAGGACTGCTCTGGTTCTCCGATTTGCTCGGCGAGACGGTGCACACGGTGACCATGGCCGGGGCCATGACCGCACTGCCGATTCCCGGCCATCGGCCGGCCGGACTCGGCTTCCGGCCCGACGGCTCGCTGCTGATCGTGTCCACCGAAACGCGGCAGCTGCTGCGCTATGACGGTGACAACGTCACCGCCGCTGCCGACCTCTCCAGTCTCGTGCCTGCGGCGCTCGGCGACATGGTCGTGGACGTGCACGGACGTGCGTACATCGGCTCGCAGGCGCGCAGCGGCGGAGTGATCGTGCGCGTCGATCCCGGCGACGACGGCGAGAACCCGGCGACAGTTGTCGCGGATGACCTGGACTTTCCCAATGGCATGGTCATCACCGCCGATGGCGAGACGTTGATCGTCGCCGAGTCCACCGGGCGGCGGCTCACCGCCTTCACCATCGGCGCGGACGGCAGCCTCACGGATCGCCGCGCCTTCGCAGACAACCTCTCGGGCCCACCGGACGGCATCGCGCTCGATGCGGACGGTGGTGTGTGGACCGCGCTCACGCTGGCCAACCGGTTCGAGCGAATCGTCGAGGGCGGAGAGGTGACCGACCGAATCGACATCGGCGAGCGCATCGCCATCGCGTGCGCGCTCGGTGGTGCGGAGCGTCGCGACCTGTTCCTGCTGTCGACTACCGAGGCTTATCCGGAACGCCTGATCGGCACCGACAAGGCGCAACTGGATGTCGTCACCGTGGGTGTGCCGGGCGCTGGTCTTCCGTAAATCACGCTGCTACGCAATCGAATTAAGGAGGAGCTCCAGTTGGCTGATTCGTATTACGAGCTGATTGACGCGGATGACTCGCTCGGCGAGAAGTTCCGCGCGACCGAGTTCACCATCAGCACCTGGGTCGCGACCATCCAGCACGGTGCGCCGCCGTCGGCGCTGCTCGTGCGCGCGCTCGAACGTTGCGAAGCACGCCCGGACACCCGACTGAGCCGGGTCGCCGTCGACCTGCTCGGTCCCGTGCCCGTCGAGGGTGACCTCTGGGTGCGGTCGGAGGTCCTCCGGCCGGGCCGCCAGATCGAACTGGTCGGTGCGGAGCTGCTCGCGATCGGGCCGGATGGTTCGCCGCGACCGGTCGCCCGTGCCTCCGGCTGGCGGCTGCAGACTCAGGACACGCGTGATGTCTTGCACGCTGCCGAGCCACCGCTCCCGCCGCTGTCGGATGGCCGCGACCACAAACTCGGCAGCAACTGGGACCGCAATTAC
>NZ_LRRB01000314.1 GCF_001646865.1 Aldersonia kunmingensis | reverse complement strand
TTCGACGGCGTCGCGGTAGCGCTGCGGCTGATCGTCGTGGACGAGGTGGCCGGCATCGGCGATCCGCAGGTACTGCGCTCCGGGATTGGACGCCGCCATCTCGCGCATCTGCCCCTCGGGGGTGATCGTGTACTCCGCCTCGAGCAACAACGTTGGCGCCGTCACCGCTTTCCACTGCGCCCAGAAGTCGCGGCGTCCCCACTCCTCGGAGATATCGCGGAAGGTCTCCACTTCGCCGTGCAGGTACCAGCCGTCGGCGCGACGCTCGAAGGAGTCCAGGAAGTACTTCCCCGCCACCGGGCCGAAATAGTCGTACATCGCCTGCTCGGTGACGAACGGCTGCGGCCAGGAGTGCACCATCGCGGCCCAGTCGGCGGCGGTCCGCCCGCGGAAGTCCGGCGCCATGTCCTCGACGACGAGCGCGCGCACCCGCCCGGGGTACTGAGCGGCGAACATCCAGCCGTGCAGGCCACCCATCGAGTGGCCGATAACGATCATCGGTTCGTCGATCTGCTCGAGTGCGTCGGCAAGATCGGCGACGAACGCCTCGGTGCTGAGTTCGGCAGGTGCGGGACGACCGTGCCCGGCAGCGTCGAAGGAGAAGACATGCCCGCGCTCGCGTAGCCAATCCACATGCCTGCCCCAGGTGCGAGCACTGCCCATCAGGCCGTGCAGCAACAGGATCGGGGCGCCGGTACCACCTTCGTCGTGCAACATGGCCGTTCAGGCTACGACAGATCGCGCACGGCTACGACAGGTAGTGTTTCGCACATGGCAGTCGTCAAGATCAACGCGATCGAGGTCCCGGAGGGCGCCGGGCCGGAACTCGAGAAGCGCTTCGCCCATCGCGCGCACGCCGTGGAGAACTCGCCCGGCTTCCTTGGTTTTCAGCTGCTCCGCCCCGTGAAGGGCGAGAACCGCTATTTCGTCGTCACGCACTGGGACTCGGAAGAGGCCTTCAAGGCGTGGGCCGAGGGTCCGGCCAGGGAGGCTCACGCCGGCGAGCGCGCCAAGCCTGTCTCCACCGGTGCCTCGCTGCTCGAATTCGAGGTAGTTCTCGACGTCGCTGCAGCGACCACGAGCTAACTCACCAGTAACGTCCCGCCTCCCGGCCAAGATCAAACAAAGGACAACCGAGTCCGGACCGGGAGGTGGGCAGTGCGCACAACGTTCAAACGTCTGGCACGAAGTACCGCGATCGTGACGGCTTCACTGGGCTTGATGCTCGGCGGCGCGGCGGTGGCGAATGCAGACGAGTGGCCGCCAATTCCGGATTATCCGACACCGCTTGTCCCGTTCGAGACGAAGGCATTCCTCACGCCCACCGACCTGGACTACTGGAACCCGTTGGCTTCCTCGAACCGGTTGAGCTCGCCGTACGGCACGAGCACCCGGATCGTGTGCACCGCGTTCCACGGCGTCCTGCTGGAATGCTGGCAGGCCGACCGGGCCGGCAACCCGCACAAGCTGACGAAACTGCCGTTCAACTTCCCGTCGATCACGGGTTGGCAGCTGCCCGGGGGCGGCCCGAGCCACTTCGTATATCCGTTCTGGAGCTGAGTTCGGCCCAGCGACCGGCGCTTTCGCGTCGGCTGTGTGCCGATCACCACACGCCGCCCCCGATTGACACTGCAAAATCGGGGGTGGGATAGTTCGCGAGTAAACACCTTGGCACTGCGGGAATACCGGTAGATTCCGGAGCGGTCGCGCCACTGTGAACCGGCCATACGAAACGGCTGGTGAGTCAGACCCCGGCGTGCCAATGGTCAACTACTGCCGGGACGCGAAATCCCAGGAGGCACACACATGGCTCTGGTCCACACACCCAGCCAGACGACCGAACCTATGCTCGCGCTGCTCATCGCAGCGGGCACCGTGCTGCTCGCGCTGATCACGCTGTACCTGGTCGGCTTCGACCAGGGCGCAATCTCGCGCAGCGGCATGTACATGCACGAGTTGATGCATGACGGTCGGCACCTGCTGGGCCTCCCGTGCCACTGACGGACACACTGCCCAAACTCCTTCTGCGCGGCCTGCTTGCGGGTCTTATTGCCGGCCTGCTTGCCGGTGGTGTCGCTTTCCTGCTCGGTGAGCCGCACGTCGATGCTGCGATCGCGATCGAGGAAGCAGGATCGGCGGCCGCGGAGCACGATGAGGGCGCCGCGACTACAGAGCATCACCATGACGGCGCTGCCACTGCGCCGCATTCGCACGAGGCGACCGAACCCGAGGGCCATTCGCACGGTGACGATGCACTCGTCAGCCGGACGGGACAGAAGTTCGGACTGTTCCTCGCGACCTCGCTCGCCGGGATCGCGCTCGGCGCGATCTTCGCGACGGTGATTTTCTACCTGCGTCGGTTCATTCCGCTCGCCGGGATCCCGTTGTCCATGGTCCTCGCGGGCGCTGGGTGGGTTGCCATCGAGGCAGTGCCGTTCTTCAAGTACCCGGCCAACCCGCCCGCAGTGGGCGACCCGGACACCATCAACGACCGCACGCTGTTGTGGCTCGGCGCTGTGGTGCTCGGACTGTTCGCCGTCGTCGCGGCGGGCTATGTCGCAACCCACCTGCACAGCAAGCTGGTCACGGTCCGTATTGCGGCGCCGCTGGTGACCTTCCTGGTGATCGTCGGTCTCGGTTACGTGCTGATGCCGAGCGTCAACGAGGTGCCCGACGACTTCCCGGCTACGCTGCTGTGGGAGTTCCGCATCTCGTCGATCACCGTGCAGGCCACGCTGTGGACGGCATTGGGACTCGCATTCGCGTTCCTCACCGAGCGCTCCACGCGCACGACCGCGGACTCCCCCACTCCGGTGGGCGCGGCCAGCTAGCCGAAGTACCCAAACGCAGTCGGGGCCCGAACACCAAATGGTGTCCGGGCCCCGCTTCGTTTATGTGTGGATCAGGCCAGGGCCGCGTCCAGCGTGATGTCCACGCCGGTCAGTGCCTTACTCACCGGGCAGCCCGCCTTGGCGGTCTGAGCGGCCTTCTCGAACCCATCCGCGTCGAGTCCGTCCACCTTGCCGCGCACGGTGATCTGGATGCCGGTGAGCCGGAAGCCGCCCGCCGGATCCGGGCCGAGCGTGACGTCCGCCGAAACGTCGAGCGACTGCGGGGTTCCGCCTGCCCTGCCGATCTCAGCCGACAGCGCCATCGAGAAGCACGCGGAATGCGCCGCTGCGATGAGCTCCTCGGGGCTGGTGGTGCCGTCCGCGTCGTCGGCCGACCGCTTGGGGAACGACACGTCGTAGGTGCCGACCCCGGAACTCGCCAGGGTTACCCGGCCGGAGCCGTCCTGAAGTCCACCGGTCCACTCGGTACGGGCGGTGCGTGTTGGCATGCGCAATTCCTTCCCTCGGGTTCGCAGTCGAACCTACTCCCGCGGTTGCCAGGAGCGCAGCCTGCGGAGCGACCCGCGGACCGGGTCGCGCCCGGTTGAAATCGGTACGGGTGGCAAACGCACAGCGGGCCGCCGAGTCCGAAGACTCGACGGCCCGCTGTGTCTAGCTGTTACTCGCCGCTGGCCAGCGCGGCCTCGGGCGAATCGGGCACCTTGGCCGGCTTCGGCGTGCCCTTGAACGTGAACTTCGCGTCCTCGCCCGCGCCCTCGCCGTCCCAGCCCTCGACATCGACCAGCACGATCTGGCCGGCGCCGATCTCGCCGAAGAGGATCTTCTCCGACAGCTGGTCCTCGATTTCGCGCTGGATGGTCCGGCGCAACGGCCGGGCACCGAGCACCGGATCGAAGCCACGCTTGGCCAGTAGCGACTTCGCCTGGTCGGTGAGCTCCATCTCCATGTCCTTGTTCTTCAGCTGCTTCTCGACGCGGCCGATCATCAGGTCCACCATCATCACGATCTGATCCGTGGTCAGCTGGTGGAAGACGATGACATCGTCGATGCGGTTGAGGAACTCGGGCCGGAAGTGCTTCTTGAGCTCGTCGTTGACCTTGTTCTTCATGCGCTCGTAGTTCGAGCCCTCGACGTTGGACTGCGCGAAACCGAGTCCGACGGCCTTCGAGATGTCGGACGTACCGAGGTTCGAGGTGAAGATCAGCACGGTGTTCTTGAAATCGACCGTGCGGCCCTGACCGTCGGTGAGACGGCCGTCCTCGAGCACCTGCAGGAGCGTGTTGTAGATCTCCTGGTGTGCCTTCTCGATCTCGTCGAACAGCACCACCGAGAACGGCTTGCGGCGCACCTTCTCGGTGAGCTGGCCGCCTTCCTCGTAGCCGACGTAACCGGGAGGCGCACCGAACAGCCGCGACGCGGTGAATCGGTCGTGGAACTCGCCCATGTCGATCTGGATGAGCGCATCGTCGTCGCCGAACAGGAAGTTCGCCAGCGCCTTGGACAGCTCGGTCTTACCGACACCGGACGGGCCGGCGAAGATGAACGAGCCGGACGGACGCTTCGGATCCTTCAGGCCGGCACGGGTGCGACGGATCGCCTTCGACACGGCCCGGACAGCGTCCTCCTGGCCGATGATCCGCTTGTGCAGCTCGTCCTCCATGCGGAGCAGACGTGTGGTCTCCTCCTCGGTGAGCTTGAACACCGGGATACCGGTCCAGTTGGCGAGCACCTCGGCGATCTGCTCGTCGTCGACCTCGGCGATCACGTCGAGATCACCGCTGCGCCACTGCTTCTCCCGCTCGGCACGCTTGGCGACAAGCTGCTTCTCCTTGTCGCGCAGGCTCGCGGCCTTCTCGAAGTCCTGCGCGTCGATCGCGGACTCCTTCTCCCGGCGCGCATCGGCGATCTTGTCGTCGAACTCGCGCAGGTCCGGCGGAGCCGTCATCCGGCGGATGCGCATGCGCGCGCCCGCCTCGTCGATGAGGTCGATCGCCTTGTCCGGCAGGAACCGGTCGTTGATGTAGCGGTCGGCCAGCGTCGCGGCAGCGACAAGTGCGCTGTCGGTGATCGAGACGCGGTGGTGCGCCTCGTACCGATCACGCAGACCCTTGAGGATGTTGATGGTGTGGTCCACCGTGGGCTCACCGACCTGCACCGGCTGGAACCGGCGCTCGAGGGCGGCGTCCTTCTCGATGTACTTGCGGTACTCGTCGAGCGTGGTGGCACCGATGGTCTGCAGCTCACCGCGAGCGAGCTTCGGCTTCAGGATCGACGCGGCGTCGATCGCGCCCTCGGCAGCGCCCGCACCGACGAGCGTGTGCAGCTCGTCGATGAACAGGATGATGTCGCCGCGGGTGTTGATCTCCTTGAGGACCTTCTTCAGGCGCTCTTCGAAGTCACCGCGGTAGCGGCTGCCCGCCACCAGCGAACCGAGGTCAAGGGTGTAGAGCTGCTTGTCCTTCAGCGTCTCCGGCACCTCGCCATTGACGATGGCCTGTGCAAGGCCCTCGACGACGGCGGTCTTGCCGACACCGGGCTCGCCGATCAGGACCGGGTTGTTCTTGGTGCGGCGCGACAGCACCTGCATCACGCGCTCGATCTCTTTCGAGCGTCCGATGACCGGGTCGAGTTTGCCTTCGAGCGCGGCCTGCGTCAGATTGCGGCCGAACTGGTCGAGCACGAGCGAGGTGGAGGGAGTACCGGCCTCGCCGCGGCTGCTGCCACCCTCTGCCGGCTCCTTGCCCTGGTAGCCGGACAGCAGCTGAATGACCTGCTGACGCACGCGGTTCAGGTCGGCGCCGAGCTTGACGAGCACCTGCGCGGCGACACCTTCGCCCTCGCGGATCAGGCCGAGCAGGATGTGCTCGGTGCCGATGTAGTTGTGGCCGAGCTGCAAAGCCTCACGGAGGCTGAGCTCGAGCACCTTCTTGGCGCGCGGGGTGAACGGGATATGCCCCGAAGGAGCCTGCTGGCCCTGGCCGATGATCTCCTCGACCTGGCTGCGCACACCCTCGAGGGAGATGCCCAACGACTCGAGCGACTTGGCGGCTACGCCTTCGCCCTCGTGAATCAGGCCGAGCAGAATGTGCTCAGTGCCGATGTAGTTGTGGTTGAGCATCCGGGCCTCTTCCTGGGCCAGGACGACGACTCGCCGCGCGCGGTCGGTAAACCTCTCGAACATCGTTCTCCCTCACTTCGCTCCGGCGCTGACGCCACCGGGTAGGCGCTGGAATCCGCAAAGAATCCCACTCCCCCGCCTCTACTGTAGTTGGCGAGGTGCACGAACGTCGCCTCTGTGGTGGGTAGACCACGGACGCCGATCGGCTTACTTCAGTTAACGCGACCAGCGATGATTTCGTTTCCCCGACCTGTACGCCGACAGCGAACGCCCAAGGATCTTCGTGAATCGAATACTCGTCATGCGCCGCGAGTCCTGGGGTTTCGCGATCGGATCGGTGTTGTTTGCCCTCGGGGCGTGGCCCGCCTACGCAAGCGCGGTCGGCGAACGGCTCGACAACCTCACGTATTTCGTCGGCTCGGTCTTCTTCACTTTGGCGGGCTTCATCCAGCTACGCCTGTCCGGGCGCCCGGTGCCGAACGCCGAGTCGCATCGGGTGGAGCGCTGGGACTACTGGTCGGCCGCCGTGCAGTTCATCGGGACCCTGCTGTTCAACGTCTCGACGGGCGCGACCCTGATCGTCAGCCTCACCGCCGATCAGGCCAACCAGTGGGTGTGGCGTCCCGATGCGTTCGGCTCGATCGCGTTCCTGGCGTCGAGTGCATTGGCGGTCCTGGCAACGACCGACACCGACAAGCTGTGGGATCCGCACGCCCGGAACTGGCTGAGCAGCTGGCTGAACATGATCGGCTCAATCGCCTTCGGTATCTCGGCGGTGGGCGCGTACCTCGATCCGACCACGGGAGAGCTTCACAACGCGCGCACGGCCAATCTAGGCACCTTTGTCGGCGCGTTGTGCTTCCTGGCTGCGGCAGTGCTGGCCCTACCGCCTAAACCGGCCGAGGAACGCGCCGCCACCACATGACGGCGCAGCGGCTCGAACTAGCCCGTGAACGGCGGCGCGAATTCGCACGGCACCGGCCGGGGTGCGCCGGGTCCAACGCGTTGAGCACGAAGGTCGCCGCTCGCCGGCTTCCCGCGATACCCGCGTGCTCGGAGTAATCCTGTGCGCAGCCGTCCTGCACCACGATGTTCGTGGAGTTCGGAGCGTTGAGGATGCCGCTGGTGTACGGCACGACCAGCTCGTCGTAGCGGGTCATGATGTTGGTGTAGGTGACGCCCGGGACAGCCATGCCACCGGCCTGCAGCTCGGTGATGAACGGCGAACCGGTCACCATCTGCAGGCATGCGCCGCACAGCGGGGTGAGCAACTGGTCGAAGACAGTGATGCCGAGGCGTCGCGTGAACGCCGAGATCGCCGCGCCCTCGCCGGCGTTCGTGCCGTTCCACAGCGGGGCAAGCGATACGTACTTGTCCACCTTGCCCGCACCGCCGAGGTGCTTGAGGTAGTACGTCGGCATCAGGGTGCCCTGCGAGTGGCCGACGATGTCCACCTTGGACGCACCAGTGGCGGCGAGGACCCGATCGACGTACACCGCGAGGTCGGCGGCGCTCTTGTCGATCGAGGCGAGCCCGCCGATCGCCGTGACGGGCCACGGCAGGTTCGTGAGATTGCCGAAGGTGGGCGCGAAGACGCAGTACCCCTCGTTCGCCAGCAGCGGCGCGTACGCGCCCCAGTTCGTCTGCTGTGAGCCGCCTGTGCCATGCACCAGGATCACCGGATTCGGGTGTGCCGCTGACGGTTTGCAGTTCCAGTCGTTGCTGCCGGGCAGCGATCCGCCGGGGTTGGTCAGCTCTGCCGGGATCCCGGACAAGAAGTTGTAGTCCACGGGCAGGGGTGCGCCCTGCGCGGTTGCCGGCGCGGCCAGTAGGCCGAGTGCGGTGAGCGCAGCGCCGACCATCAGGCGAACAGAAATCACTGGAACCTCCCCGTAGGACACCGTGTCCGAAACACGGCGCTCGGCAGAGGCTAGCCCGGAAACCGCCACCTTGGTAGTGAAATCTCCACCCCGCGGGGCCCCTGGTGCACCTTCGGGTCCGTATCGGCGACGGCGGCCCCAGAGCAAAGTCGAAGGTGTCATTAACAGCCCGATCGGAGACCGCGATGACCGCCTCAGCGCAGCAGAACCGGTTCGACACCGAAGACCGGTTCCGGATCACCACCGACGATGGTGTTTCGCTCGCCGTGCGCACCTCCGGTCCAGCTGATGCCGATGTCACCGTGGTTCTCCTGCACGGGCACTGCCTGCGAGATGAGTCCTGGAGCTACGTTCGCGACCTGCTGGGGAACGCCCCGCAGCAGCCGCGCATCGTGAGCTTCGATCACCGCGGCCACGGCGACTCCGATGAAGCGGATGCCGCGACCTACACCCTCGACCAGCTCGCCCACGATCTGCGTGCCGTGCTCGACCAGGTGGTCGGCACCTCGCAGGCGATCCTCGTCGGGCATTCGATGGGTGGCATGACCGCACTGACCTACACCAGGAACTTTCCCGAGGAGATTGGCAACCGCGTCGCCGGCGTCGCGCTGATCGCCACGGCCGCGAGCGGGCTTCCGGATTCCGGTTTCGGCCGCTTCCTGCAGCACCCCGTCATCTCCTGGTTCCAGGCCGCCACCCGCCGCGCCCCGCGGCTGGTCACCCGCACGAAGCGCGCGGCCTGCCGAGTCTTTGCTCCCGTGATCCGGATCGCCGAGTTCGGCCGGGCGGTCAACCCGCGCGTCGTCGCACTGGCCAATGCCATGCACAACGAGACCCCGATCGAGACGATGGCCAGCTTCCTGAGCGAGTTCATGGTCTACGACGAGTCCGATGCGCTGCCCGCGCTCGGCGCGATCCCGACCGTGGTGTTGTGCGGCTCGGACGACCTGATGACGCCGCCGTCGCATTCCATCGCGATGGCTGCGGCCATCCCCGGCGCCGAACTGGTCGGCGTCCTCGATGCCGGCCACGCGGTGATCATGGAGCAGCCCGACTCGGTCGCCACCGCGATCGGCCGGCTGATCGACGACGTGCGGGCCGCGCGCCCGTCCACCGTGCGCAAGCTGGCGCTCGCCGCCTGAGCCGCAACCCAAGAACCACCATCCAGCCGGGCGCCCGTGACTGCGGGCGTCCGGCGCTTCTTTGTGCGAAGCCTGGCTACAGGTCGCGCTCGGAAATGATCCCGCTCTGAATCGCGAGTTCCGCCAAGCGAACCCGCTTCTGGTTCTGCGGCAGATCCTCCACACCGAACTTGGCGAACAGCGCGCGCAGGTGCGTCTTGATCGCGTCCACGCTCAGGAACAACTCCCCCGCGATCTGCTGATTCGACGCGGGTGTGGCGAAGCTGGCGTTGTGTTTGTAGGGCCGGCACAGCGCAACCAGCACCGAGCGCTGCGTCTCGGTCAGCGAACGCACGGTCGGCATCGTGCCCGACGAGATGCGGGTGACGTCGTCCATACCGCCGCCGAACTCGTGAAAGGTGAGCAACGAGCCGCCGACGCGGATCCGGTCACCGGCGCGCAGGCTACGTCGCCCCGCGATGCGCTCGCCGTTGACGAACGTCCCGTTTCGGGACAGGCCGTCGTCGACGATCGTCCAGTGCGTACTCATCCACTCGACCGCGGCATGCAGGCGCGACACCTCGTCATCCCAGGTGAGGGCGATATCTGCTTGCGGCGACCGGCCGATGGTCACACGCGGATGACCGGGCGCTAGGACTACCTCCTGCGACCGGCCGTCCGAATCGGCAAAACGCAGACACGGACCATCTAGGACACTCACAAAGACCTCTGGGGCACGGGTCAATCGTGCAACGAAGGGCACCGGGCGGCAAGATCACCGCGCCGGTGCCCTTCGTATTGCGTTATCCCCGCTCTGTCGGGGGTTTGCCGAGCGCCCCGTCAGGCCTGGGGCACTCCACTGCGGCCGAGTCGCATAAGCAGGATTGCCAGACCAACGCCCTCGCGGCCGAGTTCGGCCTCGTAGCGGCGCACAGCGCCCATTTCGCTGTGATGGGCGGTGCGCGGCAACCCCGCGTGCATCCTGGCTGTGCCTGCCGAATGAGTGAGTTCGGTACGTCGACGGACCAGTTCGACAATCTCCGAGTCGAGATCGTCGATCGCGGCGCGCAGATCCTCGGAATCGAGGTCGTCCCGGAGGGCGGTCGGAAGCGCGGTTGCCATCATTTCGATCCCTGCCTTTTTCATAGCTCGTACCGGACTTTGCGTGTCCAATTTTTGTCGCAGTGCCCGAATCGCGATAGCCACCCAAGGTGGGGTGTTAACACCCCCCTAGTCGAGAAATTCGCCCGCGCGCCGTGCGAAATCGTGCCCGAAAAAATAGACCGCCCGGCCCCCACGACGGGCCGGGCGGTTGCTGCACCCCACGATCAGCGGGGTGATGCGTTCTGTATGTCAGTTCGCGGTGTTGTAGGCCTCGATGACGTCGGCGGAGATGCGGCCGCGGGCAGAAACCTTGTGCCCGTTGCGACGTGCCCAATCGCGAATCGCGGCGCTCTGCTCGCGGTCAACCGGAACGCGGACCTTGGTGGTCGTCGCGGTGGCCGGAGCCGGCTTCACCCGGCGCCGTCCGCTGATGCGGCGCGCGCTCTCGATCCAAGCCTGCAGTTGTTCGCGAAGAAGTTCTGCGTTTTCCGCCGCAAGGTCGATCTCGTATGAAACACCATCGAGGCCGAATTCAACAGTCTCATCCGCAACCGCCTCGCCGTCGACATCGTCGATCAACGTGACAGTGACCTTTTTTGCCATCAGATGACATTCCCTTCGAATGAAGCGCAATCAACGCGCGACGGAAGTACTTCAACTCGAGACTACCTTCTGATCGCCGAATTCCAGAATTACCCGGAACGCCCATTTCGGTTGTGACGAATCAGTGACCGCGGTGATTCTTCCGTGGGCGAATCTGGATAGCCATGATTCACCTACGGCAAATCTGTGTCGACGCTGATTCACCTGCCGTGAATCCCTGTCAGTACGCGTTAGCCCCGGCGGAACAGCACCTTATGGCTTCGAGTGCGAAAAATCCAGTGCCCGAGGGCGGACCGAATCTACTACCCCTGCGGACGGACAATGGGAAACAGGATCGTCTCCCGGATTCCATGCCCGGTGAGCGCCATCAACAACCGGTCGATTCCCATGCCGGTACCGGTAGTCGGCGGCATTCCGTGTTCCATCGCGGCGAGAAACTCCTCGTCGAGCACCATTGCCTCATCGTCACCCGCGGACGCCAGCCGGGCCTGATCGACGAACCGCTCGCGCTGAATCACCGGATCGACGAGTTCGGAATAGCCTGTGGCCAACTCGAATCCACGGACGTAGAGATCCCACTTCTCCGCGACGCCCGGACGGCTCCGGTGCTGGCGGGTCAACGGCGAGGTTTCGATCGGGAAATCACGCACGAAGGTCGGCACGTCGAGCTTGTCGCCGTAAACGTGCTCCCACAGTTCTTCGACGAGTTTTCCGTGCCCGTATCCCTTGCCCTGCGGAATTTCCAGCCCGACGCGCTCGGCGAGCTCCATCAATTCCGCGACCGTGGTGTCCGGGGTCACTTCCACGCCGATTGATTCCGACAGCGACGGATACATCTCGACGGTGGCCCATTCACCGCTGAAGTCGTACTCGGTGCCGTCGGCAAGCGTGACGACCTGCGTGCCGAGCGCTTCCTGCGCGACTTCTTGAATGAGCTCACGGGTCATGCGGGCCGAATCGTCATAGGTGCCGTAGGCCTCGTAGGTTTCCAGCATCGCGAATTCCGGCGAGTGCGTGGAGTCCGCGCCCTCGTTGCGGAAGTTCCGGTTGATTTCGAAGACCTTCTCGATACCACCGACGACGCAGCGCTTGAGAAACAGCTCAGGAGCGATCCGCAGATAGAGATCCATATCGAGCGCATTGGAATGCGTGACGAACGGGCGGGCGGCCGCGCCACCGTGCAGCGTCTGCAGCATCGGAGTTTCCACCTCGAGGAAACCGCGCCGTTCCAGCGCATTGCGCAACGCGCGCATGACGGCAACGCGCTTACGCGCCATTTCCCGCGCCTCGGGACGCACGATCAGGTCCACATAGCGCTGCCGGACCCGGGACTCCTCGTTCATTTCCTTGTGCGCGACAGGAAGCGGGCGCAGCGACTTGGAGACAATAGTCCAGGCGTCGGCCATGACGCTCAGCTCGCCTCGGCGCGAGGAAATCACCTCGCCGTGGACAAAAACAAAGTCCCCGAGGTCCGCATCGGACTTCCAGGCCGCGAGCGACTCCTCGCCGATACCAGCAAGGCTCAGCATGACCTGCAATTGCGTGCCGTCGCCCTCCTGAAGGGTCGCGAAGCACAGCTTGCCGGTATTGCGAGCGAAGATCACGCGGCCGGCCACACCGACCTGTTCACCGGTCGCGGTATCCGGTTCGAGGTCCGGGAATTTGGCCCTGATCTCGGCAAGGGTGTGCGTGCGCGGCACGACAACCGGGTACGGATCGGCACCCTCGGCGAGTAGACGCTCCCGCTTGGACCGACGCACGCGGATCTGCTCCGGCGTGTCGTCGTCTTGGGGATGGGCAGCAGCCTTGGCGTCCGTTTCACTCACGGAAGGCAAGCCTAGCTGCGCAGGTCAGAACGGTTGGAGCCGCCCGGCATTACGCGCCTTTGTTGCTACTAAACGCGCACCTTTCACCGCCACCGCGCACGCCTGGGCGTGCGCGACAAGCCGAAAAGGTGCGCGGCGAGGGTTCCCCAGCGGATCGCGCACTTTTGCAGCCAACGCACAGTCAAGGGGTCCCCACCTGAACGCGCACCTTTCACAGCCACCGCGCACGCCTGGGCGTGCGCGACGAGCCGAAGGGGTGCGCGACGAGCTCAGGCGGTGATGACCGTCCGCGCCTCGCGGATGAAATGCGGCGCGCGGGTTGCCGCGCCGAGCAGGCCCGCGGCCTTGAGCGCCTGGTACCCGCCCACGAGATCGGTGGCACGGTGAATGCCGAGTTCCTGCAGTGCCGCCGCGGCCAGGCTCGAGGTGTAACCCTCCGAGCAGACGATTACCCACTCGACATCGTGGTCCACCGCGAGGCCGATCCGCGCCGAACTGGTCGGGTCGCAACGCCATTCCAGGACATTGCGCTCGATCGCGAGCGCACCGAGCAGCGTGCCTTCGCGGTCGCGCTGCGCCTGCGGGCGAATGTCGACCACAATCGCGCCGCGCTCGATCGCGGCCGGCAGCTCGAATGCGTACATCCGGTCCAGCTGTGCGCGAGCCTCTTCCAGCACGTCGTCGATGGTCTTGGGCGCTCCGGTCCGCTCCGCCGGCGCCACGAGTGTCGTGCTCATTTCAGGTCGCCTTCCGGCTGGTCGGTGAGTTCGGTGCGGGTGCGGCGCAGCGTCCCGCGGTCGGTGACGTCGTAGTAGGACATCGCGGTGAGCGGCGGTGAGTAGGCGTGCACGCTGAGCGTCGGAGTTATCGGATCCTGCTCGATCGGGCCGGAAGTCCAGGCCACGTCGTGCACCCAGCCGATCGGGAAGGACGCCTGATCACCGTCGTGCAGCGTGCGGTGCACGAGTTGATCACCGGCCCAACGGAACTCGGACAGGGCCCCGCTCAGCACCGTGAGCGCGCCGAGCGAACCGGCGTGATCGTGCAATTCGGTCGACTTGCCGGGAACCCAGCTGATCAGCCAGACATCGACGTCCTCGTCGGCACGCAGTCGCGCACCCCAGCGGTTCGTCGTGGGCCAGATGCCACCGGGCGGAAGCAGGTGATCGAACTTGCCGGAGAGCACATCGTCGGCGCCCTGGTCAGTGATCCAGAGCAGGTCCGCGGGTAGCAGCCGGGTCGGCAGTGCGGCATCGAGGTGCGGCACCGGCAATCGGCGGGACCGGCCGGAAAACACGGAAATATCAGAAGAAGGTGCGGAAAGCATGAGAGAAACTCCCAGGAATGTGTGATTGATCGAGGCAGACGTCAGCCTCGACAACACTCCTGGGCGCTCATGCGGATGGACACGCGGACGAGTGTAGCAGCCGCCTCCGAGAGGCGCACGCGACGAAGAATGCGCAGATCAGGGGTGGCGGGCACGGATCTTGTCCCGGTTGCGCTCGTAGACCAGACGAAGGCCTTCCAGCGTCAGATCGGCCTCGTGGTGCTCGATCGTCTCCGACTCGGGCACGATCAGTGGTGCGCTGTCGCCGGTGGCAATTACCGCGACATCAGTGCCGCTGAATGCGGGCAGGTCGTCGCGAATCCGGTCTACCAGACCGTCGACCATCGCGGCGAAGCCGAAAACCGCACCGGACTGCATGCATTCGACGGTGTTCTTGCCGACCACCGAGCGTGGCCGGACCAGTTCGACCTTGCGAAGGGCGGCACTTTGGGACGCCAGCGCGTCCATCGAGATCTCCACGCCCGGGCCGATGATGCCGCCAAGGAATTCACCCTTCGCCGATACCACATCCACACACGTGGACGTGCCGAAGTCGACGACGATGGCAGGCGAGTCGTACAGGTGATGTGCGGCAAGGCAATTGATGATGCGGTCGGCCCCGACTTCCTTCGGGTTGTCGACCAAGAGTGGCACGCCGGTGCGGACACCCGGCTCGACCACGACATGCGGGACATGACCCCAGTAACGGCTCAGCATCACCCGGACCTCGCGCAACACCGAGGGCACCGTGGACAGCGCCGAGACGCCGGTGATCTCGTCCACGTGCGACCCGAGCAGCCCACGCAAAAGCAACGCGAACTCGTCGGCGGTCACCCGCGGATCGGTGTGCATCCGCCAGTCACGCACCAGCTTGGCGTGTTCCCCACTGCCGGAGAACAGCCCGAGCACGATGTGCGTGTTGCGGACGTCGATGGTGAGCAGCACTGAGTGGTCCCGAGTTGGATCGCTCAGACGACCGAGAGCTGGCGGGGCGTAATGAGACCCGAGCCCTCCGGTGCGTGTGCCGGATCCGAGCCGAGCTCGACGGGCCGGTTCATGTCGTCGACGAAGACGACGCGCGGCTCGTACTTGCGGATCTCCTCCTCGTTCATCACCCCGTAGGAGATAAGGATGACGAGATCGCCTGGGTTGACGAGATGCGCTGCGGCTCCGTTGATTCCGATCACGCCGGAGCCGGCCTCGCCGGTGATGACGTAGGTCTCGAGCCGAGCACCGTTGGTGATGTCGACGATGCAGACCTGCTCACCCTCGAGCAGATCGGCCGCCTCCATGAGGTCGCGGTCGACGGTGACCGAGCCGACGTAGTGCAGGTCGGCGTGCGTCACCGTGGCCCGGTGAATCTTGGACTTCATCATTGTGCGCAACATTTCCTGTCACCCTTTCCCTATCGGCCGTTCGCGGCGGCCGGGTCTGCCTGGGTCAGCGGCCGCTCGGTGGCCGCGTCGTTCACACCTGGATGGTCGTTGAAAGCATTGCCGCCGATCGCAATCGGCATGTTGTCTATCAGCCGGGTGTTGCCGACACGAGCCGCGATGAGCAGCCGTGCGGCACCCTGCTCGGGTGCGGGGCCCAGATCGGGCGACCGCAGTTCCAGGTAGTCCAGTTCGATTCCCGTTGCGGCGGAAAGCACCTCGTTCGCCGCTTCGAGTACCGCGTCGCGCCCGAACGGTCCGGCATGCACACCGGCAACGAGCACCGAGGGCAGCGCCAGCGCCGCTTCGCGCTGCTTGGGGTCGAGGTAGCGGTTACGCGAGGACAGGGCCAGCCCGTCGGACTCCCGCACGGTGGGGATGCCGACGATCTTCGTGTCGATGTTCAGGTCCCGCACCATCTGCCGGACGAGAACCAGCTGCTGGTAATCCTTTTCGCCGAAGTACGCCTCGCGTGCCCGCGCGATCATCAGGAGCTTGGCAACGACGGTCAGCATGCCGGCGAAATGGGTTGGGCGGCTCGCGCCTTCGAGCTCCGCGCCGGCGGGACCGGGATGCACGGTGGTGCGCGGACCATCGGGGTACATATCGGCCGCGCTCGGGGCGAACACGATCTCCACGCCCTCGCCGCGCAGCAACTCGACGTCGGCGTCCAGGGTGCGCGGGTACGCGTCGAGATCCTCGCCGGCACCGAACTGCAGCGGGTTCACGAAGATCGAGACGATGACAACGGCATTGGAGCGCTTCGCGGCACGGACCAGCTTCAGGTGACCCTCGTGCAGCGCGCCCATGGTCGGTACGAACGTGACCTTGCGGCCGACAGTCCGCAGCGCGTTCGACACCGCGGTTACCACCGCCGGATCGTGGTGAACGGTCAGTTCGCCGGGGGTGAAGCTGCCACGCAGCGCGAGATTCGGTGAGGTCATCGTTGCTCCAACAATTCAATCAGTTCGGACCGGCCGCCCATGAGCTGCGCGGTCCGCAGGGAAAGTGCCCGATAGCCGGCCGCAAGGCTGGGATCGAGCGAGTCCAGTTCTGCCAGGTGCGCGGCCACGGCAGGGGCGTCGCCGCGGGCGACCGGCCCGGTCAGCGCGGCCGTCCCACGCCGCAGCGCGTTGTCCAGCGCCGCAGACAGCAGCGGTGCGATCACGCGTTCGGCGATCCCGCCGGGCTGCTCGTCCACGATCGGCTGACCCAGCAGTTCCTGCCCGGCCAACGCCTCGCGCAGCGCGGCAACCGCGTCGACGACGAGCGTGACCATGTGGTTGCTGCCGTGCGCGAGCGCGGCGTGGTAGAGCGTGCGATTGGCCTCGAGCACCTGGACCGGCTCCCCGCCGATCTCGATGACGAGCGACTGCGCGATCGCGTAGCCGATCTCATCGGCAGCGGTGATACCGAAGCAAGCGTTGGAAAGCCGCAGGGTGTCCTCGTCGTGACCGGTGAAGGTCATCGCGGGGTGAATGGCGAGCGGCGTGGCGCCGTGTTCGGTGAGCGGCGCGAGCACGCCGATGCCATTGGCGCCGGAGGTGTGGGCGACGAGCGTTCCCGGGCGCACGGCGCCGGTGGAGGCCAGGCCGCTGACCAGGCCTGCGAGCTGCGCATCGGGCACCGCGAGAATCAAGAGTTCACTGCGAGCCGCGACCTCGTGCACCGGCAGGATCTGCGCGTCGGGCAGCCGCGTGTGGGCACGGTGAATGCTGGCATCGGAGATGGCGGAAACACCGAACACGACGTGTCCGGCTCGTTCCAGAGCTGCCCCGATGGCGGTTCCCACTCGTCCCGCCGAAACGATTCCTACCGTCAAGCGTGCGGGCGCGGGGTCATCAGTGATCCCGGGTGAGGTCACCAGTTTCCTCTCGTATTCCGTTCCAGTCCCGCAAAGCGTGCGGGTACCAGACGTACCAATCGAGGATATCGGTGGGCGCCGCCGAAGGGCTACGCCCCAGGCAGTGATATATCGCTCACTTCTGCCTGTTCTGCGTGGCCTGAGCCGCAGCTGGAGCCGTTTTGCTGCCCCGCCGCGGGCGGTGCGGCGCTACTCGTTGTCGTGATCGACGGCAGACTTCTCAGCGGCCAAATTCGCCATGATCTGCGCGACGGACAGCCCCGTGGTGCCAGTTCCGAGATCGTCGTTGTCGACCGCGCGCCGACGGCGCCGGGAAACGGGCACCTCCGGCAACGTGGGCTCGTCGTGTTCGTCCGCAGCGGCCGCAACGTCTGTGCTCGAACCAGCGCTCCACGCGGACCAGGCGCGCTCCTCTTCGACCTCGTAGAACTCGATCGCCGCCACCTCCGCCGTGACCGGCGCGTCCGCGGGCGACGCGAACCGGGGCGCTTCGGCCTCATGCACGCCGTATACCGGGGTTTGCGGCGCCGGCGCGTCGTCTGAATGCCGGGTGGGCGAGTCCGACACCGTCAACTCGGCGATCCGCTCAGCCCGCAGCGCGACCCGCTCCGCAGGCAGGTCACCGTCGAACAGGAATTCCAGGTTGCGGCGCAGCGCAGCGAGTTCTTCACGCAGCGCGGCCAGTTCCTCGGCTTCGGCGCTCACCTCGCGACGCAGCTTGGTCTCCACGCCGAGCTCGTATTCACGCCGCGCCGAGACCTCGCGCTCGAGCTGCAGGCGGTAGACCGTTTGCAGGTCCTCAGCCTTGGATTTGTCCAGAGCGGACTCGCGCCGGTAGCGGGTCATCGCGAAGACCGCGATGACGGCGGCCCAGACAGCAGCCATCAAACCAAGCCGAAGCAATTCGACGCTGTCGCTGAACACCAGGAAACCGGTGGCGACCAGACCAAGCAGAATCAGGGCCCCCGGAAGCAACTGCGAGCGACCACGTCGACTGCGCCGCGCACTACCGGTACGAGCCGAGGAAGTCATGGCGACCAGGGTAGCTGTTGCCCTCCGGGTGAACGGGGTACGACCAGCCACATCACAGGGCTACCGGCGAGGTTTGCCACAGCGCGCGGGAACACGTTCTACCGCGCCTTATGCGGATTGCTACTGCGGCGCTTGGTCTGTCGGATCTTGAGGGGCGCGGCAGCAGTGCTCGAGCCAGAGCGCGGCAGCTGCGAGCGCTATACCGCCGATCATTCCGACGATTGCTCCCGGGGTGTCCTGCACCGCCGCGCTCAAAATGGCCCGTTGCGGCAGAACGTGCAGCAGGAAGCCCAGCCAGATGCCGGCTGCCGCGGCTCCGAGCAGTGCCGAGGCCTTCGCCAGTGCCAGCGCCCGCGCGGCCGCGATCGGGTGCAGCTCTTGCGGGCCGTCGCCGACCCGATGATCGGAGATCCTGGCCCGGATCAGAAAGGCCGCCACAACCTCGACGAGGGCAACGGGATACAACGAGGCACCCGCGTAGAACGGGATCGGCGGCAGCTCTCCGTAGAAGACGCGGACCAGGATCCACGACGCCAGCGTCGCAATAACGAAGAGCCCCAACAGGTCGCGCACCCTAGTGGGCTTCAGCTCCCCGGTCACGCGCGCAGCGCCAGGTCCGTCGGGTGCACCCCGTCACGCTCGGCAGGGTCGAGGCCGGCGAGCAGATCGCGCACCGCCGTCCGGGTTCCCGCCACCTCGAGCGTCGCGTCCGGGTCCACGTCGAGCCACGGCACCAGTACGAAAGCCCGCTCATGGGCGCGCGGATGCGGCAGCGTCAACGTGGCATCGGTGCGGACCTCGGTGTCACAGGTGATCACGTCCACATCGAGCGTCCGCGGGCCCCAACGCACCTCGCGCGTCCGGTCGGCGGCAGCCTCCAGGCGCTGGCCGAGATGCAGCCAGTCCATGCAGTCGAGACCGGGATCCGTCGCGATCACGATCGCGTTGAGAAAGTCCTGCTGCTCGACGCCGCCCCACGGCGCGGTGCGGTAGACGCCGGACACGGCGACCACCCGGGAGCCGAGTCCGTCGACCGCCGATTGCAGATGCACGAGTGGGTCACCGAGATTCGATCCGATCGATAGCACCGCTCGCGTCATCGCGCGGTCCCCGCACCACCACTCGCGCGGTCCCGGGTGCGGTACGCGGTCACGGCGACATCGGCGAACGTGTGCGGAATCGGCGCCGACGGCTTGTGCACGGTCACCTCGACGGCATTCACGCGCTCATCGCGTAGTGCACCGTCGGCGATTTCGGCCGCCACGGTCTCGATGAGGTTGCGCGGCGGTCCGGCCACAATGGCGACCGCGGCGTCGGCGAGCGCGCCATAGTCGAATGTGTCGGCCAGGTCGTCCGAGCGCGCAGCACGGGCGAGGTCGAGCCACAGCGTGATATCGACCAGGAAATCCTGCCCATCGCGGCGCTCGTGCTCGAAGACGCCGTGCCGACCGCGTACCCGCAGGCCGCGCAGTTCGATCCGATCGCTCACTCGGCCCGTCCCTCCTTTGCGACATTCTCCGTGGTTACTGCGGCACTTCCGCGCCGCCACGCGCTGGCGACGGCGACCGCGTCGAGCGACGAGCGCACATCGTGTACGCGCACGCCCCACGCGCCCTGCGCCGCGGCGAGTGCGGACACCGCGGCCGTGGCGACCTCGCGGCCATCGGGCGGGCGCGGTCCGTCCGGGTCGGCGAGCAGGGTGCCGAGGAACCGCTTGCGTGACGCGCCCACCAGCACCGGGAGACCCAGGCCGACCAGCTCCGGTAGCGCCTGCAGAAGCGCCCAGTTGTGTTCGGCCGTCTTCGCGAAGCCAAGACCGGGATCGATCGCGAGGAGAGAGTGATCGACGCCTGCCGCGACGGCGGCGTCGACGCAGGCGAGCAGCTCGGTGCGTACATCGGCCACGACATCGTCGTATTGGGCCGCGTCGCTTCGGTGCGCGAAATCGGCGGCGGAGCGCCAGTGCATCAGGATCCACGGCACGCGTGCGTCGGCGACAACCTTGGCCATATCGGGATCGGCCCGGCCTCCGGAGACATCGTTCACGATCGCGGCACCTGCGTCGATCGCGGCTGCCGCAACGGACGCGCGCATGGTGTCCACGCTGACCTTGATCCCGGCAGCGGCGAGATCGGCGATGACCGGCGCGATCCGGCCCGCCTCGATCTCGGGATCCACCCGGGTCGCGCCCGGACGAGTGGACTCACCGCCCACGTCGATGATGTCTGCGCCCATGGCATGCAGCGCGAGGCCATGCTCGACCGCCGCGTTGTGCTGTAGGTACCGGCCTCCGTCGGAGAACGAGTCGGCGGTGACGTTCAGAACGCCCATCACCACGCAGGAGCGCCCACCTCCGGGCACCGGGAGTGAGCTCACCTGCGCAGAATCAGATCCAGCGCCTCGGCACGGGAGACGGCGCTCGACTGGAACAGACCACGCACCGCCGAGGTTGTGGTGCTCGCCCCGGGCTTGCGAATGCCGCGCATCGCCATGCACAGATGCTCGGCCTCGACGACGACGATCGCGCCGCGCGGATCCAGCTTGCGGACGATCGCATCGGCGATCTGGCTGGTCAGCCGCTCCTGCACCTGCGGGCGCTTGGCATAGAGATCGACCAGCCGCGCGAGCTTGGACAGCCCGGTGACCCGCCCGGTCTTGCCGGGGATGTAGCCGACGTGCGCCACGCCATGGAAGGACACCAGGTGGTGTTCGCACGTGGAGTACAGCGGAATATCGCGAACCAGGACGAGCTCCTGATGCCCCTCGTCGAAGGTCGTGTTGAGAACCGTGTCCGGCTCGGTGTACAGACCGGCGAAGACCTCGCGGTACGAGCGAGCGACACGGGCGGGCGTATCGAGCAGGCCGGGCCGGTCGGGATCCTCGCCGACGGCGAGGAGGAGCTCACGCACCGCTGCCTCGGCCCGTGCCTGATCGAACGGGCGGCCGGTCTCGAGTGCTACGAGGTGCTCGGGCTTCGGGGTCGCGGAATCCGGGTCCGGATCGAACTGACCTTCTCCGGAGCGACCCGATTCCGGAGCGGCCTGGTGACCGTTGACCTGTTCGACCGCCACTGCGAGCACCTCCACGTGTTCCTGACGGTGATTGCCCTGTCTGTGGACACCGTCCGTTCTAGTGGGCACAGCTTAGTGTGCTGCCCCGACCGGTCAGAACGTCAGTTCCTGCCGTTCGAGCCGCGCCACCAGCTCGAGTCCGCTGAGTCAGGCTTCCCGTTGTTCTCACCATCGGAATCGGCGTGGCCGTTCTGCTGCTCGCCGGAACCGGTCCGCTGGCCGTGCTGAGGCTGGCCCCACTGCGGGCCGCCGGCAGGCTGCCCCCAGTCGCCGCGCGGCGCTTGCTGATCCCAGTCACCCCGCGGAGCGGGCTGATCCCATTGCGCACGCTGCTCGGGTTCCCATGCGGGGCGCTGGTTCGCCGGCTCGTCCCACTGCCGCTGCTCACGCGACCCGCCAACCGAATCGGCCGGGGGCCAACCGGGCGCGGACCATCCCGCCGGGGCGCCGTAGTCCGGGCGAGACCCCTGCGTGGCCCCGGGATGCGCCGGGTAGCTCGCCTGCCCGGGGTGCGTCTGGTAGCCCGCATGCGCGGGCTGCCCGGCCGGGGCCGGGTACCCGTGTGCGGGTGCAGGCTGCGATTCCGGCTGTGGCGGCGCAGGCTGGACGGCCTGCACCGGCGGCCACGGCTCGCCGCGCTCGAGCGCGAGCTCCCGCGGGGTCTTCACCGGCGGCTTGTCCGACGGCACTCGGTCACCGAAGTCGTTGAAGGCGGTGATCCGCGGACGCTTCTCGACCGCGGTGAAGATCGCCTCGAGATCCTTGCGGTGCAACGTTTCTCGCTCCAGCAGCGCGACGGCCAGCTCGTCGAGCACCTCGCGGTACTCGTTGAGGATCGCCCACGCCTCGGTGTGCGCGGCCTCGATGAGGTTGCGCACCTCCTCGTCGATCTCACGCGCGATCTCGTGGCTGTAGTCGGGCGCGGTGCCCATTGTGCGACCGAGGAACGGATCACCGTGGTCGGTGCCGTAGCGGACCGCACCAAGCTTCGCGCTCATGCCGTACTCGGTGACCATCGCACGCGCGATCTTGGTGGCCTGGTCGATGTCCGACGAAGCTCCGGTGGTGGGCTCGTGGAAGACGAGTTCTTCGGCCGCGCGACCACCCATCGCCATCACCAGTCGCGAGATCATCTCGGACCGGGTCATCAGGCCCTTGTCGTCCTCGGGAACCGTCATCGCGTGGCCGCCCGTGCGGCCGCGGGCGAGGATCGTCACCTTGTACACCGGCTCGATGTCCGGCATCGCCCACGCAGCCAGGGTGTGCCCGCCCTCGTGGTACGCGGTGATCTTCTTCTCGTGCTCGCTGATGATGCGGCTCTTGCGCCGCGGTCCACCGATGACGCGGTCGACCGACTCCTCGAGTGCCTCGCCGGTGATGACGGAGCCGTTCTCGCGCGCGGTCAGGAGCGCGGCCTCGTTGATGACGTTGGCCAGATCGGCGCCGGACATGCCGACGGTCCGCTTGGCCAGGCCCTCCATATCCGCCTCTGGCGAGATCGGCTTGCCCTGGCCATGCACCCGCAGGATCGCGCGACGGCCGGCCAGGTCGGGGCTGCCGACCGGGATCTGGCGGTCGAACCGGCCGGGACGCAGCAGGGCGGGGTCGAGAATGTCGGGGCGGTTGGTCGCGGCGATCAGAATGATGCCGGTCCGGTCACCGAAACCGTCCATCTCGACGAGCAACTGGTTGAGCGTCTGCTCGCGCTCGTCGTGACCGCCGCCGAGGCCGGCGCCGCGCTGACGGCCGACCGCGTCGATCTCGTCGACGAAAATGATGCAGGGGCTGTTCTGCTTGGCCTGCTCGAACAGGTCGCGAACGCGCGAGGCACCGACGCCGACGAACATCTCGACGAAGTCCGAACCGGAGATGGTGAAGAACGGGACTCCGGCCTCACCCGCGACGGCCCGCGCGAGCAGCGTCTTACCCGTTCCGGGCGGACCGTAGAGCAGCACGCCCTTGGGGATCTTCGCGCCGAGCGCCTGGTAGCGCGCCGGGTTCTGCAGGAAGTCCTTGATTTCGTAGAGCTCTTCGACTGCCTCGTCGGCGCCTGCCACATCAGCGAACGTGGTCTTGGGCATGTCCTTGGTGAGCTGCTTGGCCTTCGACTTACCGAAGCCCATCACGCCGCCGCGACCGCCGCCCTGCATCCGGCCCATGACGAAGATGAACAGGCCGAGCAGGATGACCATCGGCAGCACGAAGATCAACAACTGCGACAGCCAGTTCTCCTGGTTGACCTTGGTGTTGAACTTTGCGGCGCCGGAATCCTGGACCGCAGTGAAGATTTCGTCGGAGGCGGCAGCCGGGTACTTCGCGATGATCTCGGTCTCGCCGCCGGTCGCGTCGTTGGCTTCCTTCAGCGTCAGACGGACCTGCTGCTCGCGGTCGTCGATCTGCGCTTCGGTGACGTTCTTGTCTGCCAGCTGCGACAGCGCGACGGAGGTATCGACGCTGTGCCATCCGCGCGTGTTGTTGCCGAAATAGCTGAACGCGTAGATGACCAGCAGGATCCCAGCGACAATCGCCAGGTTGCGGAAGACAGTCTTGCGGTTCATACAGCGTCGGCCACGGTGGCCTGTCCTTTCAGTGTCCAGTCTCCACCGCCGTGCCGTGCGCGACGAAACGGCGAGGCAGCTCGCGGGCGCGCCTGGTCCGGCTCACGATGATGAGGAAACACCAGGCTACCGCGAACAACGTGGACCCACGAAGGTGCAGGCCCGAATGTGCAACGTCCCGCCCGCTAGCTGCGTTCCCGAAACCGCACGGTGGTGATCCAGGCAACTTTTGCCAGTTTCGTTAATAAACCGGCCGCGATCCGCCATTCCTCGGTATGGAGACCCTCGCGGACACCGGCACTGCACTCGCCGTGACTGCGCTCGGCACCGACGGTGCCGCGGCCACGGGCGCCGATGCCGCGCTCGGGGTCATCGACGCCGGCACCCGGATCGACGACTTCGATCTGTTGACGCTGCTGGGTCGCGGGGCCTTCGCCCGGGTTTTCCTGGCACGCCAGCGATCGATGCAGCGCCTCGTGGCCGTGAAGATCTCGCACAACCATGGCAACGAGCCGCAGACCCTGGCCCATCTCGACCACGATCACATCGTCCGCGTGTTCGACCAGCGGCTCATCGAGGACGATCGGCTCAAGCTTGTCTACATGCAGTACGTCCCGGGCGGGACGGTGCTCGGCGTACTGCGCCAGGTGCACAAAACGCCGCCGGAACTGCGGTCCGGGCAACTGCTGCTCGACGCGATCGACGCCGAACTCGCCGACCGCGGCGCGATCCGGCCGAGCGATTCCCGCATCCGCTCCGACATTGCCCGGATGAGCTGGCCTGAAGCGATCGCCTGGCTGGGCCGCAGGCTCGCTGACGCGCTCGACTACGCCGCCCGGCGCGGGGTGCTGCACCGCGATATCAAGCCGGCCAACGTGCTCCTGACCGCCGAGGGTTCGCCCAAGCTGGCCGATTTCAACATCAGCTTCGACGAGCACGTCCGCGATGCCCACCCGCTCCGCTACTTCGGCGGCTCGCTGGCCTATATGTCTCCCGAGCAGCTCGCCGCGGCGCACCCAGACCGGCTGGCCAGCGCGGCCGATCTCGATACCCGCTCGGATCTGTATGCGCTCGGGGTGATGCTGTGGGAGCTGCTGACCGGCCGTCGACCCTTCGAAACCACCGACGCCGACCTCGATCCGGGCACCGACGGACTGCCCGAGGCAATCGACCGCCAGCTCGAGATTCGCAGCCGCCCGATCGAGCGACGTTTCCTCGCCGACCTCCCGGCAGACTGCCCGGCCGCGCTGCGTCGGGTGCTGCTCAGTTGCCTGGCCCCCGATCCCGCTGACCGGCCGGAGCGGGGTCGCGAGCTGGCCGCGCAATTCGAGCTATGCCTCGACGAGCGGGCGCGCAACCTGGTCGACCCGCCAAAGAACAGTTGGCAGTACCGCCTCGCGCCGTGGACGCTGCTGATCACCACCATTGCCGGCCTGGTCGGCAACTTCGGTGCGGTGATGTACAACAAAAACCACAACGGGCGGCTGGTCGAACCGGCGCTGACAGCCCAACAGCACGCGAGCCTCGAAAAGCTCGGCCTGTTCTTCGACTGGCCGTTCTACCCGCTCTTGTTCGCCCTACTGCTTTATCTATGCCGTCGCGCAATTTGGATTCCGCGCGGACTTCGGCATGGCAAGCGCTACGACGCGGAGACGCTGGCCCGGGCTAGAACCGACACCCTGACGGTGGGTGACCGCGCCGCCCTGGTCGGCTTCACCGGCTGGGTGCTCGCGGGCATCTCGTTCGTCACCGGACTGCTGGTCGTCGGCGACCTGCCTGCCACCATGCTGCTGCACCTGCTGATGACGCTCGTGGTGTGCGGCGCGATCTCGGTCTCGTACCCGTTCTTCCTGACCACCTACTGGTACGTGCACTGCCAGTACCCGACGCTGCTGCGGCACGGCCGCGGCGATCTCACGGCCGAGGACGCGCAGCGCCTGCAGGCACTCGGCAAGCGCGCCACCGTCTACCTCGGCATCGCCGCAGCGGTGCCGATGATCGCCGTACTGACCGGTGTCAGCTTCCTGAACCCGGGTCAGCTGCCGCTGATCGTCGGCTCGATGCGCTGGCTGTGCATCTTCGCGGTCGCCGCCTTCGTCATTGCGTACTGGCTGTTCCGGAAGCTCGAGGACGATCTGCGGGCGTTGCAAAGGGTCGTCGCGACGGGTGTTTGATCTGCCCGAATCGACCTACCCTGGGCTCATGTGCCGAAACATCACCGCATTACGCGGGCTCGAGCCACCACCCACCGAAATGGAGATCGAGGCGGCCGCACTGCAATACGTCCGAAAGGTCGGCGGTATCTCGAGTATCTCGGCCGCGACCAGACCGGCCATTGAGGCCGCCGTCGCCGACATCGCTGCCGCGACCAAGCGACTCCTCGAGGACCTGCCGGAGCGACGCGTCCCGCCGAAGAACCTGCCGCCGCTGCGGCGCATTCACGGGCAGGACGGACACACGCACGACGACGGTGCCGGCCATACGCATACGCATACGCACCCGCACGGCGAGCACGCACACTCCTGATCGAGCGTTCGGTAGGGCGGCGCCCGACCCGTCCTAGACTGCACTTAGAGTGTGCAACGAATCACATCTCATTCCCTCGTCGGACGGGCCGTCGAGGGCCAGGCCAGGGAGGTCCGGTGACCACGACCAAAGCGCGACCCGAGCAGGAATCTGCCCAGGTGGAAGTGCGTAATCCCGCCGACGGAACGGTCGTCGGCTCGGTGCCGAACGAGACTGCGGAGGCAGTCGCCGCCAAGGTGACCGCGCTACGCGCCGCTCAGCCCGAATGGGAGGCCATCGGCCCCAAGGGCCGCGAAGTGTGGCTGCGCAAGTTCCAGAACTGGCTGTTCGATAACGCCGAGCACCTCGCCGACGTGCTGCAGTCCGAGACCGGCAAGCCGCGCGCCGATGCGTCGCTGGAAGCGCCGATGGCTGCCGACCTGATCGACTACTACGGCAAGAACGCGGCCAAGTTCCTCGCCGACGATTCGCCGAAGGCGCACGGCCCGCTCGGCCTGATGAAGCGGCTCACCACGGTCTTCCGGCCCTACCCCGTCGTCGGCGTGATCACGCCGTGGAACTTCCCGCTCGCGATGCCCGCGCTCGACGTGATTCCGGCTCTCGCGGCCGGCGCTGCCGTGCTGCTGAAGCCGTCCGAGGTCACCCCGCTCTCCGCCGCCGAGTTCGTCCGCGGCTGGTCCGAGATCGGCGCCCCGCCGGTGCTCGCGATCGCCACCGGCCTCGGCGCCACCGGCGCCGCCGTGGTGGACAACGTCGACTACGTGCAGTTCACCGGGTCCACCCGCACCGGTAAGGCGATCGCCAAGGCGTGCGCCGAGCGGCTGGTCCCCTACAGCCTCGAACTGGGCGGTAAGGACCCGGCGATCGTGCTCGCGGATGCCGACCTCGACCGCGCCGCGAACGGCATCGCCTACGGCGGCCTGTTCAATGCCGGCCAGGTGTGCATCTCTGTCGAGCGCGTCTACGTCGAGGCGCCGGTGTACGACGAGTTCGTCGAAAAGCTCACAAAGCAGGTCAGCTCGCTGCGTCAGGGCCAGGACGACCGCAGCTTCAAGTACGACGTCGGTGCGTTGGCCACACCCGGGCAGCGCGACATCGTGCAGCGGCACGTCGACGAGGCAATCGCGGCCGGCGCTCGGGCCACGACCGGTGGCAAGGCGACCGGTGTCGGCACGTTCTTCGAGCCCACCGTGCTTGTGGATGTGAACCACTCGATGTCGTGCATCTCCGAGGAGACCTTCGGTCCTACCCTGCCGGTGATGAAGGTCGCCGACGAGGCCGAGGCCATCCGCCTCGCGAACGACTCGGAGTACGGACTGTCCGCGACGGTCTGGACCGGGGACAAGGACCGCGGTGAGCGCGTCGCCCGCCAGCTCGATGCCGGTGCGGTCAACATCAACGACTTCGCGTCCAACCTGTTCAACTTCGCCCTCCCGATGGGCGGCTGGAAGGACTCCGGCGTCGGCGCCCGCTGGGGCGGCGCGAGCGGCATCCGCAAGTACTGCCGCCAGCAGGCAATCACCTCGCCGCGGATTCCGACGCAGCAGCGGGAGATCCTCTGGTTCCCGTACAAGAAGAGCAACGTCCGCATGGGTCTCGGCATGCTGCGGCTCGCCTCGGCCAAGGGCCTCCGTAACAAGCTGGGGCTCGGCGGGGGCAAGTGAGTACCGCCGGGGGGCGTGACCCGTTGAACGGGGCTGCCGCGGCAATCAGCGGCAAGGTTGTCGTCATCACCGGCGGTGCGCGTGGCATCGGCTTCGCGACCGCGACCGCGCTGACCAATCTCGGCGCGAACGTCGCGATCGGCGATATCGATGAAGCCAAGGTAAAAGAGGCCGGTGCCGATCTCGGGCTCGACCTGTACGACCGGCTCGACGTCACCGATCCCGGTTCGTTCGAGGCCTTCCTCGACCGAGTCGAACGCCAGCTCGGGCCGATCGATGTGCTGATCAACAACGCCGGAATCATGCCCGCCGGCAAGGTGATCGAGGAACCGGATGCGGTCACGCGCCGGATCCTCGACATCAACACCTACGGCGTGATCCTCGGTACCAAGCTCGCCGCGGCGCGCATGGTTCCGCGGAAGCGCGGGCACGTTATCAACATCTCGTCGCTGGCCGGCGAGTTGCCCACCCCGGGTCTGGCCACCTACTGCGCGAGCAAGGCGGCTGTGCTGGCATTCACCGATACGCTGCGCGCGGAGTATCACGGCTCGGGGGTGCAGTTCTCGACCGTGCTGCCGACCTTCACCAACACCGAGCTGACCTCGGGCACCGTGGGCCCCAAGGGTTTCCGCAACGCGGAGCCCGAGGAGATCGCGGCCGCGGTGGTGGCGCTGATCACCAAACCGCGTCGACGGGCGGCCGTCACCAAGGCCGCGGGCAGGATCGCGCGCAGCATGGACTTCATGCCGTCCCGGATGGTCGAGTACCTCGGCCGGAACAGCGGCATGGAGTCGGTGTTCCTCGACGGCGTCGACGTGAAAGCACGCAAGGCGTACGAGGATCGGGCGCGCGGTATCGAGGCCGAGTAGGCGAAAACGTAAGTCGGACAACTGGACCCGCGGGCAATTTGCTCGCGGGTCCGCTGCGTTTGAATGGTGGATTCAGCCGCCCGAGTGTCTGACGATGGCCGTGGCGAATGCAATGGCCGCGAGCGGTTCGGCAAGAGATTGCTGGGCTCGCAACACCGTGTGGCGCGGCGTGTAAGTCGACGATGTCCATCCGCCGACTCGCTCGCCATCGATTTCGATCGAATAGCCGGTGTTCCGCAGAGTCGTCGCCCAGGTCCGGCCGACGAGCCTGCCCAGCACGCTGCCGTCGGGCCGACGAACGATAACGACGAAGCGCCGCAGAATTCCCCTGAACTCGATCCACAGGGTCGGCTCGTCTTCCTGATCCCGCACTTTCATTGGCCTGCAGGGAAAAAGCCAGCTGTTCGTGAATGCATTCAGAATCAGCAGCACCATGTTGCCGGACAACTGCGCGTAGCCGAGCAGGGCGTCGCGAGGATCCGAAACGGCGAACTCGGTGAAGAAGTGTGCTCGGGGACTCTTCGCAATCACCAGCTCGGACACATCCGGAAGGGAATGCTGACCAGTCTTATCGGTCATCGCCAGTTCCCATCGGAATATTCAGGCCCCCCTTAACCAAGAAACATCGCCACGGAATTTGACGCACGCCAACACGCAGCGGTTTCATGCGGCGCCCGTCCGGGCGCAGGCACGCCACCGTGCGCTACTCGAAGCTGGACCTTGCGCGCGAAAGCCCTACGCCGGGAAGAACTCCGCGTCGTCCTCGTGGCGGTAGACCTCGTCGATGAACTGCTTGATCGACGGGCGGTCGTCGTCGGCGCGCCAGGCCAGCACGAGATCGGCGGGCGGCAGATCCACCACGCGGCGCAACACCGTGCCGGGCCAGCGATGCGGTGGGATCGCGAATTCCGGCAACAGAGCGATGCCGAGTCCGAGTTCCACCGCCTCGACCCGCTCATCCGCGGTCGACGCCACACCGGTGATATTCGCCCGCGTGCCTTCCCGCATGTCGTTGCCGACCCAGTAGTCGCGCAGCACCCCGGCCGGTTCGGGTAGTGCGACGAAAGCCTCGTCGGCGATATCGGCGAAATTCAGCTCGGATCGGCTCGCGAGCGGATGCGCTAGCGGCAGCAGGGCCCAGCGGTGTTCGACTCGCACTTTGCGCCAGCGATAGGCATCCGAGTCGGCGAGCGGCAGCAGCACGATCGACACATCGGCCTTGCGGCTGTCCAGCCCGACCGAGGGGTCGATGTAGGTGGACGAGTACACGACAATCGGGCTGGAACTGCGCTGCTCCATCACCTCCAGCAGACCGAACTCGTGGTTGTACATCATGCCGAGCCGGATCCCATCGGCCGCGGGTACGAGCGCGGCGCGCGTCTTCTCCCACTGGTCGAGAATCTGGCGCGCGCCCTTCAGCAGCTCACGGCCGGCGACGGTCAGCGCGACCGACCGCTGGTTGCGGTCGAACAGCACCGTCCCGAGCTGCTTCTCGAGCTGCCTGATCTGGCGCGACAGCGTGGGTTGGCCGATCTGGAGGTCGGCCGCCGCCCTGGTGAAGTGCAGCCGATCAGCTACGGCAACGAAATACCGCAGGTCGCGCAGGCTGGGCTCCATGTAATGGTGCTATCAGAGATGGCCTACATGCGCCACGCAAGCACCCACCGTTCATCTTGATGCGACAGCGTCACGGCACAAGCATCCGCGGCGCCCTCGACCGCCACGGCCGACGGCTCTCGATCTGCCGGGCGATCGCGAGAATGTCGCGCTCGCGGCCGGGCTTGGCGATGATTTGTGCCGCTACCGGTGTCCGCGACACGGTATGCATACCCACCGGCACGCTCGCCCCGGGCCAGCCGAGCAGATTCCAGGTGCCGGCGAGCGGTGCATAGCCGATCCCGGCAACGACGTTGGAAAACCAGGACCGCTCACTCCACGCAGCTGCCGCCGAAGGCGGCTTGGCCAGTGTCGGCGTGATCAGTAGATCGATATCGGCGAACAACGCGAACATCGCTTGCTCGATGTCATCGACATCGGACTTCCGCACCAACCCGGCCCGCTGCACGGCACGCCCGAGCGCCGCATGCCAACGGTTGCGCGGCTGGACCAGCTTGCGGTCCAACTCGGCAATATCCTTGGCGGCGTTGGCAAGCCACCTCGAGACTGCCGCGACCGGCACTTTCGGGTACGGCACATCGACCGTCCGCACATCGTGCCCGACATCGCCCAGCACCGTCGCCGCCGTGCGCGCCGCCCGCGCCCACTCCTGATCGACTCGCACCAGCGGTGACACGCTCGCCGTCGACAGCCCTATTCGCAGGGGCTTCGCCCGGCGCACCCGCGACAGATCCGGCTCGTCCGCCATCACCGCGAGCACGAGCGCAGCATCTGCCACCGAGGTGCTCAGCACACCGTTCTCCGCCTGGCCCGACCACGAGTCGAGTCCGATCTGCGAGGGCACCACGCCCCGGCCGGGTTTGATGCCGAACAGTCCGCAGCACGCCGCCGGCACCCGCACCGAGCCGAATCCGTCGTTGCCGTGCGCGACCGGCACCATGCCGGCAGCCACCGCCGCAGCGGCGCCACCCGACGAACCACCGGCAGTCCGCTCGAGATTCCACGGGTTGCGTGTGACATGTCCGGGCGAGTCGGTGAACGGCCACGCGGCGAGTTCGCACATGGTGGTCTGTCCGACCACCACTGCCCCGGCCGCGCGCAACCGGGCGACCACCGGATGATCGGACTCCTCGATCGGCGGCGCACCGGCCCGCGTGCCGGCCTGCATAACCTCGCCTTCAACCTCGATGTTGTCCTTGATCGCGATCGGGACCCCGGCCAGCGGGAGGTCGCCCAGGTCCGGGCGAGAACTCAGAGCGTCGGCCTCGGCGAGTGCCCGGTGATAGCGGACGCACGCGAAAGCGCCGATTTCCGGGTCGAGCCGGCCGATGGCGTCAAGCGAAGCGCGGACGGGATCGCCGGGCGCGCAGCGTCCGGTACGCACCGCGTTGGCGATCGCGACCGCGGTGAAGGACTCATCGTCCAGCCACGGCGCCCGTGCCGAGCGCTGCTTCATACCGACGAGTATCCACCCGAAACCCCCCCGCTACCGGCGGATTCGCTCGCGATCCGCGTGTATCGGACAGCCGATGCCGATAGGTTGCGGCGACTATCATCGGCCATGTCCGTCCTAGCCCGGCTCTACGAGCGCCGCGCAAAGGTGTCCGCAAATCGAACCGGCACCGGGCCCAGCACCGTAGTCCGGAAAAACCCCAACCACCCGGAGTCAACCGATTGACATGACCGCAGGCGGCGCTGCCCCCGGATCGAAGCGAACCCGGTCGTACGACGACCCCGTCGCTTCGTTCGCGCGCGCCTGGGCGGATGCCGATACTCCGCCGGATCTGCACGAGTTCCTGCCGCCTGGCCCGGGCGCTACCGAGGCGCTCATCGACCTGATTCGCGTCGACCTGCAGCACCGCTGGCTGCAGGCGGGTACGCGCAAGCGCCTCGCCGACTACTGCGCCGAGTTTTCCGATCTGGAACCCTCCACGCTGCCCGCCGATCTGGTCTACGAAGAGTTCGTGATCCGACGGCACAGCGGCGAGCGCATCGATCCCGACGCCTATCTGCGCGAGTACCCGGCGCAGGCGACCGAGTTGGCCAAGCTGCTGAATGTCGAGGAACCCGATCCGAGTACCCGCCGCGTAGACGTGGACGGCACGGCCACCATGAACATGGCGATGGACGGTACGGCAACGATGGCAGTGGACGGCGCCGACGCCACCGACCAGACAGTCACCAGGGCGATGGGCGGCGCCGCCACGGCAGCCTTGGGCGGCGCCGCCACCATGGCCGCAAACCCGACGCTCGCTCCCTCGGCCGACCTAACCCGCACGGCCACACGCGCAGGCGGGGTGTTGTCCGAGCCCGATATCGAGCATCCGCTGGAGTCTGTCGACGTCGGGCAATCGGTTGACGATTTCGACCTGCTCACGGTCCTCGGCGCGGGCGCGTTCGCGCGCGTGTTCCTCGCCCGGCAACGCTCGATGCAGCGACTGGTCGCGGTCAAGGTATCCGCCGACCACGGCACCGAGCCGCAGACCCTGGCCCGGCTCGACCACGACTACATCGTGCGGGTCTTCGATCAGCGGGTGCTGCCCGAGCGTCGCCTGCGCTTGCTCTACATGCAGTTCCTGCCGGGCGGTACGTTGCTCGGCGCGCTGCGCTGGGTCCGCGCGACGCCGCCCGAGCAGCGCAATGGCCAACTGCTGCTCGACGCGGTGGATGCCGCGATGGAGGAGAAGGGCGAGATCCGGCCCAGCGATTCGAGTGTGCGCGCCGAGATCGCGGGTCTGAGTTGGCCCGAGACCGTCGCCTGGCTGGGCCGCCGGCTCGCCGAGGCGCTCGAATACGCCGGCCGGCACGGCGTGCTGCACCGCGATGTGAAGCCGGCGAACATCCTGCTCACCTCCGAGGGCGTGCCGAAGCTCGCCGACTTCAATATCAGCTACAGCCGCACCGTCGCCGGTACGAGTCCCGTCGCCTACTTCGGTGGATCCCTGTCCTACATGTCCCCGGAGCAGCTCGCCGCGTGCCACACCGACCGCGCCGACACCCCGGCCGACCTCGATACGCGCAGCGACATCTTCGCGCTCGGGGTGGTGCTGTGGGAGCTGCTCACCGGCAACAAGCCGTTCGGCGACGACGGGGCTGCGGGCAGCGATGACACGGTGATAGACGCGATGCTGGCCAACCGCGCGGACGGGATCGGCCCCGCGGCGCTCTCCCAGCTGCCCGAAGACTGCCCCGCCGCGTTGTCCCGGGTGCTGACAACGGCGCTCGCGCCCAATCCCGACGACCGCTGGGCCAGCGCCGCTGAACTCGCCCAGCAGTTCGAGCTATGCCTCGATGCGCGGGCGCGCGACCTCGTGGATCCGCCGCCGGGCAGTTGGCGGCTGAAGTTGCGGCCGTACGTATTCCCGATCGTTGCGCTAGCGATTGGCGTCCCGAACGCGCTCGCGAGCGTTTACAACATCTATCACAACCAGACGCTGATCATCAGCAAGCTCTCCGAGGACGCGCAGAGCGAATTTCAGACTGTCACCGCATTCGTCAACGTGCTCTTATTCCCGCTCGCGGGAGCGCTGATGGTCTACGTGGCCAGACGTGTGATCAGCGTGCCACGCGGGCTACGCAAGGGTCGTGTGTACGACGAGCAAACACTTGCTCAGGCGCGGAGCGACACACTGTTGGCTACCGACCGGATCGTGTGGATTGCCTTTGGCGCCTGGATCCTTGCAGGCTTGACGTTCCCGATTTCGCTGCAACTGGTGCCCGGTGACGTACCGGCCGGCGCTTACCTGCATATTTTCGGCTCGCTGGTGGTGTGCGGTGCGATCGCGGTTGCCTATCCCTTCTTCCTGGTCACATTCTTTTTAGTCCGCAGCGTCTATCCGATCTTTCTCCAGCAGAGCAAACCGACCGAGACCGACGCACTCCAGCTGCGTGGGCTCGACCGGCGCAGCAATTTCTATCTCGCAGTCGCCGCGTCGGTGCCGCTGCTCGGCGTTGCCGGTGTCACCTTCATCGCGCCCGACGACATACCGTCCGTGATCGTGGCGGTTCGGGTGCTATGCGTGCTGGGCATTCTCGCCTTCGTCGGCGCGTACCGACTGTTCCGGATGCTCGAGGAGGATCTGCGCGCGCTCGAACGCGTCGTCGCGGGCGGACGCTGACATGGCGCCATGGCAGGTGATCAGCCTGTCGCACGTCCTCGACCCGGCGACGACGAGTGTTTTCCCCGGCGACCCGGCACCCGAGCTGACCGAGATCGCCACCCTGGCCGAGCACGGCTACCTGCTGCGCCGGCTGACCATCGGCGAGCACAGCGGGACGCACTGGGGCGCGCCCGCGCATTTCGATCCGCACGGTTGCAGCGCGGATGAGCTGGACCCCGATGACCTGCTTCGGCCGGCGGTCAAGATCGACGTGCGTGCTGCCGCCGCGGCCGACCCTGACTACGCGGTGACCGTGGCTGACCTACACGACTGGGAGGAGCGGCGCGGCCCGATTCCACCGGGCGCCGCGGTGATCGCCTGGACCGGCTGGGAATCCCGGTGGGGCACGCACGAGTTCGCGAACCTCGATGACGCGGGCGCGATGCATCAGCCGGGCTTCTCGATCGAGGCGGTCCGCTGGCTGCTCGACACCGGCCGGCTGCATCGCCAGGGCGCGCTCGGCACCGACACGTTCGGTCCGGACATCGGCATCGACGCCGACTACACCGTCTCGAAGCTGCTCTACCGCGAGCACCGGATCAGCCTGGAATGCCTGAGCGGGCTTGCGGCACTGCCGGAATCAGGTGCGTGGGTGCTCGCAGGCGGTTTGATAACCGCAGGTGGGACGGGTTCGCCGGCGACCGTGTTCGGATTGATGCCTCCGAAGACCCGCCGGTAACCTCACCGCGCGCTTACGGTTTGAACATGACCGGCAGCGAACGGCCCGCCAAGGAGGCGGGATTCCACGTAGGCGATCGGGTCAGCACGGTGGTCATCGGCGAATCGGGAACGGACAAGTTCGAGGGCACGATCGTCGAGGACTTCGGTTCCTCGACCGACGCCCCCGGTCTCGGCCGGACGTGGGCGGCGCAGCGGCAGTGGGGCGTCGCCCTCGACGATGGCCGCTTGGTGTTCCGCAACACCGACGAAATCACCAACGTCTGATCAGCGGAGCGCTCAGCCGCCGTACACCTTCGGCTCGAGCGTGCCGATGTACGGCAGGTCCCGGTAACGCTCGGCGTAGTCGAGGCCGTAGCCGACCACGAACTCGTTGGGGATATCGAATCCGACAGCGGCAACCTCGACGTCGGCCTTCACCGCATCGGGCTTGCGCAGCAGCGTCACGACCTCGAGCGCGGCCGGCTGCCGGCTCGACAGATTGCGCTTGAGCCAGGACAGCGTGAGGCCGGAGTCGATGATGTCCTCGACGATGACGACGTTGCGGCCCGCAATGTCCTTGTCGAGGTCCTTGAGGATGCGCACCACGCCCGACGACGAGGTGGACGACCCGTACGAACTGACCGCCATGAATTCCATCTGGGTCGGGACTGGCAGCGCCTTCGCGAAGTCGGTCATGAAGAAGATCGCGCCCTTCAGGACGCCGACGAGCAGCAGGTCACCCTCGGGCGATCCGGCCGGGAAGCGCTTGGCGACATCCTCGGCGAGTTCGGCCACTCGGGTTTGAATCTGTTCTTCGGTCAGCAAGACCGAAGCGATGTCGCCCTCGTACACGTCCCCGGAATCCCTTCGGTCGATCTTTGTCCCATTCCGGAACTGTGCTCACGTCTAAGTGTCGCGCCCCGGAGGCTCGAATCCCTCGGTTTGGCGTTCGAGCGTGAGCCTCCCACGCCTGCGCGAGGCTACCAACCTGACTCCGGGCGCCCCGCCCCCGACTGCAACACCGCCTTGACCTCGCCACTTCATCACAAGATCGTCCACGGCGTGCAGATGCTTGGAGGTGACGGCTCGCGCACCGCCGTCGAGCAACCAGGCCCGAATGATCCGCCGCCGCAATGCGGCCGGTTCATCGGCGAGCACAGCGGTGTCGAGATCAGTGCCTGCGTGTGCCCGCCGGGATGCTTCGGCCGTGATCGCGTCGAGCGCATCATCGTCCTCGCGCAGTTGATCGCCGGTGCGCGCGAGCGCGGCCGCGACGCCGCCGCCGAGCACCTGTTCGAGCAGCGGCAGCACCTCCCCGCGCAACCGGGCTCGGACAAAATCGGGCGCGCTGTTGTGCGGATCCTCGTACACCGGCAGGTCCAGATCGGCGCACATCTGTCGCGTATCCGCACGCCGGACACCGAGCAGCGGGCGTCCCCAGGGTGGGTCGTAGGCGCGCATGCCGTGAATCGAGCGGCCACCCGATCCGCGCGCGAGCCCGAGCAGCACCGTCTCGGCCTGATCATCGAGGGTATGGCCGAGCAGCACCGGGATTCCCGGATCGACACCGGCGCGTAGTGCCGCGTACCGGGCTTCCCGCGCTGCGGCTTCCAGTCCCCCTGCGCCACTGACCTTGACCGGAAGCACCCGAGCGGACGCACATCCCAGCCCGAGCGCCGCCCGTTCGGCACGCGCCGCAACATCGGCCGAGTCGGCCTGCAGTCCGTGGTCGACGATCAGCGCATGCACCTGTGCTGCCTCGACGGTGGCGGCGGCCGTGAGCGCGAGCGAGTCGGCGCCGCCGGAAAGCGCCACCGCGACCGGCGCGGACACACCGGTATCGGCCAGCCAGGACCGCACCGCACGGCGCACGGTGAGCACCGCTGCCGTCTCGGGTAACACGGCTAGCCCAGTACCCGCGCGACCCATTTGTCCGGCTCGTCGATTTCGCTGGGCAGCGGCAGTGTTTCGGGGCCGGTCCAGATGGAGTTGAACTCGTCCATCCCCACGCGGTCCACGACGGCATCCACAAATGCCTTGCCGCGGACGTACTGCGCCATCTTCGCGTCGATCCCGAGCAACGCGCGCATCAGCCGCTGCAGCGGACTCACCGAGCGGCGGCGGCGCGCATCGAAGGATTGGCGGATCTGCTCGACCGTCGGCACGACTGCCGGACCGACCGCGTCCATGACGTGATCGGCGTGCCCTTCGAGCAGTGTGCCGAGCACAAGCAGGCGATCGAGCGCGTCGCGCTGAGCCGGAGCCTGCGTCGCCCGCAGGAGGCCCACCAGACCGGCCTGCCCCGGATCACCGTCCGGGTTGCGGCGGCGCTCGCGCAGCGCCTCGTTGAGTCGGCCGAGCACGACACCGAACGATTCTTCGGTCACTTCGCTCAGGTCGCCAACAGCCTTCTGCATGTAATCGACCAACCACGGCGACGAGGAGAACTGCACGCGGTGGGTGACCTCGTGCAGGCATACCCAGAGCCGGAAATCGCTCGGCTTCACCCGCAGGGTTCGTTCGACCGCAACGATGTTCGGGGCCACCAACAGCAGCGTGCCGTCGGCACCGGTGAACGGGTCGTATTGGCCGAGGATCGCGGTCGAGACGAACGCCAGCATCGCCCCGGCCTGCAGTCCGGCGGGTTTGCCCGCCAACTTCGCAACCGCCGCACTGGTATCCGATTCGGCGGATTCGTCGTCGGACCTGGCCGCAACGCTGGTGAGTTCGGCCATCGAGCGCGCGGCGGCCCGCACCCAGCCCGGCCGGTCCACGATCTGCGCGGCCGGGATCGGCAGCCCGTCGGCCAGGCGGGTGACCTCGCGCACCGGCCCCTCGGCGCGCACCGAGGCCTCGCTCAGTTCCGCGACGGCCTGCTCAGCGGTGTATCGGGAGGCCAGCGGACCGCGCGGCGCCAACCGCACGCCGGTGCTCGCCGCGAAATCCCAATCGACAGTGCCCGCAAGCGTGTGCTTGTGGTCGGTCTCCGGGCCACTGCTCGGCGGTGCGGAAATGTTCGTCATCGGCACCCACAGGATCGCAGTGTTCCTGCCACCGCGTCGAGTGCCGGCCGACTGTCCACAGGTGGCGTGCCGTTGGACAGGAGCGCGAATGTCAGCACTCGCTGGTCGACGTCGATCACCGAACCCACCAATGCACTTGCCTCCGAGAGTGTCCCCGTTTTGGCCCGGACCCAGCCGGCCCCGGCCCGATCCCCCGCGGCGTAGCGATCGGCGAGCGTGCCCGTCGCGCCCGCCACCGGTAGGTAGTCCAACATCGGCCGCAGTTCGGTTTCATCCGGGCCGGCGGCCATGGCGACGATCCGGCCGAGCGCCCGCGCCGGCGCCAGATCGTTCACCGACAGACCACTGACGTCGGACAGCCGTACCCCGGCGAGATCGACACCAGCGCCCGAGAGCGTGTCGGTGACTGCTCGGACCGCGCCGTCGAACGATCCGGCCTGCGCGGTCCGGTCACCCGCGAGGTCGATCGCCAGTTCCCTGCCGATCGCTTCCGCGAGCACGTTGTCCGAGCGCCACATCATCTGCCCGAGTCGGTCCCGCAGCGGCGCCGACTGCACGACCGCGACCGGTGCGGCCCCCGCGGGCGCGGCGCCGAACCGCACGTTCGCCGGGTCGATGCCGAGCGCGATCGCAAGCGCGCGTCCCGCATCCAGCGCCGGCGTGGGCGTACGCGGCGACTCGTCCTCGAGCGGAACGATCCGTCCACCGTCGAGCATCACCGGTTCGATGGGAGCAATGAACCCGCCGGCGATGTCGGCAGGCACCCAACCCTCGGCCATCGTCGGCCCCGAGTACGCGCTGGTATCCACGAGGATCGTGTCCGCCGCGACGCCGCTGCGGCGCACCTGTTCGGCGAGGTCCTCGATGCGTGCGGCCCCGGGATAGAAGTTCGGTGCGCCGATCGGCTGCGCGGTCAGCGTCGGATCACCGCGGCCCACCAGGACGAGCTCGTTGGGTGCGTCGCCGCGCACGACGTCGGTGCTCACCCGGTGATCGATCGGCAGTGCGAGGAGCGCGGCGGCCGAGGTGAGGATTTTGGCCGTGGAGGCCGGGGTGAGCGGCGTGTCCGGATCGACGCCCCACAGCACGGTGCCCGTCGCTGCATCGGTCACGACACCGGCGAACCGGCCCAGCGCCGGATTCGCGATGACCGGGGCCAGCGCGGCGCCGAGCACCGCGGGCACCGGCATGGGCGCACCCTGTGGAACCGCCATGACCTGCGGCGCGGGCAACACGGGAGGCGGTGCGGGCGCTGTAGTGAGTGCCTCGCTGCCGGATCCGTCCCACGGCGATGTCGCGGTCACCACGACGACCCCGACCAGCAGGACCGCAACCGCGATCATCGAGAGAATGATTTGATTTCGCCGCCGGCGGCGCATTGTCGCGACCGAGCCCATGACCTTCCTGCGCTGCATCGTGGCAGGCTGCGGTGATGTCTTGATCGGCTGCCCCGCCAACTAGTCTCCGTCCCTGAGAGTGGACCTCACAGCCCAGAATATCCTCGACGCGATACCCTTCCACCGACGAAATGCCGGGGGAAATCCGCCAAAGAGGAGTGCAGCGTGGAGTTCGACGCAACCATCGAGATTCCGAAGGGATCGCGGAACAAGTACGAGGTCGATCATGAGTCGGGCCGTCTCAGGCTCGATCGGTACCTCTACACGTCGATGGTCTACCCGGCCAACTACGGCTACATCGAGGACACCCTCGGTGAGGACGGCGACCCGCTCGACGTGCTGGTGCTGCTGCCCGAGGCCGTCGTGCCGGGCGTGCTCGTCGCCGTCCGCCCCGTCGGCATGTACAAGATGGTCGACGAGGCCGGCGGCGACGACAAGGTGCTCGCCGTGCCCGCGGGCGACCCGCGCTGGGATCACATCCAGGACATCGGCGACGTGCCGTCCTGGGAGCTCGACCCGATCAAGCACTTCTTCGAGCGCTACA
Source organism: Aldersonia kunmingensis (assembly GCF_001646865.1). Classification (GTDB taxonomy): domain Bacteria; phylum Actinomycetota; class Actinomycetes; order Mycobacteriales; family Mycobacteriaceae; genus Aldersonia; species Aldersonia kunmingensis. The sequence continues at coordinate 6,474 of NZ_LRRB01000314.1, read as the reverse complement.
AGGACCTCGAGCCGGGCAAGTACGTCAAGGGCTCGGAGTGGGTTGGTCGCGCCGAGGCCGAGGCCGAGGTCGAGCGGTCCATCGCGCGCCTGAAGGAACAGGGCCACTGAGCGACACCCACTAGGGTTGATTCACGAATGTGCTCGTGGAGGTGAGAATTCGCCTCCACGAGCACTTTTCGTTTTGAGAAGGTTCTCTGCGCATGTGCTGTGCCAGCTCTAGTGCCTATGCACGCTGGGGTGATGGATGGCGACGGCCTCGCCGCTGGCGAGTGTGACGGCGGCGTTCAGTTTCTCTCGCCACCGTGCGCGGAGCACCGCCAGAACTACTCCGTCGTCGCCGACGCCTCCCGTGTCTGTGTCGATCGACGACCTCACTTCGAATCGCTTGACGCCTTCGGCGGCGATTCCACTCAGCGACATCCATCCGAACTCCGGCGGTTCCTTTCCGACGGACGGATCACCGACTTGATGGACAGTCAATCGGTCCAAGTACGAGGCGCGGAACGAGCGGCTGAATCCAACGCGGGGATTCGGTACGCCGAGGATGAGCGATGCCTCCGGTGAATCTCCGCTTTGTTGAACAAGAACCGCCCAGCGCGTCGTATCGGCGGCGAACACGACGGCGACATCGGAGTCACGCTCGACGAGTCGCACAGGACCGAATCGCTGCCCCGCCGTAGCGCGATGCATCAACGGCACTTCTTCGCTCGCGAGCCTGACTGCCGGGTGGGTTCCGAGATCTTCGTCGATTCTGTCGCGCACAGGCATCAACGTGTTCCCTCGATCGTCTTGCGGGGGTCCCGACGATATCCGGATACCCATATCCCCTCCAGGCCGAGCCGCGTTCAGGACAGGATAACGATGTTGTCGCGCAATACCTGGGCATCGGGAAGTGTGAGAATGACATCGGTCGTAGGAAGTCCGACCTCGGGCCAGGCGATGCGGTAATGGACCCGGGAGGACTTCGCAAACTCCTTCGTGTAAAAGAGGAATTCGCGTTCGTATCTTTCAGGGTCGCGGCCGAAACCCTCGGTACTTTTTCTCTGAAAGGGTTGGGCAGTTGAATCGTCGAGAGCACCGAACCGGAGTCCCACGCCCAGATCGTTTGCTGGATGCCGGTTTCCGGTGATCGGGTCGATCTCGGCGCTCGCGGTGTACTGGCGTGCGACAAGCTGGGCGGCGCTCCCGGTTGCGGCAACAACGAGCGCGATCTCAAGGCCCGATGAATACGCGAAAATGGAGCGCAATCCCACCACAATCCCCGTCGTTCGCGCCAAGATCGCAGGCCCATGCGCCACCGCGGCCAGCTCATTCGATCGCCTTGGCGGTAACACACCCATATGCCACGTCATAGCGCAAGACTCGCAGTGCTGCGCACAGATTGCCACTACGCCCGAAACGAATAGCCGAAGCTCACGGGTCGACTGACGAGCATATTGAGCAGTTGTCCGCGCTGCCCTTGTGAACGCCTCACCCAGCGAGTTCCGCCTCGGCGAGCCCGGACCCGGTGCGCAACGGGATTTCCTTCCAGAACAAGACCAGCGCGGCCCCGATGGCGAGCACGATCGCCACGACGAGGAACACCGTCGAGATCGCGTCGGCGAACCCGACCTGGAACGGGCGGGCCAACGTGGCGCTGAGCTGCTGAACGATCGAACTGTCCTCGAGCACCCCGCTCGCGGCGGACATATCGTGATTCATCAGGCCGCTGGCAAGCGCCTGATCGGCCTCGTTTGTGCTGTGCGCACCGGCAACGATCGCCTGCCGGAAGTCCGGATTCTGCGCCGATGCGCGCAACTCGTCCTCGATGTTCGGCGCCAACTGCGCGAACAGGACCGACAGGAACGCCGCGATACCGAGCGTGCCGCCGATCTGCCGGAAGAACGTGGCGGTCGACGTGGACACGCCCATATCGCGCGGGGGCAGCGCGTTCTGCATCGCCAGCATCATCGGCGACATGACGTTGCCGAGCCCGAGGCCGAGCACCAGCATGAACGCCATAACGATCCACATGTCGGTGTCGACATCGACGAAGTGCAGCAGGAACATGCCGAGCGCGGCCAGCGCCAGTCCGGCAAGCGGGAAGATGCGGTAGCGGCCGGTTCGGGCGATCACCAGACCCGACCCGATCGAGCCGATCATCATGCCGAGCACCGAGGGCAGCATCTGCATACCGGCCAGCGTCGGACTCGAGCCGCGCGCCACCTGCAGGTACTGCGGGATCAGCGCGATGCCGCCGAACATGCCCGCGCCCACCGCAACCGAGATGACGATGCCGAGCGCGAAGGTGGCGTTCCTGAAGACCCGCAACGGAATCAGGGCGTCGTCGCCCATCCATCTCTCCACCGCGATGAATGCCGCGATCCCTACCGCGCCGATGACGTAGCAGGCCAGCGACCGCGGCTCGGTCCAGCCCCATTCCCGGCCCTGTTCGGCGACGACCAGGACCGGCACGATGCCAACCGCCAGCAGCGCGGTGCCCCACCAGTCGATGCGCAGTGAGGCGGCCCGCCGCGGCGGCAGGTGCAGCACCTTGGTGACCACGGCGAGCGCAACCAACCCGACCGGCAGGTTCACCAGGAACACCCAACGCCAGCCGCTGATCCCGAGGATTTCGTCCTGGCCCGCGAACATCCCGCCGAGCACCGGCCCGATCACGCTGGCAAGACCGAACGAGGCCAGGAAGTAGCCCTGGTAGCGGGCGCGATCGCGGGGGCTGACGATGTCGCCCATGATCGCGAGTGCGAGGGACATCAACCCGCCCGCGCCGAGGCCCTGTACCGCACGGAAGGCGGCCAGTTCGTACATCGTCTGCGCGGTGGTGCACAGCAGCGAACCGACAAGGAAGATCGAGATCGCGAGAATGTAGAACGGCTTGCGGCCGTACATATCCGACAACTTGCCGTACAGCGGTGTGGCAAGGGTGGCGGTGATCAGGTACGCCGTCGTCGCCCAAACCTGCAGCGCGTAGCCGTTCAGGTCGTCGGAGATGGTGCGGATCGCGGTGGACACGATCGTCTGATCGAGGGCCGCGAGAAGCATGCCGAGGATGAGGCCGCTCAGGATGATCATGATCTGCCGGTGGGTGAACTCCACCGGCGCGGTGGCAGTGGTTACGTCACCGCTGCCGTCGACGCCCGCGTTGGCCGGGCTGGTGTCGACGTCGTTCGTATCGGTGGCGTCCGTGTCGGCGCCCACCGCTCTGTCTGTCATGGAGTGTTGCGTTCCCTTTTTCATAACCCGCGGCACTAGACCGCCGCGGCATCCAATCGGCGCCGCAGCGCCGCAAGCAGTTCGGGCCGGAACTTTTCGTAGTCGACGACGAACTTTTCGAGCAGCCGGACGAATTCGGCGCGGTCGTCGTTCGACCAGTCGGTGACGATCCGGGCGACACTCGCCGTGCGCCTGCGCCGCATGTCCTCGACCATCGCTTGGCCCTCGTCGGTGACGCGTAGGACGCAGGCCCGGCCGTCCTCCGGATCGGGCAACCGCTGCACGAGACCGCGCTTGACCAACTGGGCCACCTGCCGGCTGACCGAGGATGGATCGGAATACATCGCCTCGGCCAGGACACCGGCCCGCATCGGGCCATCGGTCTCGAGTCGCAGCAAGCAGTGGAAGACCGAGATATCGAGCTGATCCGCTGCGAGGTCGGTCACCTGCGCGAAGGTTCGCTCACGCACGCGCTGCAGCATCGCGAGGGCCACGGCGAGTTCACGCGCGAGCGGCTCGTCCGACGGATCGGTATCGAACAGCGGGTCGCCTAGGGAAAAGCCCTGGTCTCCCACATTCTTCGGGTCGGTCACCACACCACCAATGCTTGCGTTCTGCAACTTGTTGTATGGCGAAAGTATCGGACCACGTGCCACCCGGCAAGAAGATTCTTCGGCGCAGCGCGCTTCGTGCAGACAATCGGTGCGGCGACGGAGAGAATCGGCACTGTGGCAACAGATTTGGTGCGACCCGACGTCTGGACGCTCGAAGCGCAGGGACCGTGGCATCCAGTGCTCCTCGCCTACGCCCGCGCGATCGGCGTTATGACCCAATTGCCCGATTCCGACCCACGCAGCCTGATCTATCAGGCCGCCGTGCACGGCAACGCGACCGGCGACGAGTTTCTCGACCAGTGCCAGCACCAGAGCTGGTACTTCCTGCCATGGCACCGGATGTACCTGTACTGGTTCGAGGACATCGTCCGCGGGATCGTCACCGGCCTCGACGGAGTCGATGAGCAGACCCGAACCGACTGGGCGCTGCCCTACTGGAATTACGGCGGTGACGAGTCCACCCGCGCGATTCCGCCGTCGTTCCTGGCAGCGACGCTGCCCGACGGTTCACCGAACCCGCTGCGGGTGCCGCGCCAGCTCGATGTCGGAGACCTCCTGCCGGCCACGGACGCGGACAGTGTCGCCGCGCTGGCCACCGACCGGTTTGCCGGCATCGGCGGTTTCGGTGGCGCCCGAACCGGGCGCAACCACTTCGCCGAGGATCCCGATGCCCGGCCGGGCACATGCGAGATGACGCCGCACAACACCGTGCACTCGACGGTGGGCGGGCTGCTCGGCCAGTTCGAGACAGCCGGCCTCGACCCGCTGTTCTGGCTGCATCACTCGAATATCGATCGACTCTGGGAAGTCTGGGCGGTCACGCTGGGCAACTCGAACCCGAGCGATCCTGCGTGGCTGACCGGACAGACCTTCAAATTCCGTGACGGGTCGGGCAACGAGCAGCGGCAACAACCCGCGGACGTGACCTCGACGCTGACACAATTGCACTACCGGTACGAGGACATCTCCGGTCCACCCGCAACCCCGGGAGAGGATGTGCCGCGAGCGCAGCGGCCGACCGAGCTGATCGGCGCGAGCGAGGGAAGTGTGGCGCTGAGCGGCGCCGCAGAATCGGCGCAGTTCGACGTTTCACCGCCGACCCGCCGCGCACAAGGTCGCGTCTTCCTCACCGTGGACGATGCGACGGCGAGCGAGCTACCCGCAATGACCTACCGGGTGTATCTCACCGTGCCCGACGACGATCCCGCGACCATCGACGATTTCTATGTGGGCACCGCGTCATTCTTCGGCGCCGACCGCGCGGGCGCGAGCCTGCGACTGGCCTTCGACGTCACCGATCTCTACGCCCGGCTGCGCCGCGACGAGCGGTGGAACGACCGGGTCTCGGTGACGTTCGTACCGAACTGGATCGCCGCGGAGGGCGATTCGCCCGCAGTCGCCGGGGAATTCAGCGGCCGGCTGGACCAGCAACCCGGCGCGGTCCGGCTCGGCCGCGTCGGGATTGTCATGGACTGAACGCGATGGCGACGCTGGCTGGTTCTCGATCGCGGGTCGCCGACCTGCGGGAAGGCTTCCTGGCGGCGCACCCGGAATTGCCGTTCTTCGCGGTCTCCGGGCTCGCATGGGCGGTCGTGGCGGTGTCGCATGCCGACGGCTGGTCGCATTCGTCGGCCGCGGCCACACTCGTCGCCGCATCGGCGATGACTGTGGCGATGATGCTGCCCACTGCCTTGCCTAGCGCCCGGCGCGTGGCACTGGACGGGATGTGGACGCGGCGGATGCGCGGACCCGCACTGTTCCTCGTCGCGTACCTGTTCGTGTGGATCATGTTCGGCGCCATGGCAATCGGCGTGTTCGAGCAGCTGCCCCCGAGTGCCGACCTGGTTCCGGTCGCGCTGGCCGCGGCCGCAGTGTGGCAGCTGACGCCCGGCAAGCGCGAGTTCCTGCGCGACTGCCACCGGGTGCCCGCGATCCCGCCGCGCGGGTTTGCCGCGGACCGTGGTTGCGTGCGGGCCGGGCTGACCAGCGGATCGCGTTGCGTCGGAGAGTGTGGACTGCTGATGCTGCCGATGTACGCCGCGGCGCACGCGTGGTGGCTCGTGGTGCCTATCGCCGCAATCATCTGGGCCGAACAGCTGCGCACCGACGGAGCGCGGTGGCTCAGACCGGCTGCGGCACTGCTTGCGGTGGCGGCGGTACTGACGGAGCTTCGCTGACCGGATCGCCCTGACTTCCGCGCGCGGACCCAACCCCCACGCTTCCGCGTGCGGAACCGATGCCAGCCGCCACTACCAGGCCCATGCCGAGCACCGCGCCGAACCATGGAACCTGATGCAGCACAACCAGTCCGATCACCATCGCGATCGCCGGCTCCAGGCTCATCAGCGTGCCGAACGTGGCCGCGGGCAGCCGGCGCAGCGACAGCATTTCGAGGGCGAACGGAACAATCGGGAGCAGGATCGCCAGCGCAAGACCGGCCAGGACAAGCTGCCAGGTCAGCTGCGGCACGGTCACCGGACCGGCGATCAGGCCACCGACGATGGCCGCCACCGGCATCGAGATCGCGAGCCCGCCGAAGCCCGACACCGCATCGCCGACACGTTGGGTGAGCAGGATGTAGGCGGCCCAGCAGGCCGCAGCGCCCAGCGCGAATCCCACGCCGACGAGGCTGGTGCTGCCGGTCC
>NZ_LRRB01000269.1 GCF_001646865.1 Aldersonia kunmingensis | reverse complement strand
ATGCCTCGACTTATTTGCTGCGCGTACGTGCGCANCGAGGGGGTCCGACATCGCGGTTGGGTGCGTCGAGGTCGGTGGTGTACATGAGGATTCCGTCGAAGTCCTGGTCGAAGCTGACATGGGTGCTGAACATCCGATGATGGGTGGTGACGTCGTGGGGTGCCGAGTGGGCGAAGCGGACTTCCAGCGGGTGCCATGTGGGTTCGAGGAATCCACGCAGGAGTCCGTGCCAGATCCCGACGGCCAGTTCGATCGATTGCCGTGTTTCCCCCGGCCCGCCGAGGTCGAGGCTCGGGCGGATGGTGGCGATGGCGGCGTGTTCGGTGACTCGGGTGTGCAGCGCTTCGTTGTACATGTGCTCGTAACGGGTCATCGTCCGGATCGCGCTGCGGACGTCGGGTTCCTCGCGGACGACCAAGCTGAGCGGACCGAGATTGGCCAGGCGGCGACGTTCGGCCAGGCGTAGGCCGATGTCCTCACGCCCGGAGCTGATCGCGCACTGTTCGAGTAGATCGGCGACTGCGGCGGCGGGAACCCAACGGTCCTGCACGCTCAACCCGGCGGGGTCCAGTCCGCTCGCGCGCATCATCGCGGCCGGATCCAGGCCGAGCGAGCGGCCGAGTTCGATGAATCCGTGTACTGACGCATAGCGGGCGAGTGGTTTCACAGACGTCTTCCAATGTCCCGAGATGAACAGTATGTCGTCCCCGCAGGATAAGCATAGGCCAGTGACCGCAATTACAGTGGGTCGCATCACATTGATGGTGATCAGTGGTTAGGGACACGCGATCGGTGAGCGCACCCGGTTCGCCCTTCCGCTGAAAGCACACGATCGATGGTTAGCAGTGTGTATGCCGCAGCACGCCGCGGCATATTTGTACGCCCATTCATCGAGAACAACTGTCGATCGCACCGGAGATCCCGGTGGACCGAATAGGAGATTTGTTGTGGCACAAGCTGTTCGCTTCTACGAGACCGGTGGCCCGGACGTTCTGCGCTGGGAGGACGTCGAGGTAGGCGATCCGGGGCTCGGTGAAGTGCGCGTGCGGCACGAGGCCGTCGGACTGAATTTCGCCGATACCTACTTCCGTACGGGCCTGTACCCCGCGCCGCTGCCCGCGGGCATGGGTGTCGAGGCGGCCGGCGTGATCGAGGCGGTCGGCCCGGGCGTCGACGGCTTCAAGGCGGGGGATCGGGTCACCTACACCGGTAGCCCGCTCGGCGCGTACAGCACCGAACGCGTGATGCCGGCCGAGCACCTGATCGCCTTGCCGGACGGGATCGACTTCGACACCGCTGCATCGATGACGATGCGTGGACTGACTTCGGCCTACCTGCTTCGCCGCATCGCTCCGCTGCGCGAGGGCGACACCGTCCTGCTGCACGCCGCTGCCGGTGGCGTCGGGTCGATCTTCACCCAGTGGGCAAAGCTGTTGGGTATCAACGTGATCGGTACCGTCTCCACGGAGGAGAAGGCCGAAATCGCCCGCGCCAACGGCTGCGATCACGTGGTGATCTACACCCGCGAGGATGTCGCCGCACGCGTGCGTGAGATTACCGATGGCAAGGGCGTCCCGGTGGTGTACGACAGCATCGGAAAGACGACGTTCGATACGTCGCTGGATTCGCTTGCGCGCCGCGGAATGCTGGTGTGCTTCGGCACCGCGTCTGGACCGACTCCGCTGATCAATGCCATGCAACTGGCGATCAAGGGCTCGCTGTACGTGACCCGCCCCGCGCTCGCCGACTACATCGCCGATCCCGCGGAGCGAGCCGAGCTCGCCGATGAGCTCTTCTCGCATGTCGCCGCCGGTCGCATCCGGATCGAGATCAACCAGAGCTACAAGCTTTCCGATGCGGCGCAGGCCCACCGTGACCTGGAATCGGGCCGGAGCGTCGGCTCGTCGGTCTTCACTCTCTGATTTTCGTCGCCACCGCTGGAGGACAACCGTGACAACCTTTGCCCCATACCAAGATTCGGTGATCCGCGGCGCGATCACCGCACAGCCGCTCACCTGCTCGATCGGTGCGGAACTGATCGATGTCGACCTCGCGCAGATCGCACACGACGATGCACTGTTCGCCGAGTTGCGCGCCCTGCTACTCGAATACAAGGTGCTGTTCGTGCGCGACCAGGACATCAGTCGCGCCGATCACGTCGCGCTGGCGGAGCGGTTCGGCCCGCTGGAAGACCACCCGGTCCTGGGCAGCGACCCGGAGAACCCCGGACTCGTGCGCATCTACAAGGACCTCGACAGCCCTCCCGAGCACTACGAGAACGCCTTTCACTGCGATGCCACCTGGCGGGTCAACCCGCCGATGGGTTCGGTCCTGCGGTGCGTGGAGACTCCGCCGGTCGGCGGGGACACCATCTGGGTGAACATGGGCGAGGCGTATCGGCGTCTGCCCGAGCGGGTGAAGGATCAGATCGCGGGACTGCGTGCGCGGCACAGCATCGAAGCCAGTTTCGGCGCGGCGATGCCATACGAACGGCGTCGCGAGCTCGCGCATCGTTTTCCCGACGCCGAGCACCCCGTGGTCCGCACGCACCCCGAGACGGGCGAGCAGATTCTGTTCGTCAACTCCTTCACCACCCACCTGGTGAATTACCACACGCCGCAGAACGTGCGGTTCGGCGCGGACTACGCACCGGGTGCGGCCGAGTTGCTGCATTACCTGATGCGGCAGGCCACCATCCCGGAATTCCAGGTGCGCTGGCGGTGGACGAAGAACAGCTTCGCCATCTGGGACAACCGGTCCACCCAGCATTACGCCGTTCAGGACTACTGGCCTGCAGTCCGAAAGATGGAGCGCGCCGGGATCGTCGGCGACGCAACCTTCTGACGGTCATTCACCCACCTCTTCTAGATCCAATTCAGATCGGAGCATTCCCATGCATTTCCACGACGATTCGTTTTTCCCGGAGAACCAGGAAAAGCTGGTCATCACCGTCGCCCCTTACGGCCCGGAATGGGAACTGGACGATTTCCGCGAGGACCTGCCCCTGACCATGGACGAGCACGTCCAGGCCGCGGTGGACTGCTACGAGGCCGGCGCGACCGTGCTGCACATCCACGTGCGTGAACTCGACGGCAAGGGCTCGAAGCGACTGTCGAAGTTCAACGAGCTGCTCGGCCGCCTGCGTGAGGCCGTGCCGGAGATGATCCTGCAGGTCGGCGGTTCCATCTCCTTCGCGCCGGAAGGCGATGGCGCGGACGCGAAGTGGCTCTCCGATGACGCCCGGCACATGCTCGCGGAACTGGATCCGAAGCCGGACCAGGTGACCATCGCGATCAACACCAGCCAGATGAACATCGTCGAGCTGATGACCGAGAGCGACATCGCCGGCACCTCGTTCATGCGTCCGGAGGTGTACGACGCCTACCGCGAGATGGTCGTTCCGGCCGGCCCCGAGTGGGTCGAGGAGCACCTGAAGCGACTGCAGGCCAAGGGGATTCAGGCGCACTTCCAGCTGTCCAGCATCCCGCAGCTCGAGACCGTCGAGCGACTGATCCGTCGCGGGGTATACACCGGACCGCTCAACCTCACCTGGGTCGGCATCGGCGGCGGCTTCGACGGGCCGAACCCGTACAACATCATGAACTTCGTTCAGCGCGTGCCGGACGGCGCCGGGCTGACGCTCGAGACCCTGATGCGTAGCACCCTGCCGGTCAACACCATGGCCATCGCTATGGGCCTGCACGCCCGCTGCGGCAACGAGGACACCCTCTGGGGCCGCAAGGGCGAGAAGATGACCTCGGTGGAGCAGGTCAAGCAGCTCGTGCGCATCGCAGGCGAACTCGGCCGCGAGGTTGCGACCGGCAAGGAAGCGCGCGAGATCTACAAGCTGGACGAGTGGTACGCCGACGCCGACGAGACCTTGGCGAAGCTCGGCTACGCGCCCAACCGCCGTCCCGGCCAGGTCGGTTTCACTCAGCACGCCTGAGTGTCCGACGACGGGCGGGGGTACCCCTCCCCCCGCCGTCCCCTGGACGTAGCCGAGAGGTGAACGTCTTTCGAACTCCCCAGCCCCGACACCCTCTCGACGCATCCGATCTGTAGGAGCATCAATGTCGTTGCAAATGACCATCACCCGGGCGGACGAACACATGGACGCCGCCCCGGTCCAGGCGGACGGAAACTCCCAACGCAGTCGCCGGTACCCGTGGGTCGTCTTCGCCTTGGCGTTCGGTCTGCTGCTGGCCGATTACATGTCCCGGCAGGTGCTCAGCGCCGTCTTTCCCTTCCTGAAAGAGGACTGGGCGCTGTCTGATTCGCAGTTGGCGTCGCTCACCAGCGTCGTCGCGCTCATGGTCGGTGTACTCACCCTCCCGCTGTCGATCCTGGCCGACAGGTGGGGCCGCGTGAAGAGCCTGGTGCTGATGGCGGTGCTGTGGAGCCTGGCGACCCTGCTGTGCGCCATCGCGGCGAGTTACGAGCAGATGCTGGCCGCTCGCTTCCTGGTCGGCGTGGGCGAAGCTGCCTACGGCAGCGTCGGAATCGCCGTCGTGATCAGTGTTTTCGCACCCCGGCTGCACGCCGCGTTGAGTGGCGCGTTCATGGCCGGCGGATCGTTCGGATCGGTTCTCGGTGTCGGCCTTGGTGGCGTCATCGCAACGCACTTCGGATGGCGTTCGTCGTTTGCCGTCATGGCGATCTTCGGTCTGGTGCTTGCGGCACTGTTCAGCTTCATCGTGAGTGAGGCAAAGCTTCGCCGGAACGCTGCCGACCAGCACACCGAAACCGGCCCGCATGTCGAAGGTTTCCGCGCGCCCGTTTCGACGCTCTTCACCAACCCCGCCGTTGTGTGCGCCTACATCGGTAGTGCCCTGCAGATCTTCACGGCCGCCGTGCTGCTGTCGTGGTTGCCGAGCTTCTTCAACCGCGCCTACGGTCTGGCCCCGGACCGGGCGGCCGGCGTTGCCGCAGTGTTCGTGCTGCTCATCGGTGCCGGGATGGTCGTCTGCGGCATGATCACCGACCGCGTCGGGCGCGTCGATATGTCCCGGAAGTGGTCCGCAGCGATCGCGTTCTGTTGCATCTCGCTGGTGTGCCTGGTTGCCGGGTTCAGCCTCGGAAACGGTCCGCTGCAGTTGCTGCTGATCGGTATCGGCGCATTCTTCTCCGGCGGTTCCTCCGGACCGACTGCGGCCATGGTCGCAAACCTGACCCATCAGTCGGTGCGGGCATCCGCGTTCGGCACGTTGACGCTGGCCAACAGCCTGCTCGGGCTCGCTCTCGGTCCGTTCGTCGTCGGCGTCCTCGCCGATCACATCGGGTTGGTGTCCGCACTGAAGCTGGCGCCCCTGGCCTACCTGGGTGCGATCGCAGCACTGCTGCTCGGCAAGCGTGTCTACCCCGCAGGGATCCGGAAGCTCGCCACCGTCGCCCCGCAGCCCGCGAACTGAACACCTAGCACCGCAGCGCGAACCGACCGCGAAAGGAACCAGTGCACACCATGTCTGACACCGTCGAACCCACCATCGTGATCGTGCCGGGATTGCGCGACCATGTCGCCGACCACTGGCAGACCCTGCTGGCCGAGCGCCTGGACAAGGTCCGCACGGTCCCGCCGCTCGAGTGCGACAAGCTCAGCCTCGCTGCCCGCATTGCCGCACTCGATGCGGTGATCGCGGATATCGACGGTCCGGTTGTACTGGTCGCCCACAGCGCCGGTGTCATGATCACGGTGCACTGGGCGCAGCAGACACGGCGACCCGTGCGTGGGGCGCTGCTGGCGGCGCCGGCCGACGTGGAAACACCGATGCCGAGCGGCTATCCGACTCTTGCAGAACTGGACGCGAACGGCTGGAACCCGATTCCCCGTGGTCGACTGCCGTTCCCGGGCATCGTGGCTGCCTCCACCACCGACCCGCTCGCGTCGTTCCGGCGAGTGGCGGGGATGGCCGAGGGCTGGGGCAGCCGCCTCGTGGATGTGGGCGACGTCGGGCACCTCAATCCGGCAGCCGGCTACGGCGAGTGGCCGCGCGCGGAGGAGCTGCTCAACGAGTTGCTCGCCGCCACCGCGCCCGACCTGGCGGCAGTCCGGTGAGCAAGCTCTGCTCCTCGGCCGCGGACGCTGTCGCTGATGTGGTCTCGGGGTCGAGCCTGGCTGTCGGTGGGTTCGGAGTATGCGGTATCCCCGACGCGCTGATCGAGGCGTTGGCCGACCGCGACATCACCGACCTCGAGGTCATCTCGAACAACTGCGGCATTGAAGGTGTTGGCCTGGGGATTCTGCTGAACAACAAGCAGATTCGACGGGTTGTTGCCTCCTACGTCGGGGAGAATGCTGAGTTCGCCCGGCAGTATCTGGGCGGAGAGATCGAAGTCGAGCTCACGCCGCAGGGCACCCTCGCCGAGAAGCTGCGTGCGGGCGGAGCCGGTATCCCGGCGTTCTTCATCCCCGCCGGTGTCGGTACTCCCGTCGCCGAGGGCGGCCTGCCCTGGCGGTACGCGGCCAACGGTTCGGTCGCTGTGGCCTCGCCGGCCAAGGAGGTGCGCACCTTCGGCGGCACGTGGGGCGACCGCCGCTACGTGCTCGAGGAAGCGATCACGGCCGACTACGCCCTGGTGCACGCCCTCATCGGCGATACCGACGGCAACCTGGTGTTCGACAAGTCGGCCCGCAACTTCAATCCGCTTGCCGCCACGGCCGGACGCATCTGCGTCGCGCAGGTGGAAGAACTCGTCCCTTCGGGGGAGATCGACCCGGGCGCCGTCCACCTGCCGGGCATCTTCGTCGACCGCATCGTGCACACCGGCCGGCAGACCAAGCACATCGAGAAGCGCACTATCGCCCAGGAGAGCTGATATGAATACTGCGACAACGGTTCTCGGATGGTCCCGCTCCGCCATGGCCGCCCGCGCCGCGCGTGAACTGCGGTCCGGCGAGTATGTGAACCTCGGTATCGGTCTGCCGACCCTCATTCCCAACTACCTGCCCGAGGGCGTGCACGTCACCCTGCACTCCGAGAACGGCATCCTCGGCACCGGTCCCTACCCGGATGCGGCCGACGTCGATGCCGATCTGATCAATGCCGGGAAGGAAACCGTCACGGTGTTGGCAGGGGCGTCGTTCTTCGACTCCGCAACCAGCTTCGGCATGATCCGCGGCGGCCATATCGACACTGCTGTCCTTGGCGGAATGCAGGTCTCTGCCACCGGCGATCTGGCCAACTGGATGGTTCCGGGGCACATGGTCAAAGGCATGGGTGGGGCGATGGATCTGGTGCACGGCGCACGACGGGTCATCGTTCTGATGGAGCACACCGACAAGAACGGTGCGCCGAAAATCGTCTCCCGCTGCACGCTTCCGCTCACCGGCGAGCGGGTTGTGCATCGCATCATCACCAATCTGGCCGTCATCGACGTCACCCCAGCCGGGCTGGCGTTGCGTGAATGCGCGCCCGGAGTCACCGAGGCCGAGGTCCAGGCGGCAACCGCTGCGCCGCTGATCGTCGCCGGCTGATTCAGCCGAGCATCCCTCAACGCCGGTGCGATATCGGCTCGGACAATCCCGAAAGGTCAATCGTGTTCAATCTCGCTGTTCTGCTGGAGGATTCGGCGCGCCGGCTTCCGGGCAACGATGCGATCGTGCTCGGCGCCGAGCGCCAGAGCTACGCCGAACTCGACGCCCGGGCCAATCAGGTAGCGAACATGCTCACCGCACGCGGCGTGCAGCCCGGCGACAAGGTGGCGCTGTCGTGCCCGAACGTGCCGGAGTTCGTCTATGCGTACTACGGCATTCTCAAGGCAGGCGCGGTCGTCGTTCCGCTCAATATTCAGCTGCGGTCGAGCGAAATCGCCTACCACCTCGACGATTCCGATGCGAGTGTGTACGTCTGCTACGAGGGCACCGACGAGCTCCCGATGGGGGAGTTCGGCCACGAGGGGTTCGTGGCGGCGCCAGGGTGCCGGGACATGGTTCTGATCACCGACGATAAGCGAACCCGCGCACCGTACGCCGGGGTCGACACCCTGTCACAGGCCGTGGCTGGAGCACCGAGCACTTTCGACACCATTCCTCGCAATCCCGATGACACCGCGGTCATCCTGTACTCCAGCGGTACCACCGATCGCCCCAAGGGTGCCGAACTCACCCACGCCAACATGGTGATGAACGCGCATGCTGCGAATCGGCTGTTCGACAACCGTTCCGACCGCCATGACACCCACCTGGTGAGCCTGCCGCTGTTCCATTCATTCGGCCAGACCATCAACATGAACGCCGGTCTCTCGGTCGGTGCCACCCTGGTGCTCCTGCCACGCTTCGATGCGGTTACGGCACTGCGGACGTTCGAAGACGAGGGCATCACGTTCTTCGCCGGAATGCCGACCAGCTACTGGGGACTGCTGAACGTGCTCGACGACACCGTCGACATCGACCGGATCGCCGGCACACTCCGCAAGGCCGTTTCCGGCGGCACAGCGCTTCCCGTTGAGATGCTGTCGCGGTTCAAGGAGCGTTTCGGGGTTCAGATCCTGGAAGGCTATGGACTGTCGGAGACCTCCCCGCTGGCGATCTTCGCCGATCCCGGCCGCGAGCCGCGGCCCGGATCCATCGGAATTCCGGTGTGGGGCATCGAGGCTCGCCTGATCGACCACGAGTGGAACACGGTCAGCGCGGTCGGGGAGGTCGGCGAGATCGCGCTGCGCGGGCACAACGTCATGAAGGGCTACTACAACCGAGCCGCCGCGACCGCCGAGGTCATGCGCGACGGATGGGTCCGCACCGGCGACCTCGCTCGCCGGGACGTGGACGGGTTCTATTACATCGTCGACCGGGCCACGGACATGATCGTGCGGGGCGGGTTCAACGTGTACCCCCGCGAGATCGAGGAAGTGCTGCTCGCCCATCCGGCGGTATCGCTGGCCGCGGTCATCGGAGTTCCCGACTCGCTCTACGGCGAGGAGATCAAGGCTTTCGTCGTGCGGGAGCGGGAAACAGCCGCCACCGAGGACGATCTCATCGCCTGGTGCCGGGCCCTGATGCCGTCCTACAAATACCCGCGCGACATCGAATTCGCCACGGCACTGCCGATGACCGCCAGCGGCAAGATCCTGAAACGCGAACTCGCCACGCGAGCCGAGCTCGCGACGACAGGTGGCGGGATCACAGTCTCCGGTAGCTGATCGAGCGCCGGCACCGGGGTGCTCCGAGCCCCCGGCAGAACGAACGCGGCCGCCCGGGTGGTGGCCGGATTTCAACCAATGAGAATGAGGATCCAAAATGCGTATCAAGTCAGCGGCTGCGACCGCCGTGTTGGCCGCTGTGGCGGTTGCCGTCACTGCGGGGACGGCGAATGCCGCTCCGTCGCCGGCCGTGCCGGCTCAGTCAGCGCAGCCGGCCCCCCAGGCGTCCGAGGTCTCCTACGAGGTCACCAAGAGCGGCGACGCGGCGGTGCTGAATATCTTCGGCGGCAAGATCCAGCAGCTCGATTCGCAGCTGGTGATCAGTGACGCCGCCGACCACCAGATCGCCGTGCTTCCGTTGCGCGTTCAGATCGACGACATGGCGTACCCCGTTGCCGCACAGGTCGACGGTTCGACGGCAACCCTGACCCCGTCCAAGGTCGCCGGTGAGCGCGTGGCCGCTCCGGTGTCGCAGAACCAGGTCATCCCAGTCCAGCAGGCCGCGGCGCAGGGGGGCGAGTCGTTCATGCCGCGTGACGCTCAGGCGCTGGGTGCCTTCGCGCAGCGTGCCGGCGTCGGCACGGCTGTCAGCGCCGTGCTCGGCGCCGTGCTCGGCGCCGGTACCGGTTGCCTGATGGGCGCAGCGGTCGGCGCCACTCTCACCAGCCCGCTCATTCCGTTGCTCGTACCGTTTGTCGGCGGTGCAATCGCGGGCTGCCTGGTTGGCATGGCCTTGATGGGTCCCGTGGGCTCGATCGTCGGAACGGTGTTCGCGGGCGGTCCGATCATCGCGTTCTCGGCCTTCCAGTACTTCTCCACCATCCTTGCTCCGTGCCCGCCGCAGCTGGCGTACTGCAAGGATCCCGCCACGGTTCCGGCCCCCGCGGCGCCGGCCCAGCCCGCGGCCAAGTAGTCGAAGCCTCTTCAGCACAAAATGCGGATCCCTCGGGATCCGCATTTTGCGTTTCCGGACAGCGAGTTGAAGAGCGTGCGCCGCACTGTCGGGGTATCAAGAAGCGCATGACCGCTACCCAGTCCGTTCCGCTGCCCACCACCCGGCCAAGGACGTTCGCTCGGCTCGCGCTTGCCGGGGCGATGATCTTCGCCGGCTTCAGTCACTTGTTCTGGGGGCGCGAGGAGTTTCAGGCGCAGGTCCCGGAGTCGGTCCCGCTCGATGCCGACGGCGTCGTGATGGCCTCGGGCGGCGTGGAGATCATGCTCGGCCTCGGACTGGCGACGCTGAGCCGCGATCGGGTCCGCATGGGCAGGTTCCTCGCGGCATTCTTCGTCGCGGTCTTCCCGGGCAATATCGCGCAGTTCCTCAACAAGCGCGACGCGTTCGGGCTGAACACCGATCAGAAGCGTCTCGCGCGGCTGTTCTTCCAGCCGGTGCTCATCGCTTGGGCGCTGTGGTCGACGGCTGTCCCGCGCGCGAAGAACTGACCCGTACCCCACCTTTCAACCGAGCAAATTGTGTTCGTGGGGGCGAAGTTTTGCGCCCACGGAGAAGGTTCGCACCCGTGAGCGTGGTGTTCGGGCTCGTGTTTGTGTGCGCCCGGACCCGCGCTGGCAACTGCCGACGATTCGGAGAACACTGGATCCGTACATCGAGGGAGAAATCCGGGGCGCGTTCGATCCCATGACCGTCCCGTCGAGTACGGAGATGTCGAGATGATCATCGAAGGCGCGATCGAGCGATACAACTTCGACTGCCGCAATTGCGGGCACTCCTGGGCGGACGATTACACCGTCCAATACGTCGAGGACACGGAGGGCGGCGTCTGGTCGTTCTACCGGTTCCAGGGATCGGCCGTCCCGTCCCCGGGCGCAGGCGACCTCATCTGCCCGCAATGCCATCACGCGACGGTGTCCGGGAAGCTTGTCGGCCGCCACGAAGTGCCGTTGGCGACCTTGGCGGGCGACGCGCCGAGGCAGCGGGTGAGTAGCACCGCCGAAGAGCGACGCGAAGCCGCACCGGACCTGCCCGGGACGGTCGGGTTGACCGGGACGGAGCCGAGCGAGCGGTGACAGCGCCGCGTTAGTGCGCCGCTAGTGCGTCCCGACACGATCGGATCACACCGAACGTGAAGGGAGGTCGACCATGAACGACACCGCATCGGCCGTTGCCGGACTCGGCACCATCCTCGGCATCTGGGCGCACCCGGACGACGAGGCGTATCTGTCCGGCGGCGTGATGGCACTCGCCCGCGACCTGGGATCGCGCGTCGTCTGCGTGACCGCGACGCACGGTGAACGCGGTACCGACGATCCGCAACAGTGGCCACCGGAACGGCTCGCGGCGCAGCGCACGCAGGAGCTCGCGGACTGCCTCGCGATTCTGGGTGTCACCGAACATGTGTGGCTCGGCTACCGCGACGGCGAGTGCGCATCCGTCGAGCCGTACGCACCCATCGAACAGCTGTCCAGGGTGATCGATCGGGTGCAGCCCGACACGGTGCTCACCTTCGGCCCCGACGGCGTTACCGGCCACCCCGATCACCGTGCGATATCGGCGTGGGCGACCGCGGCGTTCGGGCGTGCGGCACCGGCGCACGCACGCATGCTCTATCCGACGGCGGCGCCGCGCCGCGAACAGCGCTGGTCCGCACTCAACGACAGCCTCGGTATCTTCCCGCCCGGGCTGCCCGTCGTCACACCGGACAACCGACTCGCCTTAGACCTGGTACTCGATGGCGACATCCTGACCCGGAAGGTCGCGGCCCTCAGAGCGCAGGAAACGCAGACCCGCGGCGTGATCGAGGTCATGGGGCCGGATCGCTACAACGCGTGGGTGGCCGACGAGTCGTTCGTCGACCACAGCGACGTCCCGGCTGCGGTCAGTGTGTGGTGAGGTGCCGCGCGATCGCCTGCCGAGCCAGACCGAGCACTGCCGCCCGACCGATGTCCGGCCGCGGGGCGGCCGTGGATGGTCGCTCCGCAACGGCCGGCGCGTCGGGCGCGGCGTCGGCGGCCGCATCGATCCGGTCCGCCACCTCATGGTCGCCGAGTGTCCGCAGCAGTCCAGCAAGGTTGCGCAAGGTCGTCCACAAATGCGTCCAATTGCCGGTGCGCGCGAAAGAGTCGATCACCTCGCGGTAGCCGGCGAGCGCCTCGGAAACCCGGCCGCCCCCGGCGCGGACCGACAGCATCCCTACGGTGGCCACACCGACGAGGAACGTCGCGCCGCTGCCGCGGGCCAGCTCGATGGCGAACTGGTAGTGCCGCTCCGCATCGTCGAGATTGCCTGCCAGACTGTCGATCTCGCCGTAAACGTACGCGCCCCACGAGCGCATCGACGGTGACTGCGCCCCGGCGAGCCCGCGGTCGTTCAGGGCTCGGGCGCCGGTGAGATCACCGGCGTACGCAGTGGCGAGCGCGGCAATGCCCAGGTTCTCGCGGTTGGTGCGCACCGCGGCCGAAAGCGAATGTTCGACGACATCGTCGAATGCACCGCGGGCCAGATCGGCAACCGACAGCGCCATCAGGCAATGCCAGGACGTGGCAGCGTCCGGCATTGCCAGGCCGGATCGGGCCAGCTGATCGGCACGAAGATAGTCACCGCGGTGATAAACGGCCTCGGCGGCGATACCGAGCAAAGTGGCGGCCTGCGGATGCGTGGCCACGCGCGGATCGTCGGCCAATTCGATTGCCCAGTCCCGGAGTTCGACGAGATTGCGGTAGGCGACGGCATCGAAGAGTCCGATGATCATCGCGGCGGCGTCATCGAGCGCGCTCCCTGCGCGGGCGAGCCGCCAGGCCGTGCGCAGGTTCCCCAACTCGCGGCGCAACACCGCGTCGGCGTCCGGTTCGCGGTCGGTACTCATCTGCGCGCCGATCACCGTGCACAGGTCGACGGCCCAGTGCACCAGATTCCGTTCGGCCGCAGCCGATTCGTTGGCGGCAGCGAGCCGGTCGCGGCCGAACGCCCGCAGAGTCTCCAACATTCGGTAGCGGGTGGCGCTCGCGAACGTCACGTCGATCATCGACGTGTCGACCAAACGCGCCAGCATCCGGCCCGGGTCGTCGGCCGAGCCGAGATCGGCGGCGATCCGCTCGGCTGTGCCGAGGTCGAAGCCGTCGGTGAATACCGCGAGGTTGCGGAACAGTTGTCGCTCGTCCTCGTTCAGCAGCCGGTAAGACCATTCGACGGTGGAGCGCAGCGTTGCGTGCCGGGACCCTGCTGCCTCTGCACCGAGCAGATCGAGGGATCGGTCGAGGCGATCGCGCAGGTCGCTGAGCGAGAATGTCGACAGTCGCCCCGCGGCGAGCTCGATGGCCAGCGGCATGCCGTCGAGACGGCGGACGATATCGGCGATCATCGGCGTGTCGGTGGGCGTGGCTGAGCTACCGGGGCGCACCCGCCGGGCGCGCTCGACGAACAGCGCCACGGATGGAGCCGCGGAGGCGTCCCGGTCCGGTTCGGGCAGTGCCAACGGCGCGAGCCGATGGACGTATTCGACGGCGAGACCGAGCGGTTCGCGGCTTGTCGCCAGCACCGTGACCGCAGGGCAACCGGCGAGGATCGCCTCCACCATGCTGCGAGCACCGGCCAGCACGTGTTCGCAGTTGTCGACTACGAGCAGCCCGGGCCGATTGCCCAGCAGTGCAACGCAAGCCGCCAGCACATCACCCTGTTCGACTTCGAGTTCGAGTGCGCCGGCAACAGCGAGGGGGAGCGCGGCCGGATCGGTTATCGGTGCGAGTAACACGACCGTAGAGCCGTCGAGTGCGGCGGCGAGCTCGACGCCGATGCGGGTCTTGCCGACCCCGCCGGGCCCCACGATCGTGACGAGTCGTTCGTTCTCCAATAGTGAACGTAATAGGGCGATTTCGTCGTCGCGGCCGATCAGCAGCCCGGTCGGCGGCAGAGATCCCGAAAGCGCGGGCGCGGGAGCGGATGCCGTGCCAACGGCGATGTCGCGCTCGAGCGCAGCCAGCGCTGCGGTCGGGTCCAGGCCGGTTTCCTCGGCGAGCCGGCGGCGATACTCGCGGCCGATCCGCAGTCCCTCAGCACCATCGCCGGTGGCGGCAAGCGCGCGCATGTGGAGCCGGACGGCGTTCTCGCGCAACGGGTCAGCCGCGGCGGAGGTGGCCGCCATGCCCACGATTTCATCGGCCTGACCAGCGACGACCGCCGCGTCGATGAGCGCGTCGACGACATCGCGATGCAGCCGCTCGTACTCCTCGGCGGCGTTGGCGACCGCATCGATCGTGACGAGGTCGGCGAGCACCGGCCCGCGCCACAGCTGGTGTGCTTCGCGCAGGGCGGTGAGCGCACGGTCCGAATCCCGTTGCGCCGCAGCGAGTGACATGCGTGCCTCCGTCACATCCAGCTCGGCGGGATCAAGTATCAGCCGATATCCCTCGTGTCCGGTCTCGAGTCGTTCCGCTGCCGGGCCCAGCTGGGCGCGCAGCCGGGAAACGTGATTGTGCAATGCTTGACGGCCCGAGTCGGGCACCTGCGCGGGCCACAGTGCGTCGATGAGGCGGTCGACCGTGACGACGCGTCCCTCGGCGATGGCGAGTAGTGCGAGGACCGCCCGGCGTTTGGTGCCCGAAACCTCGATGGCGGCACCATCGACGAGCAAACGAAGCGGGCCGAGCAGCTCCACCCGAATCGGTGGCGAATGGGCCATCACACCCCCGTGACGAGGTCGTACTCGTGCGCGTTAGCACGACGATAGCCGATGTCAGCGCCACGACAGCGGGCGAACGGACCCTTTCGACAGGACCGGGATTGCCGGTGGACGGAAGGAGAAGCAGGAGATGATTCAGGACAAGGTGACCGAGTTCCTCGGCCGATTCGCGGCTGATCTCGCGGCGACCGAAGCTGCCGGTTCGGTGGCTGTCGGGTACCGGCTGGGCCTTTATCAGGCACTCGCGCAAGGCCCGGCGACTCCTGCCGCATTCGCCGCGCGGACCGGCTGCAACGAGCGCTACCTGACCGAGTGGCTGCGCGGGCAGGCGGCGGGCGGGTACGCCAGCTATGACCCCGCCACCGAGGAGTTCTCGCTTACCGAGGAGCAGGCGTTCTGCCTCGCGGATCCGAATGGCCCCAACGTCTCGGCGGCATTCCTCGCCGCGCTGGGCATGTTGCGGGCAGAACCGAAGATCAGCGCGGCGTTCCGGACCGGCGAAGGGGTGGGCTGGCACGAGCACCACGAGGACGTATTCGTGGGCTGCGATGCGTTCTACCGGCCGGGATATGTCGCGGATCTGGTGCCGAACTGGATTCCCGCACTCGACGGTGTAGAGGCCAAGCTTGCGCGCGGCGCTCGGGTCGCGGACGTCGGCTGCGGGCTCGGCTCGTCGTCGCGGTTGTTGGCCGAGGCTTTTCCGAACAGCATCGTGACCGGTTTCGATTATCACGCGGAATCGATTGCGCTGGCTCGCAAGCAGGCTGCCGAGGATGGTCTCGCGGACCGGGTGGGCTTCGAGGTTGCCGCTGCGCAGGATTTCGCCGGAACGGGTTATGACCTGGTGGCGATGTTCGATTGCCTGCACGACATGGGTGACCCCCTCGGCGCTGCACGGCACATCCGCGACGCGCTATCTCCGGATGGCACCTGGCTGCTCGTCGAACCGAACTCCTCGGATCGCGTCGAGGAGAACTTCACCACTGTCGGCAGGCTGTACTACAGCGGGTCCACGTTCCTGTGCCTGCCCAACAGCCTGTCCCAGCCGGGCGGCTACGCCCTCGGCGCGCAGGCGGGCGAGTCCGCGGTCCGGGAACTCGCCACCGCGGCGGGATTCGGTTCGTTCCGGCGGGTCGCCGAGAGCGCGTTCAACGTGGTGTACGAAATTCGCCTGTGACAGGTGGCGGGGATCCGCATCGGGGCCGGAGCGCATGCTCCGGCCCTATCGCAGGTCCGACCCGAGTTGCCGCAGCAACTGGTCGATCCGCTGCCGCACTCCACCGGTCGAATCGTCGGGTGGCAGGACACTCGCAAACATCGCGGCGCCGGAGGCGATGACCAGGATCGCGAAGGCGTCGATCTCGGTCTCCGCGCTGTGCGTGTGGTCGAGATTGTCGGAGACGGCGTTCGTTGCCGGGCGCACCAGGTGATCCCACAGGCGGTGCCGTAGTTCGGGGTCGTGCTCGAGTGCGGTCAGGATGCCCGGCAGGGCCGAACGGATGTCGGGGCGCTCGAACAGTGCCCGGCTGACCGTGATGACGGAATCGACCCAGCCTGCCGAAGTGGTACCGACGACAGGGTCAACCGTCGCTAGATCGCCCAGCGCGGCATCAAGCACCAGTTCTGCCTTGGATGCCCAGCGGCGGCTGATGGTCGCCCGTCCGACGCCCGAACGCGCCGCGACGGCCCGCACGCTCAGCTCGTTCCAGCCCACGTCAGCCAGCATTTCTCGCACGACGGGCAGTACGCGTCCCTCAACCGTCTCGTCCCGGGGGCGACCGCCGCGTGCGCGCACGTCGGAGTCAGCGCTCCGCGCAAGCGCATCGATCGCCACGCTCCCGGATTTCGTCGTGCTCAACTCTTGACCTCCATTGTAGTGCCATTGGTATCGTAACCAATGGCACCGTTACTTAGCGGTGTACCGACGAAACGCATCCTCGAATGCGATCCGGCGAAGGTGACGACATGACGATAAGCGCCAGCGACGACGCCGTACGCGCGTCCACCAATCCCCAAGCGTGTCCTTTCATGCATGACGGATTCGATTTCACGGATCCGGACATGCTCCTGAACGGGATACCCCTCTCCGAGTTCGCGCAACTCCGCAAGGCCGCGCCGATCTGGTGGAACGCGCAGCCCGATCTGGACCTGTTCGACGATGACGGCTATTGGGTGATCAGCAAGCACGCCGACATCCGGGCTATCTCCAAGGATCCGCAGCTATGGTCGACGAACAAAAAGGGCGTCATCATGCGGTTCCCCGACGAGATGCTGAAAGAGCAGCTCGAGATGACGAAGGCCCTGCTGATCAACCACGACCCGCCGGAGCACACGCGGCTGCGCAAGCTCATCTCGAAGCTGTTCACCCCTAGGGGTGTCGCGGGGCTGCACGAAAAGCTCGACATCGCGGCCCGGAAGCTGGTCCAGGAGGCCGTCGAGCGCGGTGAGGGCAACTTTGTCGACGAGGTTGCCGCACAGCTCCCGCTTCTCGCGATCGCCGATCTGATCGGTGTTCCCGAGGAAGACCGCGAGAAGCTGTTCCACTGGTCGAACTCGATGATGAACACCGACGACCCGGATTGGGACGACGACCCGGCGCAGGCCAACGCGGAGGTCCTCGCCTACGCGTACAACATGGCCGAGCAACGTCGGAAGTGCCCGGCCGACGACATCGTCACCACACTGGTCAACGCCGATATCGACGGCGAGCATCTCGACGAGGCGGAATTCGGCTTCTTCGTCATCCTGCTCGCTGTGGCCGGCAACGAAACGACTCGAAATGCCATGGCGCAGGGCATGAATGCCTACTTCGAGAACCCGGACCAGTGGGAGTTGTTCAAGCGCAACCGCCCGAAGACTGCCGCCGACGAGATCGTTCGGTGGTCCACCCCGGTCAACGCGTTCCAGCGAACCGCGTTGCACGACACGGAACTCGGCGGCGTCACCATCAAGGAAGGCCAGCGGGTCGGACTGTTCTACGGATCGGCGAACTACGACGAGGATGTCTTCGATCGTCCGTTCGAATTCGATATCACCCGCGACCCGAACCCGCATTTGGGCTTCGGCGGCATGGGTACGCACTACTGCATCGGTGCGAACCTTGCCCGGATGGAGATCGACATCATGTTCAACGCGATCGCCGATATCGCGCCGGACATCTCGAAATTGGCTGAGCCGCAGCGCTTGCGGTCCGGCTGGATCAACGGCGTGAAGAACCTGCAGGTGCGGTATACGCCCTGAGCAGCTGAACGTCTTCGCCCACTTTTCGTGACTTCGCGCGGGATCCGGCGCACGGAAGCGAAAAGTGGGCGCTCGCGTCGGTGCGAAAAAGATGGACGCTCGCGTCCGCGCGCGGCGACCCAGAATTGTCGGACCCTTCCGCAATCATGTGCTGTTCACCACCCGGAAATTTCGGTGGTGCGGAAGGGAAGACGATGGGCGAGAGATTGCCCGAGGAGCGACCGAAGCCGCGGTGGCGCCCCGCGCGGATCGACGTGGTTCCGGCGACCGCGCGCCCGATCATGTCTATTGCGGTTGCCCTCAGCCCCGCCGATCTATCCGGACGGTTCCATTTCATTGCGCAGACAACCGGGGCGAGTCTGTCCGGTGTGATCGCCGCCAATTCCGCCGAGGACGCGGTCATCGAGTTGATTCACCGCGTGCGGCGCGGAGCACGCGTGCACCGGATCCGTTTCGTCGTCGCCCTCCCGCATCAAAGCCCGATGTGGCGGATTGCGGATGAGGTGCCGATCCTGTTGCCCGGTGTGACGGTCGATCGGCCGGCTCTGTTGGATCTACCGCTGATCGACGTGGCGAGGAGTCGGGTAGCGGCGGCCGCCGCTGCGAGTCGAGCACTGCCACAGGCGAAACCGATCGCGATTCTCCGTGCGGTCGACACCTCGCCGGTCACGGTCGCCACCGACGGATCGGTGCGCGGCAGCTACACGGGCTGGGGCTGGCTCGCATCCACCGGAGATTTCGGCCTTTTGGGTTTCCGGCACGACACCCGGCAGGTCGGAACGCGCGTCGTGCTGATCGCGGAACTGCGTGCGATCGGTGACGCGATCCGTCGCCTGAAAGGGCGGAAGCTGACCATTCTCACCGACAGCCGCCAGGCGTTGAACATGATCAGCGACTGGATGAACGGCTCCGACAGGCTCCCGAGCGGCTACACCACCGATCGCGCCAATGGCGAGTCCGGGCTGATCAAGATCCGCAGGCTCGTCATCTGCGAGCGGGACAATCTGACCCTGCGCTGGGTGCCCGGGCACGCCGGCGAGCCGCTGAACGAGGGCGCCGACGCGCTTGCTCGGCTCGCCTCGCGTTATGCGCGCGGCGACAGCGAACTCAACGGTATGGACTACCCCGTCCGCGCTGCCGGTCTGGCTCGGGCGTTCGCCGAGCACTACAACCGGCAGTGCGGCACCGCATAGTGCTCACTCCTCGCGCGGCGAGCGGGCCACCAGGACCGGGCAACGCGCATGCGCGACAAGAGCATTGGAGACCGAGCCGAGCAGCAGCCCGCGGAAGCCGCCACGACCGCGGCTGCCAACGACGAGCAGCTGTGCCTCGTCGGACAGTTCGAGCAGCCGATCGCGCGGCGCGTCCGCGTACACGCGACGCTCGACGTTGACATCGGGGTACTTCTCCTGCCATCCCGCAAGGCGCTCGGCCAGCATCGCGCGCTCGATGACCTCGTAGTCGATGGGCGGGGTCAAGTGCCCGGAATCGCCGGCGTACTTGGCGGTGGAAAGTCCGATATCGCTCCAGGTGTGCAGGGCGATCAGCGGCGCGTTGCGGCGCGATGCCTCGTCGAACGCGAGGGCGATGGCGTGATCGCTCAACGCGCTGCCATCGACGCCGACGACGACCGGGCCGGTGCGCGGCGGAAGGTCGGAACCGCGTGCGTTGCGCACCACCACGACCGGGGCATGCGCGTGGCTGGTGACTGCGACCGCGGTGGATCCGATCGCGCCCAGCCGGCCAGCTCCCGATTCTCCGATGACGACGAGTTGCGCCTCGTGCGATAGCTCGACGAGCACGCGGGCCGGCGGCTGCCGGGATACCTCCGCGCTGATCTCGAGTCCTCTGTCGACCTCTTGGGCCAGTTGCGCGGCGGCGCCGACGATGGTCTTGCCCTCGGCGAGTAATTGGTCCTCGAAGCCGGGGGCGGCGTCGAACGCATTGCCGTAAACCCAGGTCATGTCAGCCAATCCAATGGCGTACACGATCCGGAGAGGACGGTTGCGAGTCGAGGCGAGCTCGGCGGCATAACGCACGGCGGCGTTCGCGGCGGCCGAACCATCGGCTCCGACGAGGATGTGCGCTCCGCTGGTGGGCAGGTTCGCGGTCATCGTGCTCCTCCTCGAGCGGGTGATGGTCACGGTGATTGGTGACCGATCCGCTTCACCCGCTCCACCCACGATGTTTCGCCCGTCCGGTGCCGGCCGAAAGGGGCGGAAGACACCAGGAAAAGGGACCTTCGCCGACGCGCCGTTCCGTCGTTATCCTAATCGGACCGCAGGCGACGACAGGCGAATCCATGACAGTGCAGTTCGGGGTATTCGTTCCACAGATCCGCATCGACCTGGCCGGCATGCGTGCGCGGGCCGTGGCCGCCGAGGATGCCGGATTCGACTCGTTCTGGCTGGCGGACCACCTGTATTCGCCGGGGACCCGGCCGGTGGACGTGTTGGAGAGCTGGACTTTGCTCACCGCACTGGCGGGTGCGACCTCAAACGTACGGCTTGGACATATGGTGGCCTGCAACCCGTTCCGACACCCAGCCGTCATGGCGAAGACGGCTGCGACGCTCGATCAGGTCAGTGGTGGCCGATTCGAGCTCGGTATCGGCTGGGGTTCGGTCGAGCCGGAATTCGAAACGTTCGGTATTCCAGTGGGTTCGCGCCGCGAACGAGCCGAGCAACTCGGCGAGACGCTGGAGATTTTCCGGGCAATGTGCACGGGGGAGGTGTTCGACTACTCCGGCAAACACTTTCAACTTCGCGGCGCTTACGGCCTACCGGTACCTGTGCAGGAGCGGATTCCGGTGCATATTGGTGGTGGCGGTGCGCAATTGACGATGCCGCTCGTTGCGCAGCATGCGGACTGGTGGAACTGCGTCGGCTATGCGCGAGACCGGTTCGATGAGCTCGCCGCGCTGCGCGGCAGCGCGCGGATCTCCGGGCAGTATCCGGTCGGGCTGGCTGCCACCGCTGCGGAGGTCGACGAGGTACGCGCGGTTATCGACCGGCGGATGCCCGAGGGCGGCTGGGGCACACCGATTCTGGGCACAGCAGATGCCGTGATCGAGCAGTTGGTCGCAGAGCACGAGCGCGGCGTCGAGCTGTTCGTGCTGCGGTTCCACGATTTCGGTGAACCCGAGACACTCGGGCGGTTCGGCCGCGACGTCATCACGCCGTTGCGCGTAGCGCTCGCAGGCTGAGGCTCGGTCGGGTTACGCGTCGCCGCGCAGCCCAGGCATGACAAACCGGCGTAGGTGGCGGAGCACGGCCACCGGGTCATCTGGGTCGAGCGTGTGGCCGGGCACGGTGGCGAGGCTGATCAGGATGCGCGCAATCCACTCGCTCACCTCGGTGTCATCGCCGGTCGCATCGATCTCGCCGCGCTCACGCGCTGCCGTGACATACGGCAGCCAGAACAGGGCCAAGTCGGGCACCAGGCCCTGCACGCCTGCACCGGCGCACGCCGCGAATTCCTCCGGTTCGGTCATGCGCAACCGCATGACCAGCGCGCCGGGGGAGTCGTAGGCGGAACGCCCGAGTCGAACCCCTGCCGCGAGTTGCTCCTCGAAGTGCTCTACCTCGTCCAGTTCGCGATGCGAGCGCGCCCAGTACTCGTCGTTGAGGCGCACGATTGCCGCGCCGAGCAGCGCCTGCTTGTCGGGAAAGTGGCGGTAGAGCCAGGCCCGGGACACGCCGGCTTCCTCGGCGACCTGCAGCATCGTGGTGGCGCGGATTCCCTTGGTCGCGAGCAGCGTTTCGGCGGCATCGAGCAGGCGCTCGGTCACCGTCGGCGCAGTGGCGTCGGTGTGGCTGTCGGTTTCGGTCATCGCGGTCCTCGTCTGCCCTGTGGAAAGTGTCTTCGGCAGGTCCCCCGAGGGACTTTAACAGGTTCTAGACAGATTCTAGAAAGTGTGTACTGTCCTCGGTAGACAGATCTTGAACTCTGTGCACCGCGCTGGTCATCGGCCGTGCGGGCAGGCAAGGAGTGGGCATGGCACTTCCGGTCACCGCCGTCATCGGCGCGGGCATCAGCGGTTTGACGGCGGGCAAGATGCTCGCGGACTACGGCGTCCCGTACGTGTGCTTCGAATCGTCCGACCGGATCGGCGGCAACTGGGCCTTCGGCAACCCGAACGGGCACAGCAGCGCGTACCGGTCGCTGCACATCGACACCTCGAAGCATCAGCTTTCGTTCCGCGACTTCCCGATGCCGGACCACTTCCCGGACTTCCCGCATCACACGCAGATCAAGCAGTACCTCGATTCCTACGCCGAAGCGTTCGACCTCGAGCGGAATATCGAGTTCCGCAACGGCATCACCCACGCCCAGCGTCTCGAGGGTGGTGGATGGAAGCTGGAAACCGAGACCGGGCAGACCCGATTCGCCGACCTGCTCGTCGTTGCCAACGGCCACCACTGGGATCCGCGCTACGCCGATTTCCCGGGCGAGTTCACCGGCGAGAGCATTCACGCGCACCACTACATCGATCCGCAGACGCCACTCGACTTCTCCGACAAGCGAATTCTGGTTGTCGGGCTCGGCAACAGCGCCGCCGATATCGCGGTCGAGTTGTCCTCGAAGGCACTGCGCAACCACGTGACGCTGTCGACCCGGTCGGGCGCCTGGATCGTGCCCAAGTACATCGCAGGCCGTCCGGCGGACAAGTACTACAAGACCAACCCGCACATCCCGCTGGCGTGGCAACGGAAGTTCGTCCAGACGTTTCAGCCCCTGACCGCCGGGCGACCCGAGAACTTCGGGTTGCCGACGCCGAATCACAAGTTCTTCGAGGCGCATCCGACGCAGTCGGTGGAGTTGCCGTTGCGGCTCGGCTCGGGCGATGTCATTCCGAAGCCGAATGTCAGCCGACTCGACGGCGCCACAGTCCATTTCGATGACGGCACATCCTCCGACTTCGACGTCATCATCTACGCGACCGGGTACAACATCACGTTCCCGTTCTTCGACGAGGACTTCATCAGCGCGCCGGACAACCGGATCGATCTTTACAAGCGGATGTTCTCGCCGGGCATCGACGACCTGATCTTCGCCGGCTTCGCCCAGGCGACGCCCACGCTGTTCCCCTTTGTGGAGAGCCAGGCGCGGCTCATCGGCGCATACGCGGTTGGGCGCTACCAGTTGCCGTCCGTCGCGGAGATGCACGACACCATCGCGGCCGATATGCAGAAGTACACCGGGCACATGCTCGACCGCCCCCGGCACACCCAGCAGTTGGACTACTTTCTCTACGAACACGACATGCGGACCCGAGAGATTCCGACGGGTGTGCTCCGGGCCGAGAGGCAGGGACCACCGACCTGGGCTGGAGTCGCGGATGACGCCGAAGGCGAAGGCATGGAACTGAAGGCAGGTGCCCGCTGATGCGTAGGACAATCGAGTTCGTTGCCCAGGGTGTGCCGTGCGAGGCGTGGTTCTACCCGGCCGCCGACGGGGTGGCCCCGGAACTCGAGGGCCCCGCTGGTCGACCGGTGGTCGTGATGGCGCATGGCCTCGGCGGCACCAAGGATTCCGGGCTCGAGCCGTTCGCGGAGCGATTGGCTGCGGCCGGGCTGCCGGTGTTCGCATTCGACTACCGCGGTTTCGGTAGGTCGGCGGGTACCCCGCGTCAATCCGTCTCGGCGCGCGGTCAGATCGACGATTACCGCGCCGCAATGGTTGCGGCTGCCGAACAGCCCGGTGTTGACCCGAATCGTCTTGTGCTGTGGGGAGTTTCGCTTTCCGGCGGACACGTCCTGATGGCCGGCGCGGATCGGAACGACGTTGCCGCGGTTGTGTCCGTCACCCCATTGGTGAATGGGCTCTCCGCCGCGCGGCTGGCGTTACAACACCACAAGGTCGGTTCGATCGCTCGGTCCAGCTCGGCTGGGTTCGCGAGCTCGATCGCCAAGCGACTGCGCAAGCCCGCCGTGATGATGCCGCTCGTGGCTCGGCCGGGTGAGGTCGCGGCGCTCAGCCTCGACGGGTACTACGAGGGCTACCTCGCGATCGCGGGGCCCACTTGGCGCAACGAGGTCGATGCGAGCCTCGGCAGCCAGCTCGGCGCCTACCGCGCCGATAAGGCCGCTAGCCGGCTCGGCTGCCCCGTGCTCATGCAGATCGCCGATTTCGATCGCGGCGCCCCGCCGCAGGCCGCTGCGAAAGCGGCCTTCAAGGCGCGGGCCGAGGTGCGGCACTACCCGTGCGATCACTTCGGTGTGTACGCCGGCCAGCAGTTCTTCGAACCGGTGGTGAAGCACCAGATCGCCTTCCTGCTCCGCCATCTCGCCCGGTCCACCGCGTCCGCGACGCCTCGCTGAGGAGAACCACTTCATGGCCGACACAATTCAGCAGTTGTTGCGCGAGCGCGCCGAAAGCGATTCGACCGCAATCATTTACGGCGATCAGCGAACCACCTGGCGGGAGTATGTCGCCGACGCGTCGGCTGAGGCGGCCGCGCTGATCGCGATGGCCGACAAGGACCGGCCGCTGCATGTGGGCGCGCTGCTGTCCAACTCGCCCGACATGCTCGTCGCGATGGCCGCGGCGGGTCTCGGTGGGTTCGTGCTGTGCGGAATCAACAACACGCGTCGGGGTGAGAGCCTCGCCCGCGATATCGCCAAGGCGGACTGTCAGATCCTGCTTGTGGATGCCGCGCACCGTGACCTGCTCGACGGTCTCGACCTGCCCGGTGTCACGGTCATCGACACCGCGGATCCGGCTTGGCGGCAACGCAAGAGTGCTGCCGGACCGCTCGTGCCGCACGCCGAGACGACTGCCACCGACACGTACATGATGATCTTCACCTCGGGGACCAGCGGTGACCCCAAGGCCGTGCAGGTCGCAAACCTGATGATCATGTTCGCCGCCGACATGCTGGCCAACAGGTTCGGGCTGACACCCGACGATGTGTGCTACCTGTCGATGCCGTTGTTCCACTCCAATGCGGTCGTTGCGGGATACGGGGTGGCACTGGCCGCGGGCGCGGCGATGGTGCCGACGAAGTTCTCCGCGTCGCGCTTCCTCGACGATGTGCGCGGCTACGGGGTGACGTACATGAACTACGTCGGCAAGCCGCTCGCGTACATCCTGGCCACGCCGGAGCAGGACAACGACCAGGACAACACCCTGCGCGTGGCGTTCGGCAACGAGGCGTCCGACCGCGATATCGCCGAATTCTCGCGGCGATTCGATACGAACGTGGTCGACGGGTTCGGTTCCACAGAGAACGCCGTCATCATCGCGCGTGATGCCGACACGCCGCTCGGCTCGGTCGGCAGGGGCCTGCCCGACGTGGGCATCTACGATCCGGTCACAGTAACTGCTTGCGCAACAGCAGAATTCGATGAACACGGTGCGCTGACGAACGCGGACGAAGCGATCGGCGAGCTGGTCAACACGCAGGGCAGTGGGTTCTTCTCCGGCTACTACAACGACACCGCGGCCAACGATGACCGGCTGCGTGGCGGCATGTTCTGGTCCGGTGACCTCGCGTACCGCGATGCGGACGGCTGGATCTACCTCGCCGGCCGCACCGCCGACTGGATGCGGGTGGACGGTGAAAATCTCGCCGCGGCACCGATCGAACGGGTGCTGCAACGCCTCGGCGCGGTTAGCCGCGTCGCGATCTACGCGGTGCCGGACGCGAATATCGGCGATCAGGTGATGGCCGCAATCGTGTTGCGCGACAACACCACACTTCGGCCCGAAGAGCTGGAGCAGTTCCTTGCCGAGCAGGAGGATCTTTCGCCGAAGGCGTGGCCGCGCTACGTGCGGATCGACGCCGATCTGCCCACCACGGCGACCAACAAGATCCTCAAGCGCGAACTGGCTGCACAGGGTCCGACCGCCGGCGGCGGCGTGTTGTGGGTGCGCGAAGAGCGCGGAACCGCATATCGCCCGGACGATGTCGCGGCCGCGACAACGTAAGCGCCACAACACCGTAAACGAATAGCTCGGGCCGAATCGAAGAGGTGCAATGCCGGAGTCAACTTCGGAGGCGAAGTCTCCTGATGTGTCGGAGGCGAAGTCTCCTGCAGTCGTGTACCGCGAGATCGAGGCGGCGCTGACGGCCACCGGAGCGCCATTCGAGATGGTCGACGCGCAGGTGCGCGGCGACACCATCCGCACCTATCGGCATGCCGCGCCGACGCTGTACGAGGTCGTATCCGAGTTCGAGGACCGGTTCGCCGACAACGTGCTCACTGCTGGTGTCGGCGGCGAGCGCAGCTACCGGGACGTCTTCGAGGACGCTCGTCGATTCGGTGCCGCGCTGCGCGAGGACTTCGGTGTCGAGCCGGGCGATCGCGTCGGCATCATGATGAACAACCAGGCGGCGTACCTGATCGCCTTGTTCGCCATCACGCGGATCGGCGCGGTCGCAGTGCTCCTCAATAGCCGTTCGGTTGCCGCGGAGATTGCGGTCGCTCTCGACGAGGTGCCGTGCGCGGTTGTCGTCGCGGACGCGAAGTCGGCGAGCGTCCTGTCCGAGGCCGGTGTCGACGCGCCCATCGTGCTGACCGAGACCGACACGCCGGGAGTTGCGAGCCTTGCCGAACTCACTGCTACACCGCGCAGCGCGCCCGATCCGTATGCACCAGATACTGATTCGGTCTGTCTGATTCTGTTCACCTCCGGCACGTCCGGGCGACCGAAGGGTGTGCTGCTCACGCATCGCAATATCTGCAACGTCGTAATGAACATGCGCTACGTCGCGGATACGAACCTCGAATTCGCTTCGCGCACTTATGGGATCGCCGTCGATGACCTGCGGGCGATGATGCCGATGGTCTCCGCGCTGCTCATCTTCCCGTTGTTCCACGTTTCCGGCATTGCGGCGCTCATGGCAACGATGAACTCCGGCGGCCGCGTCGCGACGCTACCCCGCTGGGACGCGTCTGCGGCGGCGGACCTCATTGCCGAGTACCAGCTGAGCCTGATGGCCGGGCCGCCGATGACGGTGGACGACCTGCTCGCGTTGCCTGATGGCGCCGAGCGGCTCGGCACTCTGCTCAACGTCGTCCCGGGCGGTCAGGCGACACCTCCGAACGTCACTGCCCGCATTGCCGATCGCCTGCCGAATGCCCGGCGCAGCGCTGGTTGGGGCATGACCGAGGTAGGCGGCAGCGTGTGCACGGCGGGCGGGGACATCCTCGCCGCGCACCCGACCACCTCCGGTGCGATGAGCCCGACAATGGATGTGCGCGTGGCGGATCCGGACGGCACCGAGCTGCCCGCCGGGCAGGTGGGGGAGCTGCAACTGCGTGGTGCCCTGGTGATGGCGGGTTATGCGGGCCGCCCTGACGACACCGCCGATGCGTTCGATGGCGCCTGGCTGCACACCGGTGATCTCGGCTTCCTCGACGAGCACGGCCTGGTCTACATCGTGGATCGTGCGAAGGATCTGGTCATCTCGGCGGGCGAGAACATCTCGTGCGCAGAGGTGGAATCCGCGCTGTCGCGGTCCGATCGTTTCGTCGAGGTCGCGGCATTCGGAGTGCCCGATGAGCGCCGTGGCGAACGCCTGATCGCGGCAGTCACCGTTCGCGACGATGCGCCGGCCCTCGAGGCCGAAGATGTTCGGGAACTCGCACGCGAGGTGCTGCCCGAATACAAGTTGCCCGCCGAGATCGTGTTCGATCTCGGCCCGCTGCCGCGGACCGCGTCCGGCAAGGTCATCAAACGCCAACTGCGCGAACGTTATTTGGCGCGCTGATCCACCACCCAAAGGAGCACAGGATGTCGCAGCGGAAGGTCGCCGTGGTTACCGGCGGCGCCTCGGGAATCGGACTCGCCACGGTGGCGACGCTGTCACAGCAGGGCGACATCGTCGTGCTCGCCGACGTGAACGAGGCGGCTGCACGCGAGCGCGCGGCCGAGTTCGGTGACGCTGTGACGGCCGCGCACCTCGATGTCACCGTGGAGGACTCGGTCGCCGAGCTTTTCGCGCACACCCTCGCCGAGCACGGCCGCATTGACACGGTGGTGAACTGTGCGGGCCTGTCGATTCCGGGCGCGATCGCTGATCTCGAACTCGCGGACTGGGAAACGACGATCGGCGTGTGCCAGACCGGGACATTCCTGGTTCTGAAGTACGCCGCGCGGCATGTCTCCGATGGTGGTTCCGTGGTGTGCATCGCTTCGTTGAACGGCCGCCAGCCCGGAACAGGCCTGGCCGCCTACTGCGCGGCGAAGGCAGCGGTACTGATGCTGACCGAGGTCGCCGCAATGGAACTCGCGCTGCGCAAGATCCGCGTGAACGCCATCTCCCCGGGACTGGTGGAGACGCCGCTGGTCGCCGGAATCGCGTTCGTGCCGGGCCTGCACGACGAGTACGTCGAGAACACCCCCCTCGGCCGGGCCGGAACGGCGGAGGAGGTCGCCGACGTGGTCGCCTTCCTCGCGTCGGACAAGGCGGGCTGGATGACGGGTGCGGCTATCGACCTCAACGGTGGCGCACACACGAAGCGGTATCCGGATGTGCTCGGCCGCGTCCGGGCAATGGCCAATCAGTCATAGCTCCTTCTATGAAGGCAGTGACGGGGCGTGTGGACGGCTGGCTATGATCCGACGGTGGTAGTCAGCGCCAAGGGGACCCGTCTCAATCGGCGCGGTATGCAGACGCGGCTGCACATGATCGATGTCGCCATCCGTTGCCTTGCGGCCCCGCGCGAGGGTGAGCAGGTCAGTGCGAATCTCGTCGCGCGCGAGGCCGGGGTCACATGGGGCACCGTGCAGCATCAGTTCGGCGATGCCGACGGACTGTGGGCTGCGGTGCTCGAGCACATCCTCGATGAATGGCAACCAGTCAAGGCGCCCGCCGAGCAGAGCGAGTCGTTGGAAGAACGCGTCGAGACCATCGTGACGCGGTTCTGGCGATCGCTCGGGGCGCCGCAGGCCCGGGCCGTCGGCAACCTGCGCCAACTGCTCCCGGGCAACCGCACCGATCTCGAAGCCTCGTTTCCGCGCAGCGCTTCCGCGATCGCCGCCTGGGACCGTGCGTGGACCGACGCGTACGAGGGCGCGCTGGCCGATCTTGCCGTTGATGAGGTCAAGCTGCGGCGGGTGCGGATCTTCCTGCCGGGCGCCCTGCGCGGCATGCGGGCGGAATCGGAACTGACCACGTACTTCGATCTCGATGAAGGCCGCCGCGGCATGGTCGACGCGATCGTGGCCTACCTGCGCTGATTCGATTGACCGCCCCCACCGGTGTGGAGTACAAGGACTGGCGGCACCGACTGCGATCGGTATTGTCGGCGAAGGTTGTCACACGAGTAACGGCCATCCCGGCCGTCGCAAGGTGACGTGGAGGACGTGGTGACGATGACTGCCCGGCGCGATTCGGATGCAGGTCCGGTACCCGGCCTCGTCGGCGCGCCCACAGCCCATTGGGAGCAGTTGAACCTGCTGTTGGTCGAGGATGACCGAGCGGATGCTCTGCTCGTCGAAGAGTTGATCGTCGACGCAGGCACCAACCGCGGAATGACCTGGGCGCCGTCGATGGCACGCGCCGAACTTGCCGTGACGAGTTCTCGGCCGGACTGCGTCCTGCTCGATCTGAACCTGCCCGACGCGCACGGCATGGACGCGCTCGACCGGATCGGCAATCTGGATCCGACCATTCCGATCGTCGTGCTCACGGGCCTCAACGACGAGCACTTCGGCGTGAGCGCTGTCGCTGCGGGAGCGCAGGACTACTTGGTCAAGGGGCGCGTAGAGCCCGAAACGCTGCGTCGAGCGGTGCTGTACGCCATCGAACGCAAGCGCGCCGAACTTACCGCGGTCGATTTGCACGCCAGCCGCCTGCATGCGCGCGAGAATGCCCGGCTCGAGCGCGGTCTGCTCGCAACGCCACTGCTGCATGAGGATCCGGGCGTCGAGATCGTCACCCGGTATCGGCCGGGCCGCGAGAACTCACTGCTCGGTGGCGATTTCTTCGATGTCATCCAGACGCCGGACCGCACTGTTCACGTGCTGATCGGGGATGTCTCCGGACACGGTCCCGACGAGGCCGCACTCGGTGTGGCGCTGCGAATTGCCTGGCGGGCCCTTACTTTTGCGGGTTTGCATGGATCGGCGCGCATGCGCGAGCTGGAACGCATCCTGCGCACCGAGCGTGCCAGCACCGGCATTTTCGCGACCGTGATCAGCCTCGCGATCCGCGAGGGCAGGCCCACGATCACGTCGGTGCGGGCGGGGCACCCAGGGATGCTGTTGCACGGTCCGGACGGAACCGTGGAGTGGGTCGAACCGCCGGGCGGTCCAGCGCTGGGCCTGAACACCTCGGAGTGGGAGCCGCAACAGGTGGAACTGCCGGCGGGCTACGGGCTGGTGCTGGTGACCGACGGACTGTTCGAAGGGCACTCCGGCGAAGGCAACGAGCGGCTGGGTGAGGACGGCCTGCTGGAACTTGCGCGGTCCGTCGCCGAACTGCAGGGCCCGGAGTTCGTGGATGCGCTGATCGATGGAGCTGACGAGCGCGCGCAGGCCCAGGGTGGATTGCGAGATGACGTCGCTGTAGTCCGGGTTGAGCGGAAACCGTGGTGAGCGCGGACTTTGGCGCCGAGCCCACTAGGCGGCGCGGCTCGCCACTGACGGTCCAGGGCTGGCTTTTGCTCGTGCTCTCGATCATGAGTGTGGTGGTGCTCGCCGGTGCGATCGTCGGCGGCGTGTTGCTCGACCGCACCGACGATGTGTCCGACGAGTTGATCGACGACATTCAGCCGGCCCGGGTCGCCGCTTACGCGCTGCAGGCGGCACTGCGCGATCAGGAGACCGCCGCGCGGGGCTACGCGATCGCGGCGGACGCACAGTTCCTCGAGCCGTTCTACACCGGACAGGCGTCCGAAAACATAGCGGCACAGAACATTCGAGAGCTGGTCGGGGATCGACGCGAGTTGGTCGCCGATCTGGAGGCGATCGAGCAGGCGAGCGAGTTGTGGCGGACGAACTATGCCGAACCGCTGATCGCCAGCGTTGTGGCCGGTGAGCCGGAGCTGGTGGACGGCCAGACGGCCTTGCAGGGCAAGGCCGAATTCGACCGGATGCGAACACTGTTCGACAAGCAGAACGAGGACCTGCGCACGGCGCGATCGGATGCGGTCGACGATCTCGAACAAATCCGCGGCTGGCGCAACATGGTGCTCATCGCCTTGGTGATGGTCTTCTTCGTCACAATGCTCCTGCTCGCGGTGCTGGTGCGCTCCGCCGTCACGCGTCCGCTCGGAGCATTGGCGGCGGCCTGTCGGCGCATCACCCAGGGCAACTTCGGCGAGCGAATCGTCCCGCAGGGCCCCAAGGACATTCGTGCCATCGCCACCGACGTGGAGAACATGCGGCAGCGGATCGTGGACGAGCTCGATGCTGCCCGGCAGGCGCGGGAGCGCCTGGCCGAGCAGGCCGACGCACTCGACGAGCAGGCGATCGAACTGCGACGAAGCAATGCCGAACTCGAGCAGTTCGCCTACGTCGCATCGCATGATCTACAGGAACCGCTGCGGAAGGTGGCCTCGTTCTCTCAGCTGCTGGAGAAGCGCTACGGCGACCAGCTCGACGATCGTGCACATGAGTACATCGGCTTCGCGGTGGATGGCGCGAAGCGGATGCAGGTCCTCATCAACGACCTGCTGACGTTCTCACGGGTGGGACGGCTCAATGTCGCGACCAGCGACGTCGACCTCGACTCGGCCGTGAACACCGCGCTCGACAACCTCTCGACTACGATCGAGGAGAACGGCGCACAGATCGTGCTTCCGGAGGGACCGCTTCCGCACGTGAGCGGTGACCCGACCCTGTTCGTGATGCTGTGGCAGAACCTCATCGGGAACGCGGTCAAGTTCCGCCAGCCCGACACGGCGCCCCGGATTGTGGTCGAATACGAGCCTGGACCCGAGAACGATGGCGAGTGGCTGTTCAGTGTCACCGACAACGGCATCGGCATCGGCGAAGAGTTCGTCGACAAAGTCTTCGTCATCTTCCAGCGATTGCACGGCCGCG
Source organism: Aldersonia kunmingensis (assembly GCF_001646865.1). Taxonomy (GTDB): domain Bacteria; phylum Actinomycetota; class Actinomycetes; order Mycobacteriales; family Mycobacteriaceae; genus Aldersonia; species Aldersonia kunmingensis. Next base: position 15,401 of record NZ_LRRB01000269.1, on the reverse strand, counting down.
ACGTCTATACCGGCACCGGTATCGGGTTGGCGCTGTGCAAGAAGATTGTCGAATATCACGGCGGCACGATCTGGATCGACAGTTCCTTCACCGAAGGAACTCGGTTCCATTTCACGCTGCCGGTGGCGGTGGAGAACCACTCCGCGTCTGTTGTGGAAGGAACACACGTATGACTCCGACCAGTCGAGCAATCGACGTCCTGCTCGTGGAGGACGATCCGGGAGACGAGCTGATCACGCGAGAAGCCTTCGAACACAACAAGATCAAAAACTGTCTCCACGTTGCCCATGACGGTGAAGAAGGTCTCGACTTTCTGTACAAGCGCGGCGCTTTCGCTGACGCGCCCCGCCCCGACCTGATCCTGCTCGACCTGAACTTGCCGAAATACGACGGGCGGCAGTTGCTCGAGACGATCAAGTCCGACGCCGACCTGTGCCATATCCCCGTGGTCGTGCTCACCACCTCCTCGGCGGAGGAGGACATCCTGCGCAGTTACAAGTTGCATGCCAACGCCTACGTCACGAAGCCGGTCGATCTGGATCAGTTCATGAGCGCGGTACGTCAGATCGACGAGTTCTTCGTGCAGGTGGTCCGGCTCCCGCAGTTCTGAGCGCGGGCCGATCGATCAGGGCGCTCACGCCGCGCGGCGTGCACCGACGAACTGGGTGATCCCGCCGGCCGCCACAGGCGCTCGTAACATGCGGCCACTGTCTTGCTCTGCATCGCACGTTGAGCGAGGGTGGGCCGCGCCGGCGCCGCGGGCGGCAATAAGTCGATGAAGCCGGCGTCGGTGCAATCCGTCGAATATGTCGCGCACTCGCGAATGAGCCCGCGCGCGATCGATGTCGACCAAACACCGCCGGGCTGAACGGGCGAGCAGTATTCCTGCTCGGTCATGGTGTGATCACGATGACCGAGCAGGAACGGTTCACGGGCGAGAACTGCGCCTGGCGGCGAGGAAGTCGTCCACGATCTGTGCGTAGGCCGGGGCGTCCAGCGATGGCAGCCCGGCGATGCGCGGGAAGACGATCGGCCCGATCAACTGGTTGACGGCGAGGGCATCATCGAAGTCACCGAGCTCGGCCCGGTTCGCCGGATCGCCGAGCAACTGATCGAGTGGCGCACGGTACTGCTGGATGATCCGGTTTCGCAGCGCGGCGATCGCCTCGATCTGGCGTGGATCGGTCGCGCCGAGCGCAAGCCACGCGATCGTCGTCATGACCGGTACATCGTCGATGAGTGCGGCCTGGCGGGTGAGTAGCGCGACGAGGCGGTCTCGCAGCGACCCGATATCGGGCGGCGGGGACACCGGCGGAATCAGGCGCTCGAAGGCCGCGGCGAGCAGTTCGGTACTGCTGGGGAAGTGCCGATAGAGCGTGGTGCGCGCGACCCCGGACACCCGGGTGACTGCGTCGATGGTCACCGCGTCGATACCGCCACTGAGCAGCAGCTCCGTGGTCGCATCGAGCAGTCGTGCCCGGGAGCGTTGCCGCCGGGGGTCGACGCTCACCGGCTCCTCGGTCTTGGTTGTCGTCTTCGAGTTATCGCTCATTGCCTGCCTTGGAGATGTGTTGCATACAACAGTCGGGCGGACGCGCGGAGTCTATCGCGGTCGCGGGCTCGAGTGATATCGCTAGTAGCGAAGCGATACCACCGGTACACATTTGTTTGGGAGAGTTAGTGACTGTCATAGAAACGATTACCGCGGAAACCCGCGCAGACTCGAATCGCGCGTCGATGCGGCAATGGTGGACCGTGGCAGTCGTCTGCTTCGCTCTAGCGCTGGTCATCGCCTCGATGGTGGCGTTCTACAGCGCATTGCCGGAGATGGCGCGCGAGACCGGAGCGACGCAGGCGCAACTGACCTGGATCGTCGACGGCTACACCGTGGCGCTGGCCTGCCTGGTGCTGCCCGCGGGTGCGATCGGGGACCGGTTCGGCCGGCGACAGACACTGATCGCCGGACTCGCGATCTTCGCCGCGGCGTCGGTCATTCCGCTGCTAGTGGATCAGCCGTTGTGGCTCGTCGTGTCCCGCGTTATCGCCGGCGTCGGCGCGGCGTTCGTTATGCCGTCGACGCTCTCGCTGATCACGTCGACGCTGCCCGAGCAGCAGCACGGCCGTGCGGTCGGCCTCTGGGCGGGTGTGGCCGGCTCGGGTGCGGCGATCGGAATGGTCGGCTCGGGACTGCTGCTGAGTTGGTGGTCGTGGCAGTCTCTGTTCGTCTCATTCGCCGTTGGCTCGTTGGTCCTGACGGCGCTCGCATTCGCGCTCCCGGAGTCACGCGACGAATCCCCGCACCGGATCGACGTCGCCGGTGGCTTCGCCGTCACGATTGCGGTCGGATCGCTCGTGATAGCGCTTACCGAGGGACCCACACACGGCTGGTCCTCGCCAATTGTGTACGGCGGATTGGTTATCGGGATTGTCGCGACCGCGGTGTTCATCGCGATCGAGTTGCGCGTCGAGCACCCGCTGCTGCCGTTGGAGCTCTTTCGGGATCGGGGCTTCTCTGCCGCGGCACTGACACTCACGGGCCAGAACGCCGCGATGTACGCGATCTTTTTCGTGTTGGTCCAGTACCTGCAACTCATTCTGAGCTACGGCCCGCTCCTATCGGCTGTCGCCCTCGGTCCGATCGTCGGACCAATCGTGTTGATCGGGGTTGTCGCCCCGTGGCTGTCGGACAAGATCGGCCTGCGTGCGATGTGCGCGAGCGGGATGGCTGCGCTGGGGATTGGGCTATGGCTGATCAGCCGCACGACCGTGGAATCCGACTACGGCGATCTGGTGTGGGGGTTGCTCGTGCTTGGCATCGGGGCGGGCCTGTCCGCGTCCCCGGCGACCACGGCGATTATGGGCGCCACGCCTGCCGAGAAACACGGCGTCGCAGCCGCCGTGAACGACGTGACCAGGGAATTCGGTGCAGCCATCGGTATTGCCATCACCGGTAGTGTGCTCGCCGCGGGATATGCCGACAAGATCGCACCAGCGCTGCCGCAACTACCGGCCGAGGCCCGCGGCCCTGTGTCGGATTCGCTTGCGGCAGCACTCGAGGTTGCGGACGCAGCAGGCCCGGCCGGGAATTCGCTCGCGGCTTTTGCCGATAGTGCGTTTCTGTACGGCGCGGAACGGGCAAGCGTAATACTGATGCTGGTCACTCTCGCGATAGCGGCTGCTCTGGTGTTCCTTGCACCGGGTCGGGTGCGCCGACATGACCTTCCGAAGAATGGTACAAACGCCTAGTTTTTTCTTCCGTTGCTTTGGGGTGGCAAGCCGAATCGCCGGAAGTTTGCTCCGGGTCTGGTTACCGTGGCGGACAGCGTCGTGTAACAGCCCACCACGAGCAAAGAAGGCTCTCATATGGCGAAGCTCAGGCCCTTCTATTCAGATGTTCAGGCGCACTACGACCTCTCCGACGATTTCTTCGCGCTCTTCCTCGATCAATCGCGCACCTATAGCTGCGCGTATTTCGAGCGCGACGATATGACGCTGCACGAGGCTCAATTGGCGAAAGTTGATCTGGCGCTGGGCAAATGCGATCTTCATCCGGGAAAGACCCTGCTCGACGTCGGCTGCGGTTGGGGCTCCACAATGGTCAGGGCCATGGAGAAATACGACGTCAATGTCATCGGTCTAACGCTGAGTGCGAACCAATACGAACATGACAAGGAATTGCTCGAAAAGCATGCGGGCGACCGCCAGGCCGAGGTGCGGCTGCAAGGTTGGGAAGAGTTCAATGAACCGGTCGACCGAATAGTTAGCATTGGTGCTTTCGAGCATTTCAAATATGAGAGATATGCCGACTTCTTCGATCGTTGTCGCACGATACTGCCCGAAGACGGGCGAATGCTGCTACACACGATCACCCGGTACAACCGACACGAGATCCGGGACAAGGGTCTGCCGTTGAACCGTGAAGTCCTCCAGTTCCTGCGGTTCATCGCGACGGAGATCTTCCCCGGCGGGCAGTTGCCGGAGCCGGAGCACGTTGTGCGGTACGCGGAGGCCGGCGGCTTCACTTGCGAGCGGATCCATCCGCTGCAACAGCATTACGCCCGCACACTCGATACCTGGGCGAGGAACTTGACCGCACATCGTGACGAGGCGACCGCGATCACCTCGCAAGACACATACAACACCTACATCAGGTACCTCACCGGCTGCGCGGATTACTTCCGCAAGGGCTACATCGACGTGATGCAGTTCAGCCTCGCGAGGAGCGCCTAGTCGTGACGTCCGAGGTGCTCGACGCGCCCGGCAAGGATCTTGCCGCCATCGATGCGGCGGCGATGGTTGGCCGTCGATATCGCATCGTCGACTATTACGAGGTTGGGCGGGAGAAGATCCGCGAGTTCGCGGAGGCGGTCAAGGCCGGCGACCCGGCGCATCACGTCGAACACGAGGCGCGGGCAATGGGACACGCGGGACTCGTTGCCCCGCTGACGACCACGGCCATTCTCGGCGCGATCATCCAGAAGCGGATCTTCGAGGAATTCCTCCCGCGATACGACCTCAGCCAAGTGCTGCACACCGAGCAGCGAATCGTGTCGCATCGGGCGATTGTCGCCGGGGATCGGTTGGGCTGCGTCGTCTGGCTCGAGTCGTTCCGACAGGTGCACGGTCAGGACACCTTCGTCTTCGCAGTCGACCTCACCGACGGTGACGGCGGCGCGGTTCAGTCCAATTGGACGACGGTGGTGGCCCGCAGTGGCGGCGAGATCGACGAGGACCTGGTGCGTGCGGTCGCCGGTGTTTCGGGGACGGGAATCAGTAGCGGGTTCCGCTGCGAATTTGCGCCGATACGTGACTATTCCGGTCCGGCACCTGCTGCGCCCATGGTGATTTCGCCGGATCGCCGGTTCGAGAGCGTGTCGGTCGGGGATCCGCTCCCGGCTCGCTCGTTCGAGCTGACGCGTGGCGACCTTGTTGCGTACTCGGGCGTATCCGGCGATCCGAATCCGATCCATTGGAGCGATCGGGTCGCGTCGATGGTCGGGCTCGACAGCGTGGTGGCGCACGGAATGTTGAGCATGGGGATCGCCGCGAGCTATGTCGGGGATTGGCTCGGTGATCCGGGCGCCGTCGGCGAACTCTCGGTTCGCTTCAGCAGTCCGGTGTTCGTCCCGGCTGAATCCCGGGCAGCCATCGAGTTGACCGGCAAGGTTCGCTCGATCGACGAGGAGAACCGCACCGCGGTCATTGCGCTGACCGCAATGTCGGCGGGACGCAAAATCTTCGGCCGTGCGGTCGCCACCGTACGGCTGGGGTAGGCGTTCGGCTCCGGCGACCGAACCGGTCCGGGCGATCGCCGGTTGAACGAAACATCCCGGCGGGCTCTCGCGAGCCCGCCGGGATGTTCTTGTGTTGCTGGGTGTTTCGTTACTACTTCGCGGCGGCCGGCGGCGGTACGAACGGCACTGCCTGGGTCTGCACCAGGTAGTTGATACCGAGGCCAGCGGCAACCGGCAGAGTGATCAGCAGGCCGACACCGGCGGCGCCAAGGGCGCCGAGCGCCGCGGCACCCGCCGCGCACCCGATAATCGGAGAGCCCAGGGCGGCGAGCGGACCCGTGATCGGGACTGCTGCCGCTGCACCAACGGCACAACCGGTGACGCCACCGATGGCCGCGCCGGTCGCCGAAGCGATCGTGCCGGTCATCGAGACGCCGTCCTTCAGGCGGTTGAATTCCCACTGCTCGCGCTCTTGCCACGTCTTGAAACGTGCGTCGGCAACCTGGTGCACGCCGGGGACGGTGGCGGCCGCCGCGACCGGGGTGGCGGCAGCAGGGGCTGCGGCCGGGGCCGGCAGCGCCGAATCAACGGTGCCGAGCAGGGCCGGAGCAACTGGGGCCAGCGCGGCCGACACCGGCGCGAGCGGGGCGCCGACCGACATGGTGCCGCTCGGGCCGGTCATACCGATCTGGCCGCCACCAACGGTGACGGTCCCGGTCGGGAGCACCAGGGCAACAGGCTGTGCAGAAGCGGCCGCGGGGTCCAGCACCTGATGTGCGACGGCACCGAGGAAATCGGTGGCGTTGGTCACAACGGGCTGTGCGGGATCGGCAGTGGGCGCAGGGGCCGCAGTCGCGGTGCCTGCAGCGGAAGCAACCGCGGTGGCAGCCAACGCCGCAGCGGCGACGTAGTTCCTCGTCCTCATGTTCGTGTTCGACCCTTCTGTGTCTTGCTCTAGCGGGAGGTGTTGGAGCAGAACGTGTTTCGACCAACCGGGACGTTCCGGGTGGCGGGATTTCGTTCAACCGGAGCAAGAGTGCGCTGGGGTGATGACGAATTGGCATCGAAATGGTTGCGAGAAGTTAAACGTTACTTGACGGTATTCTCTCGGTCTGGTTGACGATTCGGACATCTCTCCGAAACCTCGAGCTCCCGGGCGGGTGATGCCGGGAAGTGAATCGCTGTTGTTTAACGTCGGATGAACGGCTGGGATACTTCGCTTGTGGAGCTTTCATTCGATGAGGAACGAACGATGGCGGTCGTTGCTGAGCGGCTCACCGGCCGGTACCCGCAGCTGTCGACGACCGTCGTGGCTGAGGTTGTCGCCGCGGCCTATGCGCAGTACGCCACGTCGTCCGTGCGCGTGTACATCCCGATGCTCGTCGAGAAGGACGCCGACGAAGAGCTCGCCGAGCGCGTTCGGTTGGCCGGAGAGCCCGGATCGCGGTAGTCCGCTAAAGCTGGACACCGTAGGACTCGGAGAAGAACGCGTCCGCAATGTACTGCGGTGAGACGTAGGCGAAGCCCTTGTCACCCCAGTCCGTGCCCCAGCTGTTGCGGACGATGAACCTGCCGTCTGCGCGGTAACCGACCACCGTGACGGCGTGGCCGCCGCGTGGATCGCCGCGGTAGGCGTCCACGATGCCGCCGTTGGCTGTCGCACCCATCCACTCCGAGTCGACCTGCAGTGCGACGAGAATCGGCCCGGTCTTGACCAGCCATTCCTTCCAGCGGTCCAGGCTCTTGTCGAGGTTGTAGTAGCGGATCCGGCGCTGCGCCGCCGCGGCCCAGAATGCCTGCTCGTCGCCGGTGTACATCTTGGTCGCGATGTGGAAGGGCAGTAGTTCCTCGGTGACCACCCCGTACTTGCGGCAGACCTCCATCGCCGCCTTCAGTGAGGTGCCGCCGCTCTCGATGAATGTGCCGGGGAACGAGCTGAACTCGTCGGTCTCCTTGGAACTCATCCAGATGAACCTTGGCGAGATGCGCTCGTTCGAACCGATGCGGGCGGCCTTCACCAGGGTGTAGCGCATCACCCCGTCCCCGGTGGCCCAGCCGACGCAGGACCCGGTGTCTTCCTGGTCGCCGATGGTCCACCACGGCTCGCGCAGATCGTGCGCCGACGGCAACGCGGCGGCCCGAGCGATTTCGCCGGCGGCCAGGGCAGTGGTGAACTGCCAGTCGGTCTCGGTGCCCTTCGACGGGATGATGTTGAGCACTCGGTCGAAGCCTTGATCGTCGCGTTCGGTGAGGTGCTCGGTCGTAATCGTGGTCATGGTGACTCCTCGGTCGAGTTGGCTGTGCCGTCGAGGATGCGGCCGTGGGGCGGCCCGGTCGCCCGTAGTCGGCTACTCGAATCGCAGGTGGGCGGTACCTATCCGTGCTGGAAGACCACGCAGCGCGGGGTGCGGGCGCCCGCGTCGGGCGTCGGGCGGAATCTCGTCAAATTGATGTACCGCAGGTCGCACGGCGATAACATTCGCCTTGCGAACGATGTTGGACGCTGGACCTAAATGTGATTCTCGTCCTATAATGCGCTACCCGATTCAATCGGGGGAATGAGGAGCGTATTTTGTGGTGGCTTGAGGTCGAAGACCCCCCGATTGCAGGCGACGGTCGGCCGAATTCCCTGCAAACACAGACCGCAGTCGCGATGCACACCGTGATATCGGTGCCGACCGAGCCCGACCGCCTTCCTCCCGATTTCGCCATAGCCGAACGGCCGGACCGGTCCGGCCTCGGTCCTGTTACCGACGATTCCGAGCCGGACGAAGATCTTTTTGTCGACGTGGAGGCCAAGCGCCTCGCCGAGCTCGACAGTCTGGTCGAGCCCGCCGGCAAGGGTGACCGCAACGCGCTCGCCCGAATGCTCGAGATCGTGCGCCCGATCGCGATGCGATACAGCCGCGGCAAGCTCGGACTCGGGGACCGGGGTGGCGCCACGGCCGACGACGTGGCACAGGAGATCTGCCTTGCGGTGATCACTGCGCTGCCGCGCTACCGCGACGAGTCCCGGCCGTTCATCGCGTTCGTGTACGGCATCGCTGCGCACAAGGTCGCCGATGTACATCGCTGGGCCGCCCGGAACAGAGCCGATTCGATGGCCGACGTCCCTGATGCGGTCGACACAGATACCGGCCCCGAGGACAAGGTGCTCGCGTTCGAGGCCAGCGAAGAGGTTGGCAGGCTGTTGGCGACGCTGCCGGAGAAGGATCGGGATGTGCTCATTCTCCGACTGGCGCTCAGCATGTCGGCGGAGGAAGTGGCCGAGACGATCGGCAGCACACCCGGCGCCGTTCGAGTGGCGCAGCATCGCGCGCTGACCAAGTTGCGTGCGGCGCAGGCACGCCTCGCGGCCGGCGAGCCACTCGAGCCAGCGGGCAAACGCAAGCGGCGCGGGCGCAAGCCAAAGCACGCGATGGCGGATTAGCGCGCGCCCACCTCGACCGCCAATACCGTCGGATCGTCTGCGATCGCACGCAGCACCGTCTCGATATCGCCCGCTGACGCATCGCGATGGGTGACGAAGCGGAGCTTGCCCGCGGTGACGCTTGCGCCGATACCCAGCGCTGCTAGCCGAGTTGCGGCGGCCACGGGGTTCGGCAGATCGACGAGGACGATGTTCGTATCCGGCTCGAGCGCGTCGAAGCCCAGTTCACGCAGGCCTGCTGCGAGGCGGGTCGCGTTGGCGTGATCATCGGCCAGGCGGTCGATCGATCCCACCGCGACCAGGCCTGCGGCGGCGAGTACGCCGCCCTGGCGGACACCGCCGCCGAGCATCTTCCGAATGCGGCGTGCCTCGGCGATGCGATCGGCGTCGGAGGCGAGCACCGATCCGACGGGCGCGCCCAGCCCCTTGCTCAGGCACACCTGCACCGTGTCCGCGCCTGCCGCTAGCGCTGAAGGTGAAACATCAAGGGCGACAGCGGCATTCCAGATTCGAGCACCGTCGAGGTGTACGAGCAGGCCGCTGTCACGTGCCGCGGCACCGAGTGCAGTCCATTCGTCCTGCGGGATCACGGCGCCGCCGGAGAAGTTGTGCGAGTTCTCCAGGCACAGCAGCCGGGTCGTCAGCGTGTAATACGGACCGGCGCCGCCCGCGACCCGGCGAACGGTGTCGGGCGTCGGGCGGCCCGGCCCGGCGTCATGAGGGAGTGCCTCGGGCATCCCGTTCGCGATCCATGCCGCAGTACCGAGTTCGGAGCCGAGGACATGTGCGTGTTCGGGTGCGAGAAACCGGTCACCTCGCCGGAGGTGCAGCATGAGCGCAATGAGGTTGCCCATCGTGCCGCTCGGCACCCACAGGGAGGCCGGCAGCCCGACTAGTTCGGCGACGCGCTCCTCGAGCCGGGCCATCGTCGGGTCGTGGTCGAGGACGTCATCCCCGACCTCGGCCGCGGCCATCGCCGCCCGCATCTCGGGGTCCGGCATGGTGACCGTGTCGGAACGCAGGTCGATCTTCGGCGGCGCGGCGGAAGTCATGGCTGCTCCGGTCAGCTCTGTTTGAGGGCGCCCCAGCCGTGCCAGGAGTCGATTTCGATCCAGGCGCTGACCCTGGGACGGCTGCGGACGACGTACGGCTTGCCGGTGTAGTGCTCGGCGATGCGATCGATATCGGCGAGACTCTCGTCCTCGACCCACTCGACGACCCGCCCCTGGACGGACAGGTGCGTGATCCAGTCCGCGGGATCCATCGCGGTGAGGCTGATGCGCGGGTCCTTGCGCAGGTAGTCGATGCGCTTGCGGCGGTTGTCCATGTTCACCAGAACGCGGCCGCCCTCGTACATGTACCAAGTGGCCACCGAGACCGGCTGACCGTCGGGCCGGACCGCGGTGATCGTTGCGTAGTTCGGGCGCGCGAGCATCTCGGCGGCATCCGCGGGCAGGGGAGTTTTCGGCATGTGTGACCTCGTGGACGGCGGTTCGGGTACTGGTTGCGAGATTACCGACTTCGTGCGCTCGAGGCCGGTGCGCGCTGGTGAGACGGACGGCACTGCGCGTAAGCGATGCGCGCCGGGCGCGGGAAGCGCTATGTGCCGAGCGTGCGCAGTTGTTTCTCCAGCGGTGTGACGAACGTCGGTACGACCGCTCTGCCTTCGAGGCGCGGGCTCAACGCCTCCGCCGCGTCGGCGACCGCTCGTTGCGCCGCCTTGCCGCGGTCTTCGAGCAGTTGGAACGCGATCGAGGCGTCCGGGCGCACCGCCCACCCGCCGATCACCTCGCCGCCCCACCAGATGGTCGGCCCGATATTGCCGTTCCGGTCGAACAACGGAGTGATGTCCTCCGGCAGGTACCAGTCGCGTTGTTTCCAGCCCATCGGAGTCGGGTCCAGTGTGGGCAGCAGGGCGACGGTGGGTTCGATGGGCTCGTCGGGATGCGCGTCGTCGGCAAGTACGAGCCCACACCCGACATCGACCGTATCGAGTGCCGCGATCGCCTTTCGGGTCGTACCGAGGGCCCACCCGGTCCACCACGCGACGTCGGCCTCGGTCGCGGGACCGAAACGGCGCAAATACATTTCGACCAATCGGGCCCTTGCGTTGTCGACGGATGTGATCCCGCCGGGCCACCAGGCCTCGCCCGGCTCCCACGTGTGCGCGCGGGATGTCCAGTCGCCGCGCGGCGCGGCCCGCACGATCCGGCCCTCGGCAGAAATCAGCACGAGCACCTGGGTTGTGATGTTGCGCTTGACGTCCCACTTCTTATCGGTCGTGGGCAGCAGTGCCGTGCGCAGGCGCGGCTCATCGGTAGAGAGTTGCGCGGCGGACGCGGAACCGCGGGCAACCAACGCACGCTCAACCGACGATTCCACCGATTCGAGCCACCCTTCGAGATCGTCCGGCAGCTCCGGCTCGGTGGGCAGCGTCCGCAGCTGGGTGAGCAGTCGCTTGCGTTGCTGTGCAGCGATATCGAGCGCGGCCGCGTGGTGGACGATCGGCACCTCGTCGGCGGGCACGACGAACAAGGTGCGGCGCATGGCCATCATCCGCACGAGGCTCCGGTCGTCGTGCAGCACCCGGGAGATATCGGTGATCGATACGGATGGGCAGCGGGCGAGGATCGACAGGTAGACCGACGCGGGTTCGGTCGCATGTAGGACCGCGACGCCGCTGGCCGCGTCGACCGGGTTGGCCGCCGTGCCGGCCAGGTGGTGCCGCGTGACCAGTCGAGCCCGGCGGTGTGCGGTCGAGAACTCCATATGCCAATTGCTACCAGGCCACCCGGACACCACCGGCGAATCGGTCAGGTCGGCTTGGCGGTGCGCGCGAGGACGAGGCCACGGGCAATACCGGCATCGACACGGTCGATCTCGTCCACAAGATGCACAGCCTGCGGACGGCGAGCGTCGGCCTCGCCGAGCAGTTCGATGGCCGCGTCGGTCCGGCCATCGTCGGCCGCGATCCGGGCCAGCGCATCGAGAGTGAGCACCTCGGTCTCGGCGTCACCGGCGCTGCGCGCCGCGGCGAGAACGGCGGTCAGCCGCGCGGCCGCGCGTGCCGGTTTGCTGTCGGTGGCTGCGGCGCGGGCGCGTTCCAGTGTCGCGCGGGCAGCGGCATCGCCGCTCTGTTGCTGCACCCGCCCGAGGCTGGTCCGGTGGTAAGCCGCCTGGCCCGCGAAACCGAGGCGATCCGACTCGTCCGCTGCGGTCGCCAAATATTTTGCGGCGGAATCGAATCGGCCTTCAGCCTGCGCGATGGCGCCCAGGATCGCCTGGCCGTGCACCATGCCCCACGCGTCGTCGAGCGGCCGGAGTTCGGTGACCGCGCGTTCGGCTGTGTGGGCTGCCTCGATGGAATCGCCGAGCATCATGGCCGCCGACGCACCGAGCAGCAGGCTCGCTGCCTCTTCCCATGGTCGTCCCAGCGCGACATTGACTGCTTCGGCGCCCTCTGCCAGGACGAGAGCATCGGCGAATTGGCCCTGCATCAGCCTTTGGAAGGCCAAGTGCCGCTCGACATCCGCCACCAACGTGACATCCCCGACAGACTCCGCGAGGCGCAGTGCTTCATCGAGTTCGGCGCCCGCGCGTTCCACGTCACCGGCCGACGCCTCCAGCCAGCCCGACAGGGACAATGCCAGGACACGGTCACGCGGGTCGGCCTGGCCGTCCGCCGCGTCGAGCGCGTCTCGCACCCGCACCGCGCCGGCGACGCCGTCGCCGAGAACGACCCAGGCCCAACCGAATCCGTTCGCGATCCGCAGTCCGAGCAGAGGGTCGTTATTCGCGCACCAGCCGAGTGCCGCATCGATATTGAGGCGCTCCTCACGGGCGAGGACGACGCGTTGTGCCTGCGCCGGTCCGCGCACGGTGGACACTGTCTCGTCGGCGACTTCGGCGAGCCAGCCGGCATGCGCGGCCGAAATTTCGGCGTCGCGGCCGGCGGTGCGGGATGCGTCGAGTGCGAATTCCCGGATGCTGTCGAGTAGTCCGTAGCGGGTGGTGCCGGTGCCGGATTCGGTGACGGTCACGAGGGACCGGTCGACCAGTCGCGCAACGACATCGAGCGCTGCCTCATCCACGTCGAGCGCCGGGAGCACGTGTTCGAAAGCGTCGAGCCGTGCCCCGCCAGTGAACCCGGCCAAAACCCACAGACCGTGCCGGTCGGACTCGTCGAGCAGTTCGTAACTCCACTCGATCGTCGCGCGTAGCGCCCGGCGGCGTTCGGGCTTGGTGCTCGAAGGATCACGCAGCAGGGTGAAACGGTCGCCGAGCAGTTGGGCGATGTCGGTGAGCGAGAGCGTCCTGATCCGCGCCGCAGCGAGTTCGATGGCCAACGGGAGCCCGTCGAGGTAGCGGCAGATATCGGCGACCGCGGGATCTGCGGGATCGAGGCCGCGCGCTATGTCGCTGGGCCACTGCGCCGCCCGTGCCGCGAAGAGCTCGACCGCCTCCGCGGGCGGAAGCGGGTCGAGGCCGACCACATGCTCGCCCTCGGCACCCAGACGATGCTGGCTCGTCGCGAGTAGTCGCAGGCCCGGCGCTGCGTCGAGCAGTCGGTCGGCGAGTTCGGCGACAGCGTCGGCGACCTGCTCACAGTTGTCGAGGACGAGCAACGTCGCCGCACCCGCCAGTCGGTCAGCGAGCTGCGAAGTGCCGGACAGTCCGAGCGTCTCGGCGACGAGCAGTTCCAGGTCGGTGGAGGGATCGGCGTGCTCGAGGCGGATCAGCCATGCCCCACCGGAAAGATCGGCGGTACGAGCGGTTTCGATGGCAAGCCGCGTCTTTCCGATACCGCCGGGCCCGAGAAGTGTGACGAGCGAACCGGGTTCGAGCACGCGGTGCAGCAGGCCGAGCTCGGTCCCGCGACCCACGAGATCGGTCCCGATCCGGGGCAGATTGCCGATCCGCGGCCGCGGATGTGGCGTTGTGGCAAGCAGGCTTTCGTTGTGCCGCAACACTCCTCGTTCGAGTTCCTGCAACTCCGGGCCGGGATCGACACCGAGTTCACCGGCCAGGATCGCGCGGATCTTGGTGTAGGCGGCAAGCGCGTCGGCTTGTCGGCCCGCACGATAGAGCGCAGTGATGAGCGAGTGCCACAGACGTTCGCGCAGTGGGTTTTCGGCGACCAGCGCCTCGAGCCGGCCGATGACCGCACCGCCGCCGCCTAGTTCGACCTCGGCCGCGAGTTGATCCTCGAGCAGGCCGAGCCGGATCTCGGTCAGCCGGGCGCGTTGCGGCGCCAGCCAATCGCCCTCGCCCGCGGAAGCGAGCACGGGGCCGCGAAACAGGGCCAGGCCCGCGGCCGCGGCGTCGGAGGCCGACGCGGGGTCGCTTCGGAGCAAACCGGTGGCCGTCTCAGCGAGGTGGGCGACGCGCAGCGCATCGATCGCATCGGGGGAGACCGCGAGGGTGTACCCGCCGTGTTCGGCGCGGATCGCGTCGCCGAGCACCTTGCGCAACTGCGACACCTTCGATTGCAGCGTGTTGCGACCGGTGCGGGCTGCGGACTCGCCCCACACGTCGTCGATCAGCTGTTCGGCGCGCACAGGGGTACCGGCATCGAGCGCGAGCCGAACGAGCACCTCGGTGCTTTTGCCACTCGGCACGGCGACGCGCATACCGTCGCGGAACACCTCGACAGGGCCGAGCACCGCGATGGTCAGCACGATTGCGAGCCTATGCCGTCAACGCGGCGTCAGCGGATCGTCAGCGGTACTCGTCACCGTCGTGTCATGACCACTTACGCGCACACCGATGGCTCTGCCGCTCGCCGCGTCGCGGCTGTCGCGATGATCGGGGCAGCCGGGCTCGCCATCGCCGGGTTCACCGCGCTCGGCTCGATCTTCCAATATCCCGACATCCTCGCCGAGCCGGCGGCGGACATTCTCGAGCTCTACCGGGCCAATCAGGCGGCGGTCTCCGGTTGGTTCTTCGTACTGCTCCTTGGTGCGGCGATGCTCGCGCCGATCGGCTACCTGCTCGGCAGGCTCGCGGGTGGAGTCGTTGGTCGCTGGATTGCCGGACTCGGCATCGCGGCCGCTGCGGTTCAGGTGATCGGGCTCTCGCGCTGGATCCTGTTCGTGCCCGGCCTCGCCGCCGACGCGCAACACCCCGACCGTGCAGCGGCAGCCACGGACACCTTCGAGACGCTGCACGTGTGGCTGGGCACCGTGGTGGGCGAGACCATCGGCTATGCGCTGACCGCCACGTTCACCGTCCTGGTAGCCGGAACCGTCGCCCGTGGGGTGGGCGGCCGCTGGCTGAGCTACCTCGGCTTCGGCTCGGCCGCACTCATCGCCACCGGGGTCGTCATCCCGCTCGGCGTCGAGCTGGCCGATCTCGCGAACTTCGCCGGCTATGTGCTGTGGTGCGGCTGGTTGATCGCGATGGGCGTCGCGCTGCTCAGGGGGACGGGATCGGCGCCGAGCGCCGTGGTCGAAAGCGGGCTCGACCTGCACCTGCGCCGCCAAGCAGGTGAAAGCTAGTCGGTATCGATCAGTTCACGAAGGGCTGCGATGATCGGCCGCTGCCCCTTCACCAATTTCGTCTCTGCGACCGCGAAGGAAAACCACCGCGCATCGTCGATTTCCGGGAACTCCTGTCGTTTGCCCGAACGCGGCGGCCATTCCATCTCGAAGGTGTTGCTCGAGACGAACGCCAGTTCTCCCGTGAACTCTGCGGCGAAGACGGTGATCGCCTTGCGTGACGGCTGGGTGAAAACACCG